>NZ_JBAUZA010000033.1:0-9846 GCF_049585075.1 Mycobacterium sp.
CCGTCGTCGAGCGCGACCACCCGAGGGCTGCGGGCGCGCACCACTGGGCGCGCAGCAACCACGTCATGCGCCCACCCGCTGCGCACCAGCGCGTGGGCTTCGGCGGTACGGGCATAGCCGCCGATCAGGGCCGCACACCGCATCTGGTGGGCGCGCAGCATCGCTACCTCGCGGGCGTGCGGATACGGTGCCCGCGGCTCGGCCAGGGTGTCGTCGCCGTCATCCCACACCATCACCAGCCCCAGATCGGCCAGGGGCGCGAATACCGCACTGCGAGTACCGATCACCAACCGTGCGCTGCCCCGCAGTGCGGCCAGCCAGCGTCGGTAGCGTGCGGCGGGACCCAACCCCGCCGACAAGGCCACTACGCACGTCTCGTCAAACAATGTCGTCGCCGCGCGCCACATCGCGTCCACGTCGCGCTGATCCGGCACGATCACCAACACCGCACGGCCGGTCCGCACCGTCTGGGCGGCGGCTTCGGCGAATCGGTCCGCCCATTGCTCGCCGGGCAGCGCCTGCCACACCGCGCGCGCGGCACGCGACTCGCTCAGCGCGGTGAGGAATTGCCCGCCGCGGCCGTATGTCTCCCAGCTGGACCGGTCGATGGCGGTTAGATCGGGAAGCGTTGGTGGCGTTGGATTTTCGCGTTCCACTTTGGCGTGGCGGGGCGGCACCGCCAGCCGCAGCACGTCGGCGCGCGTTCCGGCGTAACGTGCCGCGACGGCATCGACCAGCCGACGGATCTCCGGGGTCAGCACCGTCTCAGCGGACACCACTCGGTCGAGCCAGGCCAGCTTGCCGACATGATCGGTATCGGTGCGACGCTCCAAGATGAACCCGTCCACCAGCCTGCCGTGGAATCGGAGCCGCACCCGCACTCCGGGCTGGGCATCGTCGGATTGTTCGGCGGCCACCAGATAGTCGAATTCGCGGTCCAGATGCGGCACCGACAACATCGGCAGCACCCGCGCGATTGGCTCGAATGGGGCGGTCTGCCTGGTCCGCGTGCTCACTCAGCAGGTGTAGCAGAGTTCGCCGACACTCGGCCGAAGAAGAAGCCGGCGGTGATCAAGATCTGCGCCGCCGCGTAGGTCCACCAGATCGGTACGGCCAGCGCCTCATTGCCCAGCACGAACCGGCCGACACCGATCATCGCGTCCGACCCCGCGAAAAACACCGCACCGACCGCCGTCCAGATTGTGGGCAGCTGCGCCAACAGCGCCGCACACACCATGGCGCCCAACGCGACGATGTAAACCGTGACAGGAGCGGTCAACCCGTCGCGACCCAGGTGCGGCCAAAACCAGACCAGCAGCGCCACGCACGCCGCGCACATCGCGGCGACGGCGATCAAACGCGGGCGTGAACGGCCCGACGACCTGGCCAGAGGCAGTAACGCACCCAGAAAACACAGGTGCGCCAGCAGAAATGCGGCCAGACCGAGCACGAACGACGCCGTCCACCACGGGATTGCCAGGAGCGCGTCGCCGGCCGCCGAGAACACCAACGCCAGCATCAGCCAACGCCGCTCGCGGACGATCGGATGTGCGGCCGCGCCGAACGCCAACAGCAGCGCCATCAATGCCTTGAAGGCCGGCTGCCCCGGCCACTGTCCGGTCAGCTCGGCGCCCGGCGGCGAACGCAACGCGGTCACCGTCAAAAACACCCCGTAGCCGAGGCCGACCCAACCGGCGGCTACCCAGCAACCGACCACAATCCGGGATGCGTACGGTGTCGGTGTGCCCACCGTTGATCCCATTCTGTTGAAGGTACTGGATGCGGTCCCGTTCCAGTTATCCGCTGACGAGGGAGTCGAAGTGGCTCGCCAGCGGCTGCGGGATCTGCCGCGGCGGTCCTTTCACCCGGAGCTGCGCGTGCAAGACCGCACGATCGACGGGCCGGCCGGTCCGATCGACATCCGAATCTATTGGCCGCCAACCGATCACACCACACCGCCAGTGCTGGTGTTCTTCCACGGCGGCGGCTTTGTCGCCGGTGACCTCGACACCCACGACGGCACCTGCCGCCAGCACGCCGTGGGCGCCGATGTCGTGGTGGTGTCGGTGGACTACCGGCTGGCCCCCGAATATCCCTACCCCGCCGGTGTCGACGATGCCTGGGCCGCAACGCAATGGGTCGCCGAGCACGGCAGCGAGCTCGACGCCGACGCCAGCCGCCTGGCGGTGGCCGGCGACTCCGCGGGCGGCACGATATCCGCGGTGATCGCGCAACGGGCCCGCGATGCGGGTGGCCCCAAACTCCGATTTCAGCTGTTGTGGTATCCCTCCACGCTGTGGGACCCGTCGCTGCCGTCGTTCACCGAAAACGCCGACGCGGCCATCCTCAACAGCGAAGCGATCGCCGCGTTTTCGCGTTGGTACGCGGGCGACGTCGACCTGTCCGATCCCCCGCCCGGAATGGCACCGGGACGCGCCGAGAACCTGGCCGGGCTGCCGCCCGCCTACATCGCCGTCGCCGGGCATGACCCGCTGCGCGACGACGGGATCCGTTACGGCGAATTGCTCGCGGCCGCTGGCGTTCCCGTCGAGGTGAACAACGCCGAGACCCTGGTGCACGGCTACGTCGGCTACGCGGGGGTGGTGCCCGCCGCGACGGCCGCCCTTGACCGGGGGCTGGCCGCACTGCGTGCCGCCCTGCATAGGGTGGGTCCATGACGGAGCCGACCACCACCCGACCAGCGATTGACCCGACGCTGAAGGCCATCCTCGACGCGTTCCCGCTGACCTTCACCGCCGCGGACGGCGTGGAGGTCGCGCGCGCGAAACTGCGCCAGGTGCAGGTTCCCCCGGAAATGCTGCCTGACCTGCGCATCGAGAACCGCATCGTCGGGCATGGCGACCGCACCGACATCCCGGTCCGCATCTACTGGCCGCCGGTCACCGAACACAGCGCCCTGCCCGTCGTCGTCTTCTACCACGGCGGCGGCTGGGCACTCGGTGATCTGGACACCCACGACCCGGTCGCCCGTGCACACGCCGTCGGCGCTGAAGCCATCGTGGTGTCGGTCGACTACCGGCTCGCCCCGGAACACCCCTTCCCGGCCGGCGTTGACGACTGTTGGGCCGCGCTGCAATGGGTCGGCGAGCATGCCGGCGAGCTGGGCGGCGACCCGAACCGGATTGCCGTCGCCGGCGACTCCGCCGGCGGCAACCTTGCTGCGGTGATGGCGCTCTTGGCCCGCAATAACGGCGGGCCGGCGCTGGCGTTTCAACTGCTCTGGTATCCGACCATCGCGGCAAACCTGTCGCTGCCGTCGTTCATCGAGAACGCCGACGCGCCGATCCTGGACCGCGACGTCATCGACGCCTTTTTGACCTGGTATCTGCCGGGCGTCGATATCAGCGTGCCGACCGCACTGCCGGTCACCCTGGCTCCGGCAAACGCCGCCGACCTCTCCGGCCTCCCGCCGGCCTACATCGGCACCGCCGAACATGATCCGCTGCGCGACGACGGGGCCTACTACGCCGAATTGCTCAACGCCGCAGGTGTGCCCGCCGAACTGAGCAACGAGCCCACGTTGGTGCACGGCTACGTCAGCTTCGCGCTGCTCATACCGGCGGCCGCCGAGGCGACCAACCGCGGACTCGCCGCCTTGAAAGCAGCCCTGCACTAGCGGGCGCAAAACCAGGAGGCGGTACCGTCGGTAACGTGAACGGCGATTCTCCTGACTACCACTGCCTCGTCGTCGGAGCCGGATTTTCGGGCATCGGCACCGCAATCAAGCTCGGTCAGGCGGGCTTCGACGATTACCTGATCCTCGAAGCCGGCGACGACGTCGGCGGCACCTGGTACTGGAACACCTATCCCGGTATCGCCGTTGACATTCCGACGTTCTCCTACCAGTTCTCGTTCGAGCAGCGGCCGGACTGGTCGCGGACCTACGCACCGGGCAAAGAACTGAAGGCGTATGCCGAGCATTGCACCGACAAGTACGGGATCCGGCCGAAGATCCGGTTCAACACCAAGGTCCTCTCGGTTGAGTTCGACGACGAGCGGGCGCTGTGGCGGGTGCACACCGATCCGGGAGGAGAAGTCACCGCCCGATTCCTGTTGAACGCCAGCGGTGTGCTGACCGTGCCCAAGCTGCCCGACATCGACGGCGTCGACTCCTTCGGCGGCGTCATCATGCACACCGCCCGCTGGGATCACAACCAGGACCTGACCGGCAAGCGAGTCGCCGTGATCGGCACCGGCGCCTCGGCTGTGCAGCTGATTCCCGAGATCGCGCCGATTGTCAAAGAGCTCACGGTGTTTCAGCGCACACCGATCTGGTGTTTCCCGAAGTTCGACGTGCCGCTGCCCAAACTGGTGCACTGGGCGATGCGCCTGCCCGGCGCGAAAACGCTTCAGCGGCTGATCAGCCAGGCCTATGTCGAGGTGACCTTTCCCCTTCCGGCGCAGTACTTCACGGTGTACCCGCTGGCCAGGTGGATGGAATCGGTCGGCCGCGCCTACCTGCGCCGGAAGGTCCGGGATCCGGCAGTGCGCGAGAAACTCACCCCGCAGTACGCGATCGGCTGCAAGCGCCCCGGCTTCCACAACACCTACTTGTCGACGTACAACCGCGACAACGTGCGACTGGTGACCGAGCCGATCGACAAGATCACGCCGTCGGCGGTGGCCACCACCGACGGCGTCAGCCACGAAGTCGATGTGCTGGTGCTGGCCACCGGCTTTCACGTGTTGGACTCCGACAGCATGCCGACCTTTGCGGTCACCGGGAGCGACGGCCTGTCGCTAGCCAAGTTCTGGGACGAACATCGGCTGCAGGCCTACCAGGGCGTGAGTGTTCCCGGCTTCCCCAACATGTTCAGCGTGATGGGCCCGTACGGCTACGTCGGATCGTCGTACTTCGCGCTGATCGAGGCACAGTCCCACCACATGCTGCGATGCCTGAACCGGGCCCGTCAGCGCAACGCCATCCGGGTCGAGGTCACCGAGGAGGCCAACGCCCGCTACTTCGCCGAGGTCATGCGCCGCCGGCACCGCCAAGTGTTCTGGCAGGCCAGCTGTCAAGTGGCCAACAGCTACTACTTCGACAAGAACGGCGACGTGGCACTGCGGCCCTCGACCACGCTCGAGGCGTACTGGCGCAGCCGACGTTTCGACCTCGACGACTACCAGTTCACGGGCTAGCTGCGTCTGGTCGCGCTAGATGGCGCGCTTGAGCTCGTCGACCATGTTGAGCTGCTCCCACGGCAGCTCGATGTCGGTGCGGCCGAAGTGCCCGTAGGCGGCGGTCTGCGCGTAGATCGGGCGTAGCAGGTCGAGGTCGCGGATGATCGCGCCGGGCCGCAGGTCGAACACCTCGGGCACGATCTTCTCGATCTTGACCGGGTCGACGATCGCGGTACCAAAGGTTTCGATGAACAGGCCGACCGGGGCGGCCTTGCCGATCGCGTATGCCACCTGCACCTCGACCCGCTCCGCCAGGCCTGCGGCAACGATGTTCTTTGCCACCCAGCGCATCGCGTACGCTGCGGAACGGTCCACCTTGGACGGATCCTTGCCGGAGAAAGCGCCGCCGCCGTGGCGGGCCCAGCCGCCATAGGTGTCCACGATGATCTTGCGGCCGGTCAGGCCGGCGTCGCCCATCGGGCCGCCAAGGACGAACTTGCCGGTCGGGTTGACCAGCACCCGCGTCGCCGATGAATCCAACGTCTCGTGAGCAAGGTCCGCCAGCACGGCCTTAAGCACGTGCTCCCGGATGTCGGGATCCAGTGTCTTGTCCAAGTCGATGTCGGCGGCGTGCTGGGTAGACACGACCACGGTGTCCAGTCGGACGGGCACGTCGTCCTCGTACTCGATGGTGACCTGCGTCTTGCCGTCCGGCCGCAAGTAGGGCAGCGTGCCGTTCTTGCGCACCTCGGTCAGCCGCCGCGACAGCCGGTGGGCCAGCGCGATCGGCAGTGGCATCAGCTCGGGGGTGTCATTGATCGCGTAGCCGAACATCAGGCCCTGGTCGCCCGCGCCCTGCGAGTCCAGCGGGTCCGCCGCACCCTCGACGCGTGCTTCGTGGGCGGTGTTGACGCCCTGAGCGATGTCGGGCGACTGCGCGCCGATGCCGATGTTCACTCCGCATGTGGTCCCGTCGAAACCCTTCTCCGACGAGTCGTAACCGATGTCGAGGATGCGCGCGCGAACCGTGTTAGTGATGTCGGCGAACGCTTCCTTCGCCGTCGTCGTCACCTCACCGACCACGTGCACCTGCCCGGTGGTCACCAACGTCTCAACCGCGACACGTGAGCGGGGATCCTCCGCCAGCAGTGCGTCGAGGACCGAGTCGCTGATCGCATCGCAGATCTTGTCGGGATGTCCTTCGGTCACCGACTCGCTGGTGAACAGCCGACCCTTTTCGCTCACACCTTCATCCTTCCAAGCAATGGTGGAATTGTTAGTTAGACAAATTATATCTTCGTGCCGCCCGCCGCTCTCGGCCAGCCCTGGATGTTACGGGGTTAGGTGGCGGAGCCACCGCCCCCGTGCAGGAACGCGACGATCGCATCTACGATACGACTGGCCATCAGCGTCTTCGAGCCATGCTGCAGCGCCGACTCGGTGCCGTCGGATGCCAGCAACCAGCCGTCGTTGTTGTCCACCTCGAAGGCCTTGCCCTCACCAACGGCGTTGACCACCAACAGATCACAGCCCTTGCGACGCAGCTTGGCCCGAGCGTGGAACAGCACGTCACCGTTCGCGTCGCCGGTCTCGGCGGCGAAGCCGACGATCGCCCGCATGTCGGGTAGCTGCCCGGCCGCCCGGGCCTGCACCGCTGCGGCGAGCACGTCGTCGTTGCGGATCAATTCGATGGCCGGTGGTTCCTCCGCGCCCTTTTTGATCTTGGCGGTCGCGACGTGTGCGGGCCGGAAATCTGCCACCGCAGCTGCCATCGCGAGCACGTGGGCGTCGGGTGCGTGCTTGGACACGGCGTCGGCAAGTTGTTGAGCCGAGCTGATGTGCACCACCTCGACGCCGGCCGGGTCGACGAGCCCAGCGGTATGCCCGGCGATCAGCGTGACCTCCGCGCCGCGCTGGGCAGCGACCCGCGCCAGCGCGTAACCCTGCTTGCCCGAGCTGCGGTTGCCGATGAAGCGGACCGGGTCGATCGGCTCGCGGGTGCCACCGGCGGTCACCAGTAACTTGAACCCCGCCAGGTCGTAGCGCATCGCGTCGTGCCGTTCCAGCAGCAGCTGGGCGAACGTGACGATCTCCTCGGCTTCCGGCAGCCGGCCGGCGCCGCTGTCCGCACCCGTCAGCCGACCGGATGCCGGTTCCAGCACCACGGCGCCGCGCCGTCGCAGCGTGTCCACGTTTTCGACGGTGGCCGGGTGCTGCCACATCTCGGTGTGCATCGCCGGTGCGAACAACACCGGACAGCGCGCGGTGAGCAGTGTCGCGGTCAGCAGGTCGTCGGCGCGGCCGTGGGTAGCCCGGGCCAGCAGGTCGGCGGTCGCCGGTGCCACCACGACCAAGTCGGCGCCCTGGCCGATCGCAACGTGCGGGACCTGCGGAACGTCCTCGAAGACACCGGTGTGCACCGGCTCCCCCGACAGCGCCTCAAAGGTAGCCGCGCCGACGAAGCGCAGCGCGGATTCGGTGGGGATGACGCGGACCTGATGGCCCGCCTCGGTGAGTTGGCGAACGACGGTGCAGGCCTTGTATGCGGCGATACCTCCGGAGACGCCGACGATGATCCGCTTGCGGTCTGTCCGCTTGTCACCCGAGAGGCTCATCACAAGCCCGCCTGGATCCCGCTACTCGCCTTCGGTGTGCTCGAGCAGGTCGCCGTGAATCTCTCGCATGGCGATCGACAGCGGCTTCTCCTGAAGCCCAGGCTCGACCAGCGGCCCGACGTATTCGAGGATGCCCTCACCGAGCTGGTTGTAGTAGTCGTTGATCTGCCGAGCCCGCTTGGCCGCATAGATGACCAGGGCGTACTTGCTTGAAACGCGCTCGAGCAGCTCGTCGATGGGGGGGTTGGTGATGCCCAACGGCGTGTCATACGCGCCGATTCCACCCGATGCCGGATCGAACTGATCGGGGACGGCGGCCAATGACGCGTCGGTCTTCGAGGTACTCACTAAGACTTTCTCCTGGTGGCGTAGAGCGGTCTGCGACTAGATGATGATTCGAGTCTGATGGCGGATCACGCCGTACCCGGCGCTGGAGCCACCAGCAAGGATACCAATTCTGCGCATGCAGTCTCCAATTGACTGTTCACCACGACCTCGTCGAAGTCGTTCTGAGCCGCCAGTTCGATGCGGGCGGTGGCGAGCCGGCGTTCGATCACTCCGGGCGTTTCGGTCCCCCGGCCGATCAATCGGGCCTCCAAGGCCTCCCAGCTCGGCGGGGCCAGAAACACGCTGATCGCCTCCGGCATTGCCTGCTTGACGGCGCGGGCACCAGCCAAATCAACCTCGATCAGCACCGGGTGGCCGGCGGCGGTGGCGTCGCGGACCGGCTGGGCCAAGGTGCCCGACCGGTGCAGGCCGTCGTGGATCTCGGCCCATTCCAGCAGGGCGCCGTCGTCGATCAGCTGCTGGAAGCGGGCCGGGGTCACGAAGTGATAGTCGACGCCGTCGACTTCACCCGCACGCGGCGCTCGAGTGGTCGCCGAAACGCTGAACACCAGATCAGAAATCCGCTCCCGCAGGCAACGGACCAGCGTCGACTTTCCTACCGCGGATGGACCGGACAGCACCACCACGCGTCCTGCAGGCTTAGCCCCAAGACGTTCGTCGCAGCCACCGTCCGGTCCCCCGTCGGCGCTCACCGACTCTCCTAGAGGGCGATTAGGAGAAGTCGAACTTTTCCAGCAGGGCCTTGCGCTGACGATCGCCGAGCCCACGCAGGCGGCGGGTCGGGGCGATCTCGAGCTCGGTCATGATTTCCTGCGCCTTGACCTTGCCAACCTTCGGCAACGCCTCCAGCAGCGCAGAAACCTTCATCTTGCCGAAGACCTCGTTGGTCTCAGCATCCTTGAGCACCTGCTTGAGATTGGTGCCACCGCGCTTCAGCCGATCCTTGAGCTCGGCTCGCGCACGGCGTGCGGCGGCAGCCTTTTCCAAGGCGGCTGCGCGCTGCTCGTCGGTCAACTGGGGAAGAGCCACGATTCCTCCGTCTCAATCACTAATCGACAGCTATCGATCTTTGTTTGTCTCAGCTGGGTAGTCCAGCCAGCGGAGACGACCGTACCCACGCTGCCAGACGAAATCTAACCCGCCCCCCTGGTTGAATCCACAAAGGTGCAGCGTGTGGCATCGAGATGGGCTGTTCCGAGGCGCCGTTTGGCGGAGGTTGTGCAGCTGGGCCGGAAGGATCGGCTCCACGTGGAGAAAATGGCTCTACCAGCGGTTTTGGCGAGTCGCCCGCGCTCACGAGCCACCTCGCACGCAGGCTCCTGGCCGCCCGGACGCCGCGTGAAAAGCGGAAACTAACCCGATTGCGCATGTCACGGCGTGTCGCGCGTGTCGCGGCGCATTACGCAACTGTTTGACGCGGGCTTGGGGCTCGTGGCTAGTCACTCTGCCAACATGAGTCACACCAGCATCGGTAACCAACCATGACACGGTTTTTGAAAGCGATGCGCATGCGATATCACGTCGCTACAGGCCGACTCCAGCAGCGGTACTGATATCGCTCGTGTCATCGATCTGACGACGTGGCTAAACCTTCGGACGTTTACTAATGGGGCCGCTGAGTCTGATGAGGCACAGCCCCAGCCAGTTCATCCGCTACCCGGCTAGGTAGGCGACCGCGTCACGCATCCGCTCAGCGGCCGCTCGCAGCGCCGCAATGTCGGGACCAGCCCGCAGTACTTCG
>NZ_JBAUZA010000034.1:0-15314 GCF_049585075.1 Mycobacterium sp.
CAGCGGCGCCGTCCGCACGCTGATCGCCGGTCAACCCAAGTTGGCCGACAACTCGCTGGCCGAGGCGATGAATGTGCTTGTGCGGCCGGGTGATCCGGCTACGGCCCCGGTGCACGCGGTGGTCACCACCGAACAGCAACTGTTCCAGCGTGGCGAATCGTTGCCCGACGCTAGCGGCACGCTGAGCTCCTGGCTGCCGCCGGGCCCGGCCGCGGTGGCCGACTACCCCGCCGTGCTGCTCAAGGGGTCGTGGCTGTCGCAGGACCAAGAGACCGCGGCCAGCGCGTTCGTCCAGTTCATGCACAAGTCCGATCAACTCGCCGAGCTAGCCAAAGCCGGCTTCCGCGTGCAAGGGGTCAAGCCACCGAAAAGCGACGTCACGAGTTTCGCGGCGTTGCCGTCGACGCTGTCGGTGGGCGACGACTCGATGCGCGCCACGCTGGCGAATACCGTAACCACACCGTCGAGCGGGCCGGCGGCCATTATCATGCTCGAGCAGTCGATGATTACCGATGAAGGCGGCAAGACCCGACTGGCCAATGTGGTTGCTGCGCTTAACAACCGGATCAAGGCTCTGCCGCCCAACTCCGTGATCGGGCTGTGGACGTTCGACGGGAAAGAAGGCCGAAGCGAGGTGCCGGCGGGCCCACTGTCCGATTCCGTCGACGGCAAGCCCCGATCGGACGCACTGACGGCCGCACTGGACAAGCAGCACGCGTCGTCCGGTGGCGCGGTGTCGTTCACCACGCTGCGGCTGCTCTACAAGGATGCGCTTACCAATTACCACGCTGGGCAAACGAATTCGGTGTTGGTGATCACCGCCGGGCCGCATAGCGACCAGACGCTGGGCGGTCAGGGTCTTGAGGATTTCATCAAGCAAAGTAATGACCCGGCCAAGCCGGTGGCCGTCAACGTCATCGACTTTGGCTCCGATTCCGACCGGGAGACCTGGGAGGCGGTTGCGAAGCTGTCCGGTGGCTCCTACCAGAACCTGGCGACGTCGGATTCGCCCGAGCTGGCGACTGCGGTGACCAACTTCTTGAGCTGACCGGCCGTCTGCTGGATGAGCGGCCGCAGCCTGGTGATGCGCCTACGGTTTGTCCGACAATCCGAATCCCCGGGAAGCCGCGAGTCAGGGCGCTGCATGCCTCCACCGGTGTGAGCCACGGTTGAGCACATCCGATATACCGGATTGTTAATCCGATTTCACGGATACCAGGGTTTTTATTGGGCACATGGTGAATTTTTGGGTGTTTTTTAGCTGAATCTCAGGTATGGTCCAACCCAGCTGTGAGGTGAGTCACAGCCGACGCCCAACCGGAGGAGATGTGTCATGCAACAAGCACTTCGCCCCTACGTCACGACTGGTATCGCCTTGGTCGGCGCCAGCATGATTGCTGTCACTCCGGTGGCGGCACCGCCAATCGGTGCACAAGTCCGACCGGTCCGACTGGTCGACGCGTGGTCCGACTTCTTTGCCGAGTCGGCGACCAACTGGCAGAACATTTTCAGCGCCGCTGACTCGTCGGCGATTTCGCAAGTGTCTAGCTTGCTCCTGAGCAATCCCGGCGAAGTGCTTACGGCGTTCTCAAATCTCACGCCAGACATCACCACCCACCTCACCTCGCTGCCGGGACAGATCACGATTGACCTGCCGCCGGGGCTCGCGCTCGGAATCGCAGAACTCGGGGCTTGGGGGGCCGGGCTCACCGCGCTCGGCGAAGTCGCGCCACAATACGCGAGCAACCCGTTCGAGGCCACTGCCACCGTCCTGAATGGCTTCTTCAACGGCCAGGACAACATCAGCCTGCTGAACGGCACCATCACCATCCCGTTCTGGAACGGCCTAATCGCTCCCCTGCAGCCGGTCGACGTGAACCTCAGTCTCACCAACCTCGTGGACGCGCTGGGGCTGGGCGACCTGAAGCTGACTGATCTCGACCTGACCAGCCTGTTGAGTCAGCTCGGCCTGGGCAACCTGACCCTGGGTGGGTTGTTCAACGATCTCGGGCTGAGCTCCGACGGTCTCGGCACCCTGCTGGGCAACCCGAACCTGGGCACCCTGCTGGGTGACCTGGGGCTAGGCAACCTCGGCTTGGGCAGCTTCAGCCTCACCGGCCTGTTGGGCGACTTGGGTCTGGACACGAACGTCAACCTGAACAGTCTGACGCTGGACAGTGTGCTGAGCGCCTTTGGTCTCAACCCGACCGCGGATGTCGGTCTTGGCACCTTCTTGGGCGCTGTGGGGTTAGGTCCCTTCCTTAGCACGGGTCTGGGCACTGAGCTGTCGAACCTTGGCCTGCTAACGGGTCTTGTCACGGACCTCAACACTGCCCTCGGCGGTGCCCTCGGAACCGTCGCCGGCCTCCTGGACCCGATCCTCTCCGGTCTTGGCCTCAGCACCACCACTCTCCTCAACGCCACTAGCCTCGAAACCGCGTTGAACAGTGAGACGATTGGCAGTTTGCTGGGCGGTCAGAGCATCAACGACAGCCTGCAGAGCATACTGACGGCGCTCGGAGTCGGCGGCGTCACGCCGAGCGGTCTAACCGTGGGTGGGTTGCTGGGCGCTCTCGGCTTCTCCAGCGCAACCGGTGACCTGAGCCTGAGCCAACTGCTGGGTGACCTGAATCTCGACGGCCTGAACGTCGGCAGCCTGCTGAACACCGTGAGCCTGGGTGATCTGCTCAACGACCTGGGCATTTCTAACCTGCCGTTAGACCTGACCAACCTGGGCGACATTTCCAACCTGACGCTTGGCGGCCTGCTCGGCGATCTCGGGCTGGGCGACCTGGCCAGCGTCACCGTAGATCCAGTGGGCGGTTTCTTCACTGAGCTGGTGGACGTCGTGCCGCAACAGATCCTCGCGGCGCTGGGTATGTAGCTCAGGCTGCGTTAGGTATAGGCCTCGACCGGCGGGCAGGAGCACACCAGGTTGCGATCGCCGTAAGCGCCGTCGATGCGGCGCACCGGCGGCCACACCTTGGGCCGGAACTCGCGGCCGAGCGGATAGGCGGCCTGCTCGCGGGTGTACGGGTGCTCCCACTTGTCGACCACTAGGCACTCGGCGGTGTGCGGCGCACCCCGCAGCGGGTTGTCTTCAACAGACCACAGCCCGGCCGCCACATTTTCGATCTCGCTGCGGATGGCGATCATGGCGTCGCAGAACGCATCGATCTCAGCCAGGCTCTCACTTTCGGTGGGCTCCACCATCAGCGTGCCGGCCACCGGGAAGCTCATAGTCGGCGCGTGAAAACCATAGTCCGCCAAGCGTTTTGCGACGTCGTCCACGGTCACGCCAGTCGACTTGGTGATCGGCCGCAGATCCAGAATGCACTCGTGGGCGACCATACCGTTCTCGCCGGTGTAGAGCACCGGGTAGTACTCGTCGAGTCGGCGGGCTATGTAGTTGGCCGAGGCGATCGCAACCAGCGACGCGGCCCGCAGACCCGGTGCGCCCATCATCCGGATGTACGCCCAGGTGATCGGCAATATCGATGCTGACCCGTATGGCGCCGACGAGACCGGCGGCCCCTGCGGCAGTTCGGGTGCCAGCGGGTGGCCCGGCAGGAACGGCGCCAGATGTGAGCGCGCCGCCACCGGTCCGACGCCCGGGCCGCCGCCGCCGTGCGGGATGCAGAACGTTTTGTGCAGGTTCAGGTGGCTGACGTCGCCGCCGAATTTCCCGGGTCGGGCGAGCCCGACCAGCGCGTTGAGGTTGGCGCCGTCGACATAGACCTGACCGCCCGCGTCATGAACGGCGGCGCAGATCTCGGCGATATCGTGCTCGTACACGCCGTGCGTCGACGGATAGGTGATCATCAGCGTCGAAAGCCGCTCGGCGTGTTCGCTGACCTTGGCGCGCAGGTCGTCGAGGTCGACATCGCCATTATCGCGGCAGGCCACCACCACGACCCGCATCCCGGCTAACGCCGCGGACGCAGCGTTGGTGCCATGCGCGCTGGACGGAATCAGGCACACGTCGCGCTGCGGTTCGCCACGGCTGGCGTGGTAGGCATGGATCGCCAGCAGCCCCGCGTACTCGCCCTGCGATCCCGCGTTGGGTTGCAGCGACACCGCGTCGTAGCCGGTCATCTGCACCAGCCAGGTCTCCAGATCAGCGATCAGGCGCCGCAGGCCCGGAGTGTCCGATGCCGGGGCGAAGGGATGCTGGTGGGCGAACTCCGGCCAGGTGATCGATTCCATTTCTGCTGCGGCGTTGAGTTTCATCGTGCACGAGCCGAGCGGAATCATGCTGCGGTCCAACGCAAGGTCTTTATCCGCCAGCGCACGCAGATAGCGCATCATCGACGTCTCGGTGCGATACCGGGTGAACGCCGGATGGGTCAGAAACTCCGACGTCCGGCCCGCCCCGAGGCTGGCGTCAAGAGCGCAGTGTTTGGTGGCCGATACACCGAAAGCCTCCAGGACTGCTGCAACGTGCTCGTCTGTCGTCGCTTCGTCGCACGCCACCGACACGTGGTCGGCGTCGACGCGCCACACGTTGATGCCGTTGGCCTTGGCGGCCGCGACTACCTCGTCGGCGCGTCCGGGCACGCTGGCCAGCACAGTATCGAAGTACGTGTCATGCACCAGTGCGTCGCCGAGTGCGGCAGCGATCGCCTCGGCATGAGCGTGCACCCGCCGGGCGATCCCGGCCAGCCCGTCCGCGCCGTGGTAGCTGGCATACATCGCCGCCATCACCGCCAACAGGACCTGGGCCGTGCAGATGTTGCTAGTCGCCTTGTCCCGACGGATGTGCTGTTCGCGCGTCTGCAGCGCCAACCGGTAGGCCGGTGAGCCGTCGGCGTCGACAGAAACACCGACCAGCCGGCCAGGCAGTTGACGGGCATGCTTGGTGTGCACCACCAGGTACCCGGCATGTGGACCGCCGAATCCCATTGGCACACCGAATCTTTGGGTGTTACCGAATGCCACATCGGCGCCGATCTCGCCCGGCGGAGCGAGCAGCGTCAGTGCCAGCAGGTCCGCGCCGATGGCCACTAAAGCACCGCGCTCATGTGCCTGCGACACCAGCGCAGACCAGTCGGTGACCCGCCCGCTGGCTCCCGGCAGCTGCGCGATGACGCCGAAGAACTCGCCGTCGGGCAGGCCGTCTCGCAGATCGGCGGTGACGATCTCGATCCCCAGCGGCTCGGCGCGGGTGGCCAGTACCGCGGCGGTCTGAGCGAACACGTCAACGTCGACAGCCAGCCGGTTGGTGTTGCCTTTAACCGCGCGGTGCATCAGCGTCATCGCTTCGGCGGCGGCGGTGCCCTCGTCGAGCATCGACGAGTTGGCTACTTCGAGACCGGTCAGGTCGGCGACCACGGTCTGGAAGTTCAGCAGAGCCTCCAGCCGGCCCTGGCTGATCTCCGGCTGGTACGGGGTGTAGGCGGTGTACCAGGCCGGGTTCTCCATGATGTTGCGCAGCAATACCGGCGGCGTGAGTGTGTCGTAGTAACCCTGCCCGATCATCGACACCGCGTCGGTGTTGGTATCGGCCAGCGTCCGCAGCTCGGCCAGCGCCTGCGCCTCGCTGGCCGGCGGGGGCAGCTGATCCAGACCGGGTGCAGCGCCGGTGTCGGTCAACGTGTCGAGGATCCCGGCGGGCACCGCACGACGCGCCAACTCCTCCAGGGAGTCGACACCGACGACCTCGAGCATGGCCGCGACGGCGTCGCTGTCCGGACCGATGTGTCGGTCGGCGAAAAGCGGGCTGGTGTGGTCGGACACTCTGGCGGACTCCTGACGTCAGGCGGAACTGCACGTGCGGTGCGTTCCTCTCCCTCTGTCGTCTACCCGAACCGGGTGCCTGAGAGATTCGACATTCGCATGTCTTTCCCCATGGGCGGGCGACCCGATCAAGGGCCACCGCTTTCCAGAGGCATCGGGGTCTGGCACGGTCCGGGTGCCTGAGAGGTTGACGGAGAGGTATTGCTCCTTCGGCGTCCGTGGCTGGCAGCTACGGAACTCTCCCGCACCAGAGCGATGCGAAGCCGATCTTACCGCTACGCGGCGGCGATGGGCGGACGCGGCGTAGTGCTAGGCGGCTGCGCTCGGAACTTCTTTCTCGCCGGGGTGCTGTCCGGGGCGCTGCGGCAGGACAATGATCGCCGCGACGATCAGCGCCGCGATCACCGCCGACGCCAGCGGGCGGCTCACGTCCAAGCCGCCGTTGTTGACGGGTTTGTCGAGGAAGTCGCCCACGGTGGCGCCGAGCGGCCGGGTAAGGATGAAGGCGACCCAGAAGAGCGTGACGCGCGAGATGCTGGTCCAGAAATACAACGCGGCGACCACGACGAGCCCCGCGCCGAACACCAGCGCACCACGCTCGTAACCAAACCCACCGGTGTCGGCGAGCCAGTCACCGAGGGCGGTGCCCAGCGTCTGCGAAAAAGTGATTGTGGCCCAGTAGAAGCCCTCGGCTTTCGGCGTCGTAACCGTATCTACCGACACCGTTCCCGCCGACCAACGCCAGAGGCCCAGCGTGGCCAACACACAACACAACAGCACCAGCGATCCACCCGTGTAGCCAATCCCCAGCGATCGGTCGGCGAAGTCGGCCAACGTGGTGCCGAATGTCGTCGAGGCAACGATCGCCCCCCAGTACAGAAGCGGATGGAAACGCTTGGCGGCGATCTGCACGGCAACCAGTACCACCAGCGCCACAGCGAACAGCCCGACTCCGGCCAGATAGCCCCAGTTCAGCGTCATCGTGACCGTGTCGCCGGCGGTCTCGCCGAGCGTCGTCGCGAGGACCTTGATCACCCAAAAGCCCAAGGTGACCGCTGGCACCTTGCTCAGCGCCTGTTTGGCAACCTCATTCACACGGCTGACGGTACGCAGCCGAGTTGAAACGACGCTGAGATAGGCGGTTAGCTCGGGTTAACCGATCTTGCGGTCGCGGTGCTTGCGCCGGGAGGCAAGCTCGTCTTCCGGCGCGGCGATCGACTCGCCGCCGTCGGCGCGCTCGCCGGGGAAGTCGGCGATAGCGCCGGTCAACTCCCGCATCGCCCCGGAGACGGCAATGCCGAACACGCCCTGTCCGCCTTGCAGCAGGTCCACGACCTCTTCGGCCGACGTGCACTCGTAGACCGTGGTGCCATCGGAGAACAGCGTGATATTGGCCAAATCCTGCACACCGCGCTGGCGCAGATGATCGACCGCGACGCGGATGTTATGCAGCGAGATGCCGGTGTCCAGCAGCCGCTTCACGATCTTGAGCACCAGAATGTCTTTGAACGAATACAGCCGCTGGCTGCCGGATCCAGCCGCACTGCGAATCGATGGCACGACCAGCGACGTGCGGGCCCAGTAGTCCAGTTGGCGATACGTAATGCCGGCGATTTGGCATGCACTCGGGCCCCGATAGCCCACCAATTCGTCAGGCACCGAGTCGTCGGGAAACAAGCCGGCTTGCACCGGTTCGCGGACGGCTGGTTCGGGGCGGCTTGCTGCGGGGTCGTCGATCGCGGTGACGGACTCGAGGTCCAATTGGTCGTGACGTGGTTGGTCTCCCACGGTGCTTCCTCTCGCCGATCACGCTCGTTAGCGGGCTGCCGGTAGCCGCGATTGCTCAGCCGAGTGCTTGTGAGCATACGCTTTTCGACACGCTGCGGTGCTTCTAGAACTAATCAGGCACTAATCAGTTCGAGATCAAAGTATGGCGGTCGTCGCGATGACTCCACGCTATCCAAAGGGCGTGTCGAGGTCGAACTCGCAGATGAGACGCATCCGTGATATTGGAGGCTTCGACATAGCGCTGCTTGACCTGCGCCGACCGCGTTGCTGACGCGCAGCGCAGAGGCCCTAGGTGGCCTTGAAATCGTCGGGCGACACACTGTCTAAAAACTCTTTGAACTTCTCCACCTCGTCTTCGCGAACCGCGGTGGAGGGCTCGTCGTCGCTCTCGTCGGGAATCAGCAGGCCCGCCTCCGCGAGAACCGCCTCCTCGACATAAATCGGGACGCCGACCCGCAAAGCGATGGCCACCGAATCCGATGGCCGCGCCGAAACGGTGATGTTGCGATCAAAGATCAGATCGGCGTAGAACGTACCTTCCTGCAAGTCCACGATCCGCACCTCTTTGAGCGAATGGCCAAGTGCGGCAATGAGATCGCGGATCAAATCGTGAGTCAGCGGGCGCGGCGGCTCGACGCCCTGCTGCTCAAGAGCGATCGCCGCAGCCTCGGATTGGCCGATCCAGATCGGCAGGTAGCGGTCACCGTTGGCCTCGCGGAGCAACAGCACCGGCTGGTTCTGCGGCTGCTCGACGCGAATGCCGACGACGCGAACTTCACCCATCTGTGTCTGCCCTCCGCACGTGCTGCCGTGTCCGTATCAGGCCCTGCTCGACGTCGAGGTGTAAGACCAAGCCGCCGAACACAAGCTGACGAGGAAAGTCTAGTCCTTTAACGGTGCAGAACGTCGCGCACTGCCGACTTGATCAACGACGTGTGCAACGTGATTGCCAGTGCGGCAACTTCTCGCGCCAGGTCGTCGGCGCGGTCACGGGCGCCGGTCTTGCCGGCCTTGACAAGCGGGCCGGCGATTTGCGCGATCAGGTCGGATTGCCGATCAGCGGCCGACCGGAATGCCCTCAGGTGACGCGGTTCGACCCCGTACTCGGCGAGGGCCCGGGCGCACTGCAAGATCACCACCGCGTGCTCGTCGAAGAGCCCGCCTGGGCCGGTGGTGATCACCCCCGCCTTGAGCAGCGCGGTCAACAGGTCGGCGTCGACGGCCGAACGTTCGAGCAGATCTTCGCGGCTGAGCCGGATGCGGGTAGGTGCCACCGCCGCCGGGTCCGAGCCCGGCTCAGCAGGTGCGCCGTTCCCGACCGACACCAATCGCGGTACCCCATAAGGGGATACGGCGAGCGGCAACTCGCCATCCTGCTGGGCGTCTAGCTGGGCTTTGATCACCTTCAGCGGTAGGTACTGGTCGCGCTGAGCAGTCAGGATGAAGCGCAGCCGCGCGCAGTCGTAAGCGGTGAAACGGCGATAGCCCGATGCCGCACGCTGCGGCGTGACGAGACCCTCGGCCTCCAAGAAGCGGATCTTGGAGATCGTCACGTCCGGAAAGTCTGGCCGTAGCAGGTCGAGGACCGCTCCGATCGACATCCCGGCCAGCGCGGGGGTCTCGGGCGCGGTCACTAGCTTCCGGGCCCTCCGTCGTCGTCACCGACCTTGGGGCCGGTCAAGAAGACCAGCCGGAATTTTCCGATCTGGACCTCGTCGCCGTTTGCCAGCACCGCTGAATCGACGGGCTCCCGGTTGACGTAGGTGCCGTTGAGGCTGCCGACGTCCACGACCTGAAACTCATCGGACTCCAACCGGAATTCCGCATGCCGCCGGCTCACCGTCACGTCGTCGAGGAAGATGTCGCTGTCGGGATGGCGCCCGGCCGAGGTGGTTGCCTGGTCGAGCAGGAAGCGAGACCCGGCGTTGGGTCCTCTTTTGACAACCAGCAACGCCGAACCGACCGGCAGTCCCTCCACGCCGGAGACCGCGGTCTCAGTACCCGCTTGTGCGGGAGCGTCCAGTTCATTGAGGAAGTCGGCGCGGAAGACCGATGTCGTCTCCACCGTGACTTCATCAGAGGTCTGGTCGTTTTCCTTCTCCGTCACCCGCTGCTCCTCACTGGCGCCGTTGTCTGGTTGGGTCCGCTCGACCGGTTTCCCACCTGCCTTGACCGTCGATGTGTCGACCGTACCGCGCACGGGAGCCCAATGTGCCCTCCCCCGCCGGATCGGCGGATGCGCCTCACCGCAGCGTGGCGCGCAGTGCCGTCGGCGCAGGGAACCATAACAAGGGTCATTCGGCCAGTGTGGCGCGGTAGGCCTCGGCGTCCAGCAGGGCCGCGAAGTCGTTCTCGAAGGACCCACCGTCGACTTCCAGTTCAAGGAGCCAGCCGGAACCGTAGGGATCCGAATTGACCAGCTGCGAGTTGCCGTCCAGATCGCTGTTGACGGCAACGACTTTCGCCGAAACCGGTGCGAACAAATCCGACACCGACTTGGTCGACTCCACCTCGCCGAAGGACTCCCCCGCGGTCACCTGCGTACCGACATCGGGCAGCTGGACGAACACGACGTCGCCAAGCGCCGACTGCGCGTAGTCGGTGATTCCCACCCGAACGGTGTTGTCCCCGGTACGGCGAACCCACTCGTGGTCAGCGGTGTAGTGCAGATCGGGCGGAATTTCGCTCACGGTGTTCCTGTTCTCGTCGATCGCTCGGGGGTCAATTACTTTCCTGGCTGAGCGTATTGGCGCGGTTTTGGTTGCCGCAAGGCGGTGATGTCGACTTTCTCGCCCTGCTGGACCGACATGGTGCCACCAACACGTTTCACGCTGTCCACCGCGCCGCCGGGAATGTTCATCGCCGCCGCCAGTGTCGGCGGATCGCCAATGGCCAGAACCGAATACGGCGGGATGAGAGTTTTGCCGTCGACGGTCAGCGCACCGGGAGCGCCGACGATCCAGGTGTCGACTCCGGCTCGCACCACCTGATGCCCGTCGCCGATCTGGATCGCCTCGGCGCCGGCAGCCCGTAGTTCGTCGATCACGTCGAGCATCGCTTCAGGCGCCACACCTGGTCCGGGGTCGTCGATCCGAACGGTGACGCCCGGGCCCGTTGCCCCGACGGTGCCGATCAGAATCGACAACGCGGCCAGTCGGGCCTGCGCGTTTTGAATGGCGGCCTGATCGCTGGTGCCCGATGCCTGCAACGAAGACAACGTGCGTTGCAACTCGGCGACTTCGGTATTCAGCGTCGCCTCTCGCTGATGCAGAGAATCCAGCAGCACCAGCAGATCTGCCGGGCGGGCGGTATCCAATGAGTCGCCGGAAGTGTTTTGGCGAACCTGGGTGGCGATGGCGACACCGAGCAGCACGCACAGCATCACCGCCAGCGTGCCGAAGATCGTGCGCCCACGCCGGAGCATGCCGAGCAATCCCCGCGGCTGCAGCTCCCCGATCTCGGGTGGCGGTTGGTGCGGCGGCAGCTCGTGTCGACCGTGCTGCGCAGCCTCGTCGGTGCCGTGGTCGTGTTCCTGCGCGGTCTCGTCGGCTTTGGACTCTGGCGCGTTGTCCTGCGACGTGCCTTCGGGATTGGAGTCGTTCATGTGGGCCTCATGCCAGCTAAGCCCCGAACAGCCGGCGCCGCAGCGCGGCGGCGTTACCGAAGATGCGGATGCCAAGCACGACAATGATCGCGGTCGACAGCTGTGTGCCAACGCCCAGTTTGTCGCCGACATAGACGATCAATGCGGCGACCAAGACGTTGAACACGAACGACACCACGAAAACCTTCGGGTCGAAAATCCGCTCCAGATAGGCCCGTAACCCGCCGAACACCGCATCCAGCGCGGCGACAACCGCGATCGGCAAGTACGGCTGGACGACTTCAGGCACGCTGGGATGGAATACCAAACCCAGCACGATCCCGACCACTAGCGCCGCGATACCGATCATCGGTGCTCTGCTCCCCTGTGAAATTTCAGCACTAAGACCCAATCTTCTTGGCGAACTTGACATCTCGGACTGCGCCGGCGGGCAGCGTGAGGTCGTCGCGGGCGCTGACGTCGACACCGACGCTGTAAGACGCCTCTAACAGCCGTAGCCGGCGCAGGCCGGGGCTGTTATTGAAAACATCCTGCATGGAGTGTGGGGGTCCGACCGCCAGGACCCTGTACGGACTGCTGATCGGATTATTGTCGACCAGAATCGCGCCGCCCGCCTGCCGGATGGTCACGTTCGGCCCGATCCGGACACCGCCGACAGAGATCGCTTCAGCGCCGCTGGCCCACAACGAATTGACCACCAGCTGCAGATCCCGGTCGAGAATGATCTGCCGACTTCCGGCCACCCGCTGCTTGGACACGTCAGAAAGGTTCGGAGCGAGCCCGGGATCGGTGACCGTCACGCTCAGACCTGGGCCGGTGACCGGGGTGCTCGCCGCGGCAAGGCTGAGCCGGTCAAGGTTGGCGAGCAGTCGCTGGCCCTGAGCATCTTCGGCCAACGCTCGGCGCTGGACGTCATCCCGTTGCGCGGTCAGCGCGTTGCGGCGTGCGGTCAGGCCGCTGGTCGTCGTCTCCTCTGAGCGCACGCTGCCTGCCAGGACCCGTTGGGCCGCACTGACCCCCGGCGCGACCAGCCGAGCCTGGGCGACGGCGCCAGCGAACACCGTGGCTACCAGCAAGGCCGCCAACGCTTCCCAGACCCAGTTCGAAACGCGGGCTCGGCCGGTCTGCGGTTCGCCGGAGCGGTCCCGCTTGGCCGCTGCGGCCGCGTAACCGGGGTCGAGGTGCTCGGAAAGCAGGGCACGCAGCAGCGACGGCACCGGAATGAACTGTGGGCGCCCCGCCTCATGTGCGCTGAGGCCCGCGTAGGGGTCGTAACCGCCGAGCGCCTGTTCACCCATCGACATCTGCCCTGCTTGTCAGCGTCTTTCGGCGGCCGGGCCGCACCGGAGGCAGTCGGCGCATCACCAACACCACCTGCACCGCGTACAACACGAACGACCACAGGTAGAAGTACGTGCCCCAAATCAGAAAGGCCCAGCCGCAGGCCAGGATCACGCGACTCCACGTGGCGTCGTAATGGCCAAGCAAAATCAGCGGAAAGGCCGACATCAGAGCAAAAGTCGCGGCCTTGCCGATATAAATCACCGGCAGTGCGGTGAACCCGCGGCTGCGCAGCAGCGGCAGCTCCGCGGCCAGCAGCAAGTCCCGGGCCAGCAGAACAGCGATGATCCACCATGGCACGATGCCCCGCAGCCCGAGAGCGATGGGGACGGTCACCATGTAAAGCCGGTCGACGGCCGGATCCAGATACTCCCCCAGTTTCGACGACTGGTTCAGCAGCCGGGCGATCTTGCCGTCAGCCCAATCCGATGCGCCGCTGAACATCAAGACGGCCACTGCCCAACCGTCGGAATGCGCAGCCAGCAGCAGGTAGATGAAGACCGGGATCAGCACCAGACGGAGCCCGCTCAGCAGATTGGGCACCGTCAGGAGCCGATCGTCTGCGGCGCGCTCCATGAGCCGTGACCTTAGCTCGCTTCAGCCCTAGCGGAAGATGCCGGGCAGGCTCAGCGCGGAAAGCGAGTCGTCCGACAACGGGTTGTCGTGCACCATGTACGTCCACGTCGACGTCGGGCGGGCCAGCTTGGACAGGTCCACGCCGGGCTCGTCCTCGATCGTCGGGGAGGTTTCGAACGTCTGCTGGGCCGCTTCGATGGCATCGGCAGCCAGCGACGCGAAGGCGTCCACGGCCATCCGGTGAAATTCGTCCAGCGGGTTCTGCCGGCCCAGGGCCCGCAGGTGGATGCTTTCCCGGATGTCGGCGAGATAGGCAAGATGGTCGGCCCAGCCGCGGTCGAGGTGATACAGCATGATCAGCCGGCAGACCATTTCCAGGCGGTCTTCCGACAGGTCCTCGGAGAGCTCCTCGTAACGCTCTGGCGCCAGTTCGGCCAGTTCCTCACGGGCGGCGGCGCTGCTGAGCAGCGTATTGCGCCGCTCCACGATGATCGCGCGTTGCTGAGCGATCAATTGGTTGTAGCGCCAGGTGTTTGCGTGCACGTCGAGCAGCCGTCCCTCGGCGACCCGCTGGGCGTGTTCCAGCAGTCCGGCCACCTTGGAGCTGACGATGCGGCCGTCCTCGTCGGTCTGCATGGGCAGCTTGTTGGGTTCGAGGTTTGCCGCGGCGACGTCGTCTTCCCAGCTGGAGAAAAACACGGATGAACCGGGATCGCCTTGGCGGCCGGCGCGTCCGCGTAGCTGGTTATCCAACCGCTCGGTGTTGTGCCGGCCGGTGCCGATTACGTGCAACCCGCCCAGCTCGACCACCTCTTTTTTCTCAGGCGCATGGTCGCTTATATCGGAGCCGCCGAGCCGGATGTCAGTACCGCGGCCGGCCATTTGGGTCGAGACGGTGACCGCCGCGAGCTTCCCGGCCTCGGCGATCACTCGGGCTTCCTCGGCGTCGTTCTTGGCGTTGAGCACCACCGCGGGAACCCCACGGCGCTGCAGCCGCTCGTGCAGCTCTTCGGATTCGGCCACGTCACGGGTGCCGACCAGCACCGGCTGTCCGGTCTCGTGCACATCGATGATGTGGGCGATGATCGCGTCGTTTTTCGCCGCTGCGGTGATGTAAACCCGGTCGGTCTCGTCCTCGCGGATGTTCGGCGTGTTCGGCGGTATCTGGGAAACGCTGAGCTTGTAGAACTGCCGCAGCTGCTCGCCGGCGGCCAACGCGGTGCCGGTCATGCCGCACACCGTCGGATAACGGTTGACCAGCGCCTGCACCGTGATGGTGTCCAGCACTTCGCCGGTCTCGGTGGTCTCGATGCCTTCCTTGGCCTCGACCGCCGCCTGTAGACCGTCGGGCCAGCGTTGCAGCTGGGCGATGCGGCCACGGGAGGCGTTGATCAAGTGCACGGCGTCGTCGCGCACGATG
The DNA here is from genome assembly GCF_049585075.1 of Mycobacterium sp. Classification (GTDB taxonomy): domain Bacteria; phylum Actinomycetota; class Actinomycetes; order Mycobacteriales; family Mycobacteriaceae; genus Mycobacterium. The sequence goes on from NZ_JBAUZA010000034.1 coordinate 14,466, forward strand.
TAGTGCACGTCGCGGTGCAGCAAGACATGCGCGTGCAGCGCGACGTTGACCTCGGTAAGCGTGGTGCCGACGTGCTCTTCGGAATACAAATCGATTCCGCCCAGCTGTTTTTCGACTTTGTGCGCGCCGGCCTCGGTCAGGTGGACGTTGCGGCTATCGGAGTCGGTGTCGAAGTCCGCGCCGGCTTCCAGCTCGCCGACCAGCCGAATGATCTCCAGCCGTGGGGTTTCGCGATGGGTGGTTCCGGCCAGCACCAGTGGGACCAACGCCTCATCGACCAGCACCGAGTCGGCCTCGTCGATCAGCGCCACATCGGGATTGGGCGACACCAGGTCGGCGACATCGGTGACCAGCTGGTCGCGCAGCACGTCGAAACCGATCTCGTTGACCGAGGCGTAGGTGACGTTGCACTTGTAGGCTGCGCGACGCTCGTCAGCCGTCGATTCGGCGGTGACCCAGCCGACCGTCAGGCCCATCGCCTCCAGCAGCGGACCCATCCACTCGGCGTCGCGGCGAGCCAAGTAGTCGTTGATCGTGACGACGTGGACATGCCGGCCGCCCAACGCGTACCCGGCGGCAGCGATCGCTCCGGCCAGCGTTTTGCCTTCACCGGTTGCCATTTCGATCACATCGCCAGCCAGCATGCGCAGCGCGCCGAGGAGCTGCACATCGAACGGCCTTAGCCCGGTGGCGCGTTCGGCGGCTTCCCGCGCGATGGCCAGGAACTGGGGGATGTCGTCGGCTTCGGCGAGGTCGTCGAGATCGAGCAGGCCCGCGGCTTTGCGCAATTGTTCGTCGTCGAGGCCGGCGGCCTTCTCGTCGTAGTCTGCGGAAGCGCTGGCTTGGGCC
>NZ_JBAUZA010000035.1:0-1775 GCF_049585075.1 Mycobacterium sp.
AAACCACGCCGTCCGGCGGCGGCCGCCGCCGGCGCCGCGAGGACTGAGGCGAACGCCCCAGCGCGATTCGGGCCGTTGCCAAGGTAGAGTCTTAACGACCGTCCGGTACCCGCAGAGCGGGACTGGAACGAAACCAAGAGACTTGTGAGGGTCGTCTGCGATGGTGCAGTTCGACGGATTGCGCCCCGCCCGGCTCAAGGTGGGGATCATCTCCGCCGGCCGGGTAGGCACGGCTTTAGGGGTCGCGCTGGAACGCGTCGACCATGTCGTGGTTGCGTGCAGCGCCGTTTCTCAGGCATCGCGGCGGCGCGCTGAGAGCTCGTTGCCCGACACCCCCATCTCGCCGGTACCCGACGTTGCCAGTAACGCCGAGTTGCTGCTGCTGGCCGTCCCGGACACCGAGCTGGCCGGGCTGGTTTCGGGGTTGGCCGCCACCTCGGCGGTGCGGCCGGGCACCATCGTCGCGCATACCTCCGGCGTCAACGGCGTGGCCGTGCTGGCGCCGCTGAGCCAGCAGGACTGCATTCCACTGGCCATTCATCCGGCGATGACGTTCACCGGCTCCGACGAGGACATCTCCCGACTGCCGGACACCTGCTTCGGGATCACCGCGGCCGACGAGGTCGGCTACGCGATCGCGCAATCGCTGGTGCTGGAAATCGGCGGCGAGCCGTTCAGGGTCCGCGAAGACGCGCGGACCCTGTATCACGCTGCGCTGGCCCATGCCGGTAATCACATCGTCACCGTGCTCGCCGATGCCCTGGACGCATTGCGGGCCGCGCTGTCGGGTAACGAACTGCTCGGTCAGCAGCTGGTCGACGATCAGCCCGGCGGCATCGCCGAACGCGTAATCGGACCGCTGGCCCGCGCCGCGCTGGAGAACACCCTGCAACGAGGGCAGGCGGCGCTCACCGGCCCGGTCGCTCGCGGCGATGCGGGCGCAGTCGCCGATCATCTGAGCGCCCTGGCGTCCGTCGACGCACAACTGGCACAGGCCTATCGCGTGAACGCGCTGCGCACCGCGCAGCGCACGCATGCGCCCGACGACGTCGTCCAGGTCCTTGAGGGTTCGGCGCGATGAGGATCAACAGGCCGCCGAAGTTCAATGCCGGTGAACTCAACGTGTATTCGAGCCCCAGCGATGTCGGCGAGGTCAGCCGTGCGCTGCGCCATACCGGGCGACGGGTGATGTTGGTGCCGACCATGGGTGCGCTGCACGACGGGCATCTGGCCCTCGTCCGGGCCGCCAAACTGGTGCCCGGCTCGGTGGTCGTGGTGTCGATCTTCGTCAACCCGCTGCAATTCGGTGCCGACGAAGATCTTGACGCTTACCCGCGGATCGTCGAACAGGATTTGGCGCTCCTGCGCGGTGAAGGGGTTGAAATCGCCTTTACCCCAAGCGCAGCGGCGATGTATCCCGATGGCCCGCGTACCGCTGTCCATCCGGGTCCACTGGGATCCGAGCTCGAGGGGGCCGCGCGGCCGACCCATTTCGCCGGCATGCTCACTGTGGTGCTGAAGCTGCTGCAAATTGTGCACCCTGATCGAGTGTTCTTCGGAGAGAAGGACTATCAGCAGCTGGTGTTGGTCCGCCAGATGGTCGCCGACCTCAATGTCGATGTGCGAGTGATCGGGGTGCCGATCGTGCGTGAATCCGATGGTCTGGCATTGTCGTCACGCAACCGCTACCTCGATCCTGCCCAACGTGAACTGGCAGGTGTGCTGTCGGCTGCGCTGCTGGCCGGCACGCGCGCCGCGTCGGCCGGGGCGGACGC
>NZ_JBAUZA010000036.1:0-1928 GCF_049585075.1 Mycobacterium sp.
CAACAAAGGCGTACGCCGGACAGCGGCCTGCGCGCAGAAGCCGGCCAGCCCCGCCAGATCAGCGCCGCCGCAACGCTGCAGCAGCGCCACCGGATCGGATAGCACCGGCTCAGCCCGGTACATCGCATCGCGCACCGCCGCGGTTTTGCGGGCCCAGCCGGCGTCATCTATCCCGGTGCCGTAGCCGACCGCGGCGACCGGTTCGATGCCCGTCAGCGCCGCGGTCAGAACCGTTGCGGGAGTAGTGTTTCCGATGCCCATGTCGCCCGCGATGAGAAGGTCGGCTCCGGCGTCGACCTCTTGGTCGGCGATCTGGCGGCCGGCGTCGATCGCGTCAAGGGTCTCCTGGTGGGTCAGCGCATCCTCTTTCGCGATGTCGCCGCTGGCGCGCCGTACCTTATGGGCACCGATCTGTGGCGAGGGTGGGTCGGCGTCGACGGCGAGGTCGGCGACGCGCACTGTCGCTCCGGCGATGTCGGCCAGCGCGTTGATCGCAGCGCCACCGGCGACGATATTGGCGACCATCTGACCGGTGACCTCCGGCGGGTAAGCCGACACCCCCGATCGCGCGACCCCATGATCGCCGGCGAACACCACCACCCTGGCCCGTTCGAATTGTTTTGGCGGACACAGGCCTTGACATGATGCAACCCAAACCGACAGGTCCTCGAGGCGTCCCAGCGCGCCCGTTGGCTTGGTCAGCGTGTCCTGGCGGGCACGGGCCGCCGCGGCGGCGGCGGTATCGGGCGGCACTACCGGCGGAAACATCAGACCATCCTCGACGGCTTGATTTGCAACGGCTGCCCGGCGACCATCAGCACCACTCGATCGCACAAGGCGGCCAGCCGTTGATTAAGGGCGCCCAACTCGTCGGTGAACCGGCGGCCGGATACCGTCGCCGCCACGATGGTCAGTCCAACCTCGTGGCTGACCAGGACCAGCGGCGAACTGAACGAGGCTGCCGCGGCGAGCATCTCGTCGATGTCCGCCGAGACCGAGCCGTCTTCCCATCCGCGGCGATCCAGTGCGGCGGTCAACCAGCCACAGACATCATCGACCAGGGTGGGCGCCGCCGGTTGCTGGCGCAATTGTGTTGCGATGTCGTCGCTTTCCACTGTTGACCAATGTTGAGGCCTGCGCTCGCGGTGCACGGCGATCCGACGCAACCACGCCGGGTCGCTGTCCGTCACCGAACCGGTCGCCAGGTAGCGCACCGGCTCGGCCGGTCCCACCGACTCGGCGATGGCCGCCTCCGCCCAGCGGGATTTGCCCGATTTGATCCCGCCGAGCACGAGGGTCCGCACGGCAGATCAAGCGACTTTGGCGCCGTGCTTGACTTGCGGCCGAGGCGCTCTCATGCGGCGCATCTGGGAAGCCCGACTGGCGGCGTAAAGGCCCAGCTTCCAACGGCTTTCGGTGTCGTTCGGAAACTTTTCGTCGACCCGCCTTGCGACCTTGCGGCCCAGGATGATCCCGTCGAGGAGCAGTAACGCCATCAGCACCAACATGGCACGCGACATGTACGGCTGCAGTTGTGGACGGGCGAACATGACGAACAGCAAGGTCAGCGCCGACGGCATGAACAACCCGAGCACGTTGCGGCGGGCGTCCACCACGTCGCGGACGAACCGGCGAACCGGGCCCTGATCGCGTGCCAGCAGATAGCGCTCGTCGCCGGCCATCATGCGGTCTCGCCGCTCCGACATCTGCGCGCGCCGAGCCGCACTACTGGCCCGACGTTCCTCACGGTTGAGCTTGGGCCCCTTCAATGACTTTCGTCGGGCGCGGGCCTCGGCGGCGGTCATCGGCGCGGGAGCGATCGGCCCCTTGCGCCGGGCGGCAGCGTCGCGGCGGGGTGTGGGGCGGCCCTTGGGGGCGGTTGTTTGCGCACCACGGGAGGCACCTTCCGCCTCCGCCGGTGTCTGGGC
>NZ_JBAUZA010000037.1:0-32613 GCF_049585075.1 Mycobacterium sp.
GCCGAGATCGGCGATCACTGCGCTGGCGCCGTGTTGTCCCAGCCGGGCCTGCAGCCAGTGGGCCACCGCGCCTACCGCCCATACCGTCAGGAGTATCGATAACATCGGCGTCCACTGGCTCAAGTTACGCGCCGCCGAGTGAGTGATGACCTGTGAAGCGATGTGCGCCAGCAGGATCGCTGACGCGATGGCGCAACCGGAGATCACTACACCGCAGGCTACGGTCGCAACCAGGAAATGGCGCAGTGCAGCAGATGCCCGCCATAGTCTTGGGTCCAGGGGCCCCCGGCTGCTCGCGCTCAGGACGGTCGCCTCGCCAGTCCGATCGACGGCGGTATCCGGTCGGCTGAGATCCGTTGCCGAAACACCCAATACGTCCACGCCTGGTACACGACTGTCAACGGGGCCATGATCGCCATCACCCAGGTCATAATCTTCAGCGTGTACGGGGTCGACGACGCGTTGTAGATCGTCACGTTCCACTGGCTGTTCAGCCTCGAGGGCACGAGGTTCGGATACAACGCGCCGAACAGAAGGACGACAACGGCTGCAACCACCACCGCCGTGCAGGCAAAGGCCCACCCGTCGTAGGCGCGCCGCCACACCAGCAGCGCCGCTGCCAGCTGCGCGACGACGGCCACCCCGAGCGCCACCCAGGTCCAGCCCTTTCCGTGGGCCAGCTGCGTCCAAAGCCCAAATGCCGCAACCAGTCCGGCCACCGGAAGCGACAGCCACATCGCGAATCGGTATGCGTCGTCGCGGATCGTGCGCGAGGTCTTCAACGTGACGAACACCGCGCCGTAGAGCAAGAACAAACCGCCGGTAGCCAGACCGCCCAGCACGGTGTAGGGGTTGAGCACGTCGGTGATCGACAAGTGGATGTGGCCTGCGGCGTCCACCGGCAGGCCGCGGACCAGGACGGCGAAGGCCACGCCCCACAACACCGCGGGCAACCACGACCCGGCGGCGATCCCGAAATCGGCCCAGCCGCGCCATTTCGTGTCGTCGACCTTGCCACGCCATTCGATCGCCACGGCGCGCAAGATCATGCCGAACAGGATCGCCAGCAGCGGCAGATACAGCGTGGAGAACACGGTGGCATACCAGCCGGGAAACGCGGCGAACATCGCAGCGCCGCTGGTGATCAACCAGACTTCGTTGCCGTCCCATACCGGCCCGATGGTGTTAAGCACTGTGCGGCGCTGCAATTCAGGCTCACCCGCGCCGATGCGGGCGAATGGCTCCATCAACATGCCGACGCCGAAGTCGAAACCCTCCAGGATGAAGAAAGCGAGGAAAAGCATCCCGATGATGCCGAACCACAACTCTTGCAGTCCCATCGGTCAGCTCCTTTTCCAGGTTGGCGCTAATACGCAAACGACAGCGGCGCAACATCGTCGTCGCTGGGTGCCCGCGGCGGCGCCGGTTCCGCGTCGTGTTCTCGCGGCCCTTCGACGACGTAGCGCTTGAGCAGGTAGAACCAGACGACGGCGAGCACCCCATAGACGAGCGTGAAGGTCACCAGCGAGGTGACAACCATGCCGGGGGGGTGGTTGGAGACGGCTTGATGAACGGTGAAGCGGATCTGCTGGTCACCGGTCGGGTTCGGCACGACGATCCACGGCTGGCGGCCCATCTCGGTGAACACCCACCCGGATATGTTGGCCAAGAAGGGCGTCGGGATGGTCAGCAGCGCCAGCCAGGAAAACCAACGTTGATTGGGCGCCCGGCCGCTCCGGGTGAACCACAACGCCGCCAGCGCGAACAACACCGGAATCGCCAGAAAACCGATCATCGCGCGGAACGACCAATAGGTGACGAACAGGTTGGGCCGGTAGTCGTTCGGGCCGAATTGATGTTCGTAGTCCTGCTGCATGTTGCGCACACCCTGCAACGTGACGCCGTCGAATCGTCCTTCGGCAAGGAACGGCAACACGTAGGGCACCTCGATAACACGGGTGACGCTGTCGCAGTTGTTGTGCGTGCCGACGGTCAAGATCGAGAAGTCCGGATCAGTTTGGGTGTTGCACAACGATTCCGCCGAAGCCATTTTCATCGGTTGCTGAACGAACATCAGCTTGCCCTGGCGGTCACCGGTGAACAATAGGCCGACGGTGGCGAGCAGCACCACCCAGCACCCCAGGATCACCGCAGGGCGAAATATGGCGCGGACATCCGGATCCGAACGCACCAGCCACCACGCGCCGATCGCGGCCACGAATGTTGCAGCGGTCAGCAAGGCACCCAGCACCGTGTGCGAAAACGCTGCCAGCGCAGTGTTATTGGTCAATAGCGCGGTGATGCTGTTCAACTCGGCGCGCCGCGTCACGGGGTTGTAGTGCGCGCCGACCGGGTGTTGCATGAACGAGTTCGCCGCGATGATGAAAAACGCGGACACGTTGACGCCGATCGCGACTATCCAGATGCAGGCCAGGTGTATCAGCCGCGGCAGCCGGCTCCAGCCGAAGATCCACAATCCGATGAAGGTGGATTCAAAAAAGAAGGCGAACAGGCCTTCCATCGCCAGCGGCGCGCCGAAGATGTCGCCGACGAAGCGGGAATACTCGCTCCAATTCATCCCGAATTGGAACTCCTGCACGATCCCAGTCGCCACGCCGATCGCGAAGTTGATCAGGAACAGCTTGGCGAAGAACTTGGTGAGCCGATACCAGGCGACGTTGTCGGTGACAACCCACACCGTCTGCATGACGGCAATTAGGGGCGCCAAACCGATGGTGAGTGGCACGAAGATGAAGTGATAGACGGTGGTGATACCGAACTGCCACCGCGAAACATCGACGACGTCCATCTGCCACCTTCCCGGCGACATAGTCCAGTGCTACTACGAAGTGTAGTAGACGACTGCGATCAGCACCACAAAGTTGTCGCCACGATCACGTTGGCCGGTCAGGCCGCGCCGGGCGGTCCACCCGCCAGGGCGTTGTCTACCCGCTTGGACGCGTTGCGAATACCGAACGACGACACGATCTCGAACACGCCGATCACGATGAGCCAGATGCCGACGATGAGCGTCAGGATCGCGAGCGATTCGAAGGGCGATCCGATCATGACAATGCCCGCCACAAGGCTGATCAGGCCAACGAATATCTGCCAGCCGCGGCCCGGTAATGCGGGATCACTGATCGCCGAGACCGTGGTCGCTACGCCGCGGAAGATGAACCCGACACCGATCCAGATTGCCAAGAACAGGATCGCGGTGAGTGGATCCTTGCCGAAATGTCTGAACGCGAGGACCGCCAGAATCAGCGAAGCGGCCCCGCTGATGAACAGCAGGATCCGTCCGCCGGCAGACACATGCAGACTGAACGCGAATAAGACCTGCACGATCCCGGTGGTCAGCAGGTAAACGCCGAAAAGGATGGCCGCGATGAGAAGCGTCTCTCCGGGCCATGCCAACGTCAAGATGCCCAGCGCCAGCGCCAGAATTCCGGATACCAGTATCGACTTCCACATATGCGGCAACAACCTTGGGACAGAAGTGGTTTCCATGTCCGAAGTTTCGCACAAATGATGATCGTGATGGAAGGTTTGTGCTGCGAGTCAGACCCTGGCTGTTTGCGGCGCCGCAGCGCGCACGCCGCCCGAACCGGTGTCCGGTTTGCGGCCAACGAGATACCAGGTGCGCATGATGCCTTTTCCTTTGACATCGAAGGCACCGCGCTCCTGTAGCACGAAGTCGTTTTTGAGCCGCTGGTAGACATCCTCGGGCACCTGGATCCGCCCTACCGAATCGGTGGATTCCATCCGCGATGCAACATTGACCGCATCGCCCCACACGTCATAAAAGAACCGCCGCGAGCCCACCACGCCGGCGACGACGGGGCCGTTGGCCAGTCCAATTCGCAAGGGCAACGCATCGCCGTGCGTATCCTTCAATCCGCTTGCGGTCTGGGCCATGTCGAGAGCAAGGTCTGCGAGCGCCTCCACGTGATCCGGCCGCGGCTCGGGCACTCCACTGACCACCATGTAGGAATCGCCGCTGACTTTGATTTTCTCCAGGCCGTGTTTGTCCACCAGCGCGTCGAAGTCGCTGTAAAGCCGATCCAGGAATCGGATCAGCTTGTCCGGGGCGATGTCACTGGCCCGCTCAGTGAAGCCGGCAATGTCGGCGAAAAGAACTGATGCGTCGTCGTATTTATCGGCAATGATGTTGCGCGCCGGGTCCTTTAGCCGCTCGGCGATGCTGGCCGGCAACATGTTGGCCAACAAGGCCTCGGACCGTTCGTACTCCATCTGCACGGCCTCCTGGGCGCGGCGCAGTTCGCGTAGCGCGTACCACACCGTCGCGACCGCCATCACGCAAGCCGAGATTGTCGTGACGACAAAGGCCGCCGACAAAAACCACTGCGGCTGAACACCAGTGTCGCGGGGGACGAGGAACTGCAGGGCGATCACCAATCCAGCGGCGATCGCGGCCAAGATCGCCGCCAGAACAATTCGCTCGATGCCCAATTGAAAAACCACAAGGCAGGCTGCGACGAGGAAGTAGAGCTGCAAACCCGAGCCCGTGCCCACGATCGAACAGATGACGAAGATCGACGCGTACGCGGTGCCGATGAAGGTCAGCGGCGGAACCAGCTCGCCGAAGCGGTACAGCCAAGGGACCATCACGTAGATCGCGGCGCCGAGGAGGTTGATTACACCGGTCCACCACAGGTGCGGTGCGACCACAAGTTGCATTGCCCCGAAGGCCACGCTGATGATCATCGCCAGCGATGTGTTGAGGCGGAGTATGCGGCGGCGCCGCGCGATGCGCTCGGCATAGGACTGATTGCGGACGCGCGGTTCCGCCCGGACCGCCGCTACGCAGTCCGGCTTTCGCCGCCAACCTGCGGGTTGGGTGGCACCGCAACTCCTAGCCACCACAGCAAAAGCCTAATGGGTCAGCCACGCTGACATGAAATGTTCGGCCAGCGACCCAGTGGGCATGATGTGCTGCACGACTCGGCCATCGCGCGTGGCCAGGTCCGCGATCATCCGCCGTTGGCAACGCCACCAGCTCGGCTCCCCGCACACCACATGATCGCGACGTTATGGCCGTCGGCCTATTGCATCAGTCGCTGATACCGACTGGGCCTGCGCAAACCGCAGAAGCACCTGGTGTTTCTCCGGCCGCTCGGTTTAGCACATCGAGGTCCGACTCCATCAATTATTTGTCATGCAAATTATTTTGATTTCAGGGCTACCTTAACGGAGCCTGAGATATTCTGCCCGTGTGTTATAAGGCCTCATCGACATGTGATCTTGAGAAAAGGGGGGTCGATGAAGAACGTGATTCTCGGTGCGGCCCTGTGCTGCACCGCGGTGGCGTTGGCCGGTGCAGCCAATGCCGACGGGGCCAACGGGGCCAACGACATGCTGTCCGGCTCAACCCACGCGCTAATCCTGGGCTCCACCGGCCTACCGACACCAGATGCCGGCTACATCAGCCCCGCGGAAAGCCTGTACCTCGACCCGGACGGGTACGACGGCACCGCCGCGACGACGGTGGCGCTGACCACCCCCGAAACCTTCGACTTCACCTCAAGCGTGACGCAAGGCGAGCAAATCCTCGTCAACGCGGTCGTCGCCGCCTATGACGCCGGCAGCATGGACTGCAACGCCTTCGGCGTCTGCAGCGACCCGCTGACCATTTTCACGTACTCGCAAAGCAGCGCCATCGCCGCCATCGCCGAACAGGAACTCGCCCACGACAAAATCCCCACCGACGCTTTACGTTTCGTGATGCTCGGTGCCAATCCGATGGGCGTTCCCGACAACCTGTACCCGACCGAGGTATACAACATCGACGGTGACGTTTGGGCGAACCCCGGCTCCTTGGGCACCACATACGAGGAGATCCTGTTCGGGTTGGTACTCCATTTCGCCTACCTCGGGTTGTCGCCAGCCGAAATCGACTCGGCCACACCGATAGTCGAAGGACTGACAACCGTCTTCGAGATTCCCACACTGACCACCGCCGAGCTGTGGGGCGCCCTGCTCAACGTGTTCCTCGGATTGTGACTTCGGCGACTAAGGCGATCCAGTTCCAGCGGCGCGCTTATTCGTCCGGCCAGCCGCGGCGCATCTTCGGCAACTAATCCGCAGGGCTGACGCCAAAGACTCGACCGGCACCGACGTGTCGACAGTTTGAGTGCCCTCGGTGAGATTCGAACTCTATTTCGGGGTCTGGTAGGGCAGCGGTACCCCCTTCAAACAGCGGAAAAACATCACCGTAGTTCACGGGAGTTATCTGTAACTGTGGGCAAATTGTGGGCACGGCGTGGGCAGTCAGCCCGTCGTCAAATCGACGAACTCCTCGCGCCATCGCGGGACCGGCGAGCACATGGCGGTCGACACGTAGCGCCGGGCTAGCGGTGCCACGTTCCACCCGAGGAAAGTGTGATTCCTGCACCCTTGTGCGATCTGCCCAAACGGAGCGGCGACCGAACGAGAACCCTCCGCTGGGCGCGCAGCTTAACCCGGTTTCTAACGGGCTCCACAGATGGAGGCGATCTTGGGTTGTCGTTCACTGCTTGGTGGCCACGAAGGTAGTGTGGCAACCAACTTGGTCAGCTGTGCCGTCGCGGATGACGGTGCGGCCGCCTTCGGTGGCGAAGACTCCCCGCATGTCGACGTACCCATAGTGGGTCGCGAACGATCCGTCGCCGTTCAGGGTGCCGGTCTGGTAAGGGCCAAGTTTCAGCGTGTTGCCTTGATGGGTCACATTCATCGTGTAGTCGGGAATGCCTCTGTCGCAGCCGCCGGGAATGACGTTATGGAACAGATAAGTGCCGTCAATATCCAGTTGGGGTGCTTGTCCGGTCGTGGCCGGGGTGGGTGCTTGTCCGGGCGTGGGCGAGGCGGGTGCGGATTGGGCTCCGGTCGTGGGCGCGGTGGGTGCGGATTGGGGTGCTTGTCCGGATGTGGGCGGCGCGCTCGTGGCGGGTTCGGGTGGCGCGACGGGCTGGGTGTGAGGGGTGTCGTTGGTGCCGGTGGTTCCAGCGGGCCGGTTGAAGGGGTGCCCGGTGACGACGTCGACCAGCACGAAGTTGGCGATGGCCGCGGTGGTAGCCCGGACCTCGGCGAGAGCTCCGGGGCGGTAGCCGGGCCACTGTGTGCCAACGAGTTTCGGTATGCCTGTCAATGTGATCGGCGCAGTGAGTGGGCTGCCAGAGAAGAAGCGGGCGCGGGGTACCCCGTGGGCGTCGACGAGCACGGCGGTGCCCTCTTGGAAGACCGACTGCACGGTGGTGGGGTGCGTTCCGTCGAACCCGTGGTTGGTGATTCGGGTGTCCAGCCGCAGCAGGGCGGGGGTGAGTTCGTGCAGGTAGGTGGGGATGTCGGCGACGGTAAGTGTGCGTCCGCCGCTCCAGTACACGGTGGTGTCGGTGTTGAGGGCTTCGACGAACGCGCCGGCCTGGGCGGGGTGGCTGCCCAGGAAGCTGATCATTTTTTCGCGGTCGGATTCGGCGTTGTTGAGGGTGCCGCCATAGAGGCCGTCACGGTCGCCGGGCAGCGGCAGAGTCGCCAAGGTGGCGCCATCGCCCTGAGGTTGCAGGGTAGGCGGGGGTTGGGTGTTCGTCGGCGGCGGCGGAGCCGCGGGGGGCATGAACGCGTTCGCGCCGGGGTCGGCAGCCCCGGTAAGCACCAACTCCCCGCCGGTCGCCTTCGGATGACAGGACGTTACAGCGGCACCTGCGGCCGCGATAAGCAGGACCACCAACAACGCGACCAACCAATTGTGCTTCGACCGAGTCGCTGGCGGCGGCGTGCCATAGGCGGCTTCCGCTCCCACGGTCAGCATGCTATTTGATCCGCCCCAGCTCGCGCAGTCGATTCGCTTGGGCCGTGCGACCGGACGAAGTTGGTTGCTCCGGCTCCCAACGGCCGTGCGCCGCTCGATCCGCGAGCATGGTGGCGAGCCGTCGAGTCGCCAGGTCGACGAACTGCTGGACGAACGCCGCGAGCTGACCGGAAGCTTTGACCGGGCTAGCAACACCCCGACCCTTTGCGGGACTGACTAATTCTTTCGAAGAATCGCGGGTTGCCGGGGTCAGAGGGGCATACGCTGCCATCAGGTCGGGCAAACATCATCCAACAAGGGGGTTGGGAACATGTTTCTCGGTGTTGGATCGCTCATCGCAGCAGCGAGCGCGACGGCCGCAATTGGTTTGGCAGCACCGGCTCACGCCGACGAGGACAGCTACCTTAACGATATGCACGACGCAGGGCTCACCAGTGCAGCTGGCGATTCGGATTTGTTGAGTGGGGGATGGAATATATGTCGAGAGCTTGCTGCCGGCAAATCGCGTGAACAGGTGGCGGCCGAAATCGTTTACAGCTCAGACAAGAACGAGGGTTCCACTGGGCTCACTCCTAAAGGTGCCGATAAGGCGGTGGTATACGCCAACGACGACCTATGCCCCGGTGTCTAGCAAAACAGTACTTATTAGAGGACACGCCATGCGAATCGCCATCATCCCTGCAATCGCTGCGTGCACAGCCGCGCTCGTTGCCACCGCGTCGGCGGCCCACTGCGACCGCTAGCAAGGTCCGCGACTTCGAGGTCGGTAGGACAGCACCAACGTTCGCCACAGTGCTAGCACTCGCGGCAGCCTTAGATAGCGCCGTGGGGAAGCCCACCGGCCGCATGCCGGCCGACCTGATGAAACCTGACCGTGAACCGCGGGTCCGCCTAGCCGACCTAGTGATATTCGACGGTTTCGTGACTGTGACCGACGAGTTCGACCCGCGCGGCCAACGGGTTGCCGACTACTGCGCCGGCCAACTGTGGGATCTGCGCGGTTCCCAGATCGGCCGCACCGCAACCCGTGAAAAGTTCGACATTGCCCGTATGCGGCAGGCTTCCGGACTGACCGAGGACCGACTAGCGGCGCGTCTTGGTATCGGCCGTGACGATCTCGCGGCGCTGTCGCTGCGGCTGTGGCGCAAGCCGTTTAGTCAGGAGCGGGACCGGATCGCGGGTCCGGATGCCAACAAGCAGAAGCGCGGCCAAGTGTCGCGTGCTCTACGCGCGGAACTCGAGAAAGCACTCGCAAATGGCCACGATTAGCAAATACCAAACCGCAAGCGGCACAACGCTTTATCGCGTCCGCTATCGGACACCCGGCCGCGGGCAGACCGACAAGCGCGGTTTCAAGACCAAGCGTGACGCCGAGGTGTTCGCCAACTCGGTAGAAGTCACCAAAGTTCGCGGCGAGTACGTGGCACCGTCGCTGGGCCGTGTGATGGTGGGGGAGTTGGGGCCGGCGTGGTTGGCACGCAAAGAAGGCCATATGAAGCCCAGCGGCTACCGCTCCTACGAGAACGCCTGGCGCGTCCACGTCGAGCCGCGCTGGCGCACAGCAAGGGTGGCCGAGATCCGCTACACCGCGGTGCAAGCGTGGGTCGCAGAGCTGTCGAAGAAGCTGAGCGGGTCGAGGGTCATCACCGTCCATTCAGTGCTGGCGGGCATCCTCGATGACGCCGTGCGCGACCGACTGCTGGCGGTCAACCCTGCCCGCGGAGTCAAGTTGCCGCGCAGGGCTAAACGCCCGAACGTGTACCTCACGCCCGAGCAACTGCACGCCCTGGCGCACGAGTCCGGTCGGTACGGGTCGCTGGTGCTGCTGCTCGGCACTGTGGGCCTGCGTTGGGGTGAGGCTGCGGCGCTTCGGGTTTCGGACGTAAATTTCTTGCACCGCCGGATCGTGTTGCATGAGAACGCCGTCGCGGTCGGCGGCCAAACACACGTTGGCACGCTTAAGACCGGGCGCAGCCGCTCGGTGGCGCTACCGGCGTTCGTGGTCGACGAGCTGGCGGCGACCTGTGTAGGCAAGGACCGCGACGAGTTGATTTGGCCGGCGCAGGACGGGGGCTATCTAGCACCGCCGACAACCAAGTCATGGATGGCCGGGGCTGTCGAGCGCTGCCAGAAGGCCGACAAGACTTTTCCGCGGGTGACGGCGCACGACTTGCGTCACACCGCGGCGTCTTTGGCGATTGCTTCGGGCGCCAATCCGAAGGTGGTTCAGCGGATGCTGGGCCATGCTTCGGCCGCGATGACGCTGGACGTGTATGCCGATCTTTTCGATTCTGACTTCACTGCAGTTGCCGACAAGTTATCTGAAACTGTGGGCAAAATGTGGGCACGAGGTGCTGGTGCGGCGATCTAGCAAACACGAAAATGGCTATCTAGCTGCGTGAATGCTTCTACAGTTTGAGTGCCCTCGGTGAGATTCGAACTCACACTGTACGGGTTTTGAATCCGTTTCCTCTGCCAGTTGGGATACGAGGGCCTGCTGGCTACGGCCTCCCACCATAGAGGATGGCCGTGAGGAGTCGAGCGTCACCAACCCCGCGGTCGATGATCCCCGCGGGCCACGACACAATGTCGTCATGACCGGCTCCACGACCGACGTCGATACCCAAGCCTCCCACCGGGTGCTGATCGCTGAGGATGAGGCGCTCATCCGGCTCGACTTGGCCGAAATGCTCCGCGAAGAGGGCTACGAAATCGTCGGCGAGGCCGGCGACGGCCAGGAAGCCGTCGAGCTAGCGGAGCAGCTCAAACCGGACCTGGTGATCATGGACGTGAAGATGCCGCGCCGCGACGGCATCGACGCCGCGTCGGAGATTGCCCGCAAACGCATCGCACCGATTGTGGTGCTGACCGCTTTCAGCCAGCGTGACCTCGTCGAACGCGCACGCGACGCCGGGGCGATGGCCTACTTGGTCAAACCGTTTACCATCTCCGACCTGATCCCGTCGATTGAACTGGCGCTCAGCCGCTTCAGCGAGATCAGGGCACTTGAGCGCGAAGTCGAAACGCTGTCTGATCGGCTGGAAACCCGCAAGCTCGTGGAACGAGCGAAGGGCCTGCTGCAAGCCAACCAGGGCATGACCGAGCCGGAGGCGTTCAAGTGGATCCAGCGCGCCGCGATGGACCGGCGGACCACGATGAAGCACGTCGCCGAAGTCGTGCTGGAAACCCTCGACACGGCCAAAGACGCGGAATCGTCGGGCTAACGGGCTACGACCACCGACGATCCGTGGCCGAACAGGCCCTGATTCGCGGTGATTCCGGCCTTGGCGCCCTCGACCTGGCGGCCGGTGGCCTGGCCGCGCAGCTGCCAGCTGAGCTCGCAGACCTGTGCGATCGCTTGTGCGGGAATTGCCTCGCCGAAGCAGGCCAGCCCACCCGAGGGGTTGACCGGAATCTTCCCGCCGATCGTTGTGGCGCCGCTGCGCAGTAGCGACTCGGCGTCGCCCTTGGCGCACAGCCCGAGGTGTTCATACCAGTCCAGCTCGAGCGCGGTGGACAGGTCATAAACCTCGGCCAGGCTGAGGTCTTCCGGCCCGATGCCGGCCTCGGCATAGGCGGCGTCGATGATCTGGTCCTTGAACATCCGATCCGGCGCGGCCACCACCGCGGTGGAATCCGTTGCAATATCTGGTAATTCGGGCAGGTGCTGTGGGTAGCGGGGAGTGACGGTGCTGACCGCGCGCACCGAAGGCACGCCGTTGAGCGAGCCGAGGTGCTTCTCGGTAAAGGACTTGCTCGCCACGATCAGCGCCGCGGCGCCGTCCGAAGTCGCGCAGATGTCCAGCAGTCGCAGCGGGTCCGAGACCACAGGGCTGGCCAGCACGTCTTCGATCGAGTTCTCCTTGCGGTAGCGGGCGTTCGGGTTGTTGAGCCCATGCTTGGAGTTCTTGACCTTGACCTGGGCGAAGTCCTCGAGGGTAGCGCCGTACAGGTCCATCCGGCGTCGCGCCAGCAGCGCAAAATACACCGTGTTGGTAGCGCCGATCAGGTGGAACCGCTGCCAATCCGGGTCGTTCTTCCGCTCGCCGCCGACCGGAGCGAAAAAGCCTTTGGGCGTGGTGTCGGCGCCGATCACCAGCACCACGTCGCAGAACCCGGCAAGGATCTGTGCGCGGGCGCTTTGCAGGGCTTGCGATCCGCTGGCGCACGCCGCATAACTCGAACTGACAGGCACACCGTTCCAGCCCAGCTTCTGCGCGAACGTCGCCCCGGCGACGAAACCCGGATAGCCGTTGCGAATGGTGTCCGCGCCGGCCACCAACTGAATCTGCCGCCAGTCCAATCCAGCCTCGCCCAGCGCGGCACGCGCCGCGGCCACACCGTATTCGGTGAAGTCGTTGCCCCATTTGCCCCAGGGATGCATCCCGGCGCCGAGGATGTAGACCGGATCGCTCATGATGCGACCCTCCAGGCGTAGACGATGCGCTCGACGCCGTCGTCGTCGACGAACAGCGGCATAGTGGTCAGCTCCATCTCCAGACCGACTTTCAGGTCGGCGGCCAGGGTGCCGTCTACCACCTTGCCGAGCACGATCAGACCCTCGTCGGCCAGCTCCACCGCGGCGACTGCGAAGGGCTCAAATGGATCGGGGGATGGGTAGGGCGGCGGCGGTGCATACCGGTTTTCGGTGTAGCTCCACAGCTTTCCGCGCCGCGACAGCGGCACTTGGTCGAGCTGGTCACCGTCACAGCCGGGGTTGGGGCAATTGTTGGCACGCGGCGGAAAGATGTAGGTGCCGCATTGCGGACACTTCGCGCCGATCAGATAGGGCGAACCGGTCTCGATGGCGAACCAGCCGTCGATCGCCGGTTCTTGACGGGTAGCTGCTGGCATTCGGCCAGCGTACCGACAAGCCCTGCAAAACTGAAACGTGTTGCAGTTTGCGGCTCGCACCGATGAGTTCTGCTTGCTCACCCGGTCATATCGTCAACGGTCTGATGCAAGCGAAGGAGCGTCCAGTGGTGATCGTCGCGGGTTACCTCGTCGTCGAGCCGCAGCAGCGAGACAGCTATCTGGTGGGCTGTCGAGCGGTTGTGCAGCAAGCCCGCCGAGCGCCGGGATGCCTGGACTTCGCGATCAGCGCCGACCTGATCGAGCCGAATCGCATCAACATCTTCGAACGCTGGGAGTCGGCGGACGCCGTCGAATCGTTCCGTGGTGAGGGCATCAGCGAGGAACAACAAGGCGCGATCGTCGACGCGTCGGTTTCCGAGTACCACGTGGGAAGCGAGCGGCTGCTGACCTGACGTCGGACCCAGTGCCTAGAGTTAGGGCGGTGAGCCCAGCGAGGACCGCAAGCAAGAAGACGGAAGCCGGCCAGGCCGCTGACGACAAGCCGACGTTGATGCTGCTGGACGGCAATTCGCTGGCGTTTCGGGCGTTCTACGCGCTGCCCGCGGAGAATTTCAAGACCCAGGGCGGGCTGACCACCAACGCGGTGTACGGGTTCACCGCCATGCTGATCAACCTGTTGCGCGACGAATCACCCACGCATGTGGCCGCCGCGTTCGACGTGTCGCGACAGACCTTTCGCTCCGAGCGCTACCCGGAGTACAAGGCCAACCGATCATCCACCCCGGACGAGTTTCACGGCCAGATCGACGTCACCAAGGAAGTCCTTGCAGCGCTGGGTATTACGGTGCTCGCCGAGCCTGGCTTCGAGGCCGACGACCTGATCGCCACATTGGCCACCCAGGCCGAAAAAGAGGGCTACCGGGTACTGGTGGTCACCGGTGACCGCGATTCCTTGCAGCTGGTCACCGACGACGTGACCGTGCTCTATCCGCGCAAGGGCGTCAGCGAGCTCACTCGCTTCACGCCCGAGGCCGTCGTCGAAAAATATGGGTTGACCCCCACGCAATATCCCGACTTTGCGGCGCTGCGCGGCGACCCGAGCGACAACTTGCCCGGCATTCCCGGGGTGGGCGAGAAGACGGCGTCGAAATGGATCATCGAGTACGGGTCGCTGCAGGCGTTGGTCGACAATGCCGACTCGGTGCGCGGCAAGGTCGGTGATGCGCTGCGCGAGCATCTGGCCAGCGTGGTGCTCAACCGGGAGCTGACCGACCTGGTCCGTGACGTGCCGCTGGCGCAGACGCCTGACACACTGCGGGTGCAGCCGTGGGACCGCGACCAGATTCACCAGCTGTTCGACCAGCTGGAATTCCGGGTGCTGCGCGATCGGCTGTTCGAGACGCTGGCCGCCGTCGAACCCGAGGTCGACGAGGGATTCGACGTGCGCGGGGGACTGCTGGAGCCCGGCACGGTCGGGCCGTGGCTGGCTGAGCACGTCGCCGACGGACGCCGATCGGGGCTGGCGGTGGTGGGCACGCATCTGCCATACGACGGTGACGCGACCGCGCTGGCCATTGCCGCCGCGGACGGTGACGGCGGCTACATCGACACCACGACTTTGACACCGGACGACGACTCCGCGCTGGCAACGTGGCTCGCCGACCCCGAGAAGCCGAAAGCCTTGCACGAAGCCAAGTTAGCCATCCACGACCTCGCCGGGCGCGGCTGGACCGTGAACGGAGTCAGCTCCGACACCGCGCTGGCCGCCTACCTCGTGCGCCCCGGGCAGCGCAGCTTCACCCTCGACGACCTGTCGCTACGCTACTTGCGTCGCGAGCTGCGAGCGGAAACGTCTGAACAGCAGCAGCTTTCACTGCTCGACGACACAGACGGGGTCGATGATCAAGCCGTGCAGACCGCGGTGCTGCGGGCTCGCGCGGTGGTGGACCTCGCCGATGCGCTGGACGCCGAACTGACCCGCATCGACTCCACCTCGCTGCTGGCCGAGATGGAACTGCCGGTGCAAGGCGTGTTGGCGGGCATGGAGGCCGTGGGTATCGCCGTCGATCTGAACCAGTTGACCGAGCTGCAAAGCCAATTCGGTGACCAGATCCGTGATGCCGCCGAGGCGGCATACGCGGTTATCGGAAAGCAGATCAACCTCGGCTCGCCAAAACAGTTGCAGGTAGTGCTGTTTGACGAGCTGGAGATGCCCAAGACCAAGCGAACGAAGACCGGATACACCACCGACGCGGACGCGCTGCAGTCGCTGTTCGACAAGACCGGGCATCCGTTCCTGCAGCATTTGCTCACGCACCGCGACGTGACCCGGCTGAAGGTGACCGTCGACGGGCTGCTGAATTCGGTGGCAGGCGACGGCCGTATCCACACCACGTTCAACCAGACCATTGCGGCGACCGGCAGGTTGTCGTCGACCGAGCCCAACCTGCAGAACATTCCGATCCGCACCGACGCCGGCCGCCAGATCCGCGACGCTTTCGTTGTCGGTGACGGCTACACCGATTTGATGACGGCTGACTACAGCCAGATCGAGATGCGGATCATGGCGCACCTGTCTGGTGACGCTGGCCTGATCGAGGCGTTCAACACCGGGGAGGACCTGCACTCGTTCGTCGCGTCCCGGGCATTTGGGGTGCCGATCGAGGAGGTGACCGGCGAGCTGCGCCGCCGCGTCAAGGCGATGTCGTACGGGCTGGCCTACGGGCTGAGCGCGTACGGCCTGGCGACCCAGCTGAAGATCTCCACCGAAGAGGCCAAAGTCCAGATGGACGCCTACTTCGCCCGGTTCGGCGGAGTACGCGACTACCTGATGGACGTCGTCGAGCAGGCGCGCAAGGACGGCTACACCTCCACGGTGCTGGGACGCAGGCGCTATCTGCCCGAGCTGGACAGCAGCAATCGCCAGGTGCGCGAGGCCGCCGAGCGGGCCGCGCTCAATGCGCCGATCCAGGGCAGCGCCGCCGACATCATCAAGGTGGCCATGATCGAGGTCGACAAGGCGCTCAAGTCCGCTGGGCTGGCGTCTCGGATGCTGCTGCAGGTCCACGACGAACTGTTGTTCGAAGTCGCCGACGGTGAGCGGGAGCGGCTTGAGGCGTTGGTGCGCGAAAAAATGGGCGGTGCATACCCGCTTGACGTGCCGCTGGAGGTCTCGGTGGGCTATGGCCGCAGCTGGGATACCGCCGCGCATTAACGCTAGTTGGCGCCGAACGTGAAGCGGTTGCGAAATTCTGGCGATTTTTGCGTACTGACTTCACGCTCGGCGTGAGTAGGCGCGGTTTGGCCAGCGTGTGCCCAGTCGAGTAACCTCGACAGGTACCCGGTGACGATGCAGAGCGCGTAGCGCGATGAGGAGGAGCCGGTCAATCGAACACGAACTCGCTTTATCCCTACGACCCCAACCTGTCCGGAGCAACCCAACAATATGCCGAGTCCCACCGTCACCTCGCCCCAAGTAGCCGTCAACGACATAGGCTCGAGCGAGGATTTTCTCGCCGCCATCGATAAAACAATCAAGTACTTCAACGATGGCGACATCGTCGAAGGGACAATCGTCAAGGTTGACCGGGACGAGGTCCTGCTTGACATCGGCTACAAAACCGAAGGCGTAATCCCCTCCCGCGAACTGTCCATCAAGCACGACGTCGACCCCAATGAGGTCGTTTCCGTGGGCGATGAGGTCGAAGCCCTGGTCCTCACCAAGGAGGACAAAGAAGGCCGGCTGATCCTGTCCAAGAAGCGCGCCCAGTACGAGCGCGCCTGGGGCACCATCGAGGAACTCAAGGAGAAGGACGAGGCCGTCAAGGGCACCGTCATCGAGGTCGTCAAGGGCGGCCTGATCCTCGACATTGGGCTGCGCGGCTTCTTGCCCGCCTCGTTGGTCGAGATGCGCCGGGTCCGCGATCTGCAGCCGTACATCGGCAAGGAGATCGAAGCCAAGATCATCGAGCTGGACAAGAACCGCAACAACGTGGTGCTGTCTCGCCGCGCCTGGCTGGAACAGACGCAGTCCGAGGTGCGCAGCGAGTTCCTCAACCAGCTGCAGAAGGGCGCAATCCGCAAGGGTGTGGTGTCCTCGATCGTCAACTTCGGCGCGTTCGTCGACCTCGGTGGTGTTGACGGTCTGGTGCACGTCTCCGAGCTGTCCTGGAAGCACATCGACCACCCGTCCGAGGTGGTTCAGGTCGGCGACGAGGTCACCGTCGAGGTGCTCGACGTCGACATGGACCGCGAGCGGGTTTCGTTGTCGCTCAAGGCCACTCAGGAAGACCCGTGGCGGCACTTCGCCCGCACGCATGCCATCGGCCAGATCGTGCCGGGCAAGGTCACCAAGCTCGTTCCGTTCGGCGCGTTCGTACGTGTCGAGGAGGGCATCGAGGGTCTGGTGCACATCTCCGAGCTGGCCGAGCGGCACGTCGAGGTGCCCGACCAGGTGGTCGCCGTCGGTGACGACGCGATGGTCAAGGTCATCGACATCGACCTGGAGCGGCGCCGGATTTCGTTGTCGCTCAAGCAGGCCAACGAGGACTACACCGAGGAGTTCGACCCCGCCAAGTACGGCATGGCCGACAGCTACGACGAGCAGGGCAACTACATCTTCCCCGAGGGCTTCGACGCCGAGACCAACGAATGGCTCGAGGGTTTCGACACCCAGCGCACCGAATGGGAAGCCCGCTACGCCGAGGCCGAGCGCCGGCACAAGATGCACACCACGCAGATGGAGAAGTTCGCCGCCGCCGACGCCGAAGCTGCCGAAAGGCCGCAGGGCAACGGCTCGTCGGGCGAAGAACAGCAGAGCGGCGGCTCGCTGGCCAGCGACGCGCAACTCGCCGCCCTGCGGGAGAAGCTCGCCGGCAGCGCCTAACTAGGCATGCTTCGGATCGGGCTGACCGGCGGCATCGGCGCCGGTAAGTCGGCGGTGTCGTCCACCTTTTCGCAGTGCGGCGGAGTGGTTGTCGACGGTGATGTGATCGCCCGCGAGGTGGTCGAGCCAGGCACCGAAGGATTGGCGGCACTCGTCGACGCGTTTGGCGACGACATTCTGCTGCCCGACGGCGCACTGGATCGTCCGGCGTTGGCGGCCAAGGCATTCAAAGACGAGGCCACCCGCAAAACCCTTAATGGAATCGTTCATCCGCTGGTGGGTAAGCGTCGTGCCGAGCTGATCGCCGCGGTGCCGGACGATTCGGTGGTGGTGGAGGACATTCCGCTGCTGGTGGAATCGGGGATGTCACCGCTGTTCCCATTGGTCGTCGTGGTGTACGCCGACGCGGAACTGCGGATGGCGCGGCTGGTCGACCAGCGCGGCATGGCTGAGGACGACGCCCGCGCGCGTATCGCCGCACAGGCTACCGACGACCAGCGTCGCGCGGTTGCCGATGTCTGGCTGGACAATTCGAGTACCCCAGAAGCGTTGGCCGAGCGCGCTCGTGCGGTGTGGGACATGCGCATCATGCCGTTCGCCAACAATCTCAGCGCTGGTCGCGTCGTTCGCGCCGCAGTCCGACTGGTGCCGGCCGATCGGGCCTGGCCCGACCAGGCTGCGCGCATCCTCGCCCGTCTCAAGGCCGCGTGTGGCGCAAAGGCGTCGCGCGTTGATCACATCGGTTCCACCGCGGTTCCCGGGCTGGCCGCGAAGGACGCGATCGACATTCAGATCACCGTCGAATCTCTCGCGGTGGCAGACGAACTCGATGCCGCCTTACTATCCGCGGGTTATCCACGCGTCGAGAACGTCTGCAGCGACATCATCAAGGCCGATGCCCGCAGCACCGTAAACCGCTACGACCACAATGACGATCCGACGTTGTGGCACAAGCGGCTTCATGCGTCGGCAGATCCCGGACGCCCGACATTGGTACACCTGCGGGTGGACGGCTGGCCCGATCAGCAATTCGCCCTGCTGTTCGTCGACTGGCTGAAAGCCAATCCCGAAGTCCGCGACGAGTACCTGGCTGTCAAACGCAGTGCGGAGCAGGCAGCATCCCCGGACGGAGACATCGAACGGTATCTGGCGGTCAAGGAGCCGTGGTTCTCCGAGGCATACGGCCGGGCGTGGGACTGGGCCGACCGATCGGGTTGGCGGCCCTAGAACGCCATAGCCCTAGAGATTGGGCAGCGGGGCGTCAGCGGGTCTCCCTTACGACTTCCGCCGCGTTCTTGTCGGTACGCAGACCCTGGTAGCGGGGATGGCGTAGCTTGCCGTCGCGTGTCCACTCGGTGAAACCGATCTGGGCGACCAACTCTGGATCCACCCACCGGGCGTCGGCTTCATGCTTCAAGCCGCGGGTGAACGGCGGCGCGTCTCGTTCGATGGCCGACAGCCGCTTGTGCAGGCTGCGCAGCGTGGCTTGGTCAAAGCCGGTACCCACCTTTCCGGCGAAAACCAGGTCGCGGCCGTCGTGGTAGCCGAGCAGCAGCGCACCCAACCCGATCCGGCTGCCTTTGGGAGCGGTGTAGCCGCCGACGACGAACTCCTGATCGCGGACGCACTTGAATTTCAGCCAGTTCGGCGAGCGGCCGCCGTCATACGACGCATCCGCGAGTTTGGCAATCACCCCTTCGTCGCCGCGTTGGCATGCTGCCCGATAGGCGGCTATGCCATCTTCGACGCGGTGCGGGGTGTTGCGCAGCGGATCGCTGAATTGAATAGCGTTGCGTAGCAAGCGCTTGCGCCAGGACAACGGAATGCCGATGGTGGACTTGCCATCCAGGTGCAGCAGGTCGAAAAGGTAGTAGTAAACATGGATCGGTGATGCCCGTGCCGCCTCCGCGTTGGTGATGCCTAGACGGCCCTGCAGCCGGGCGAAGCTGGTGCGGCGCCCATCGAACGCCACAACCTCGCCATCCACCACGAACCTGGTAGCGTGTTGCGCAGCGAGCGCGTCGACCAGTTCTGGGTAAGTTCCGTTGAGCGACTGGTGGTTTCGCGATAGCAGCCGCACTCGGTCACCGTCGCGAAACCCCAGACAACGCATCCCGTCGAACTTGCGCTCGAAGATCCAGCCGGGGTCGGAGAACCGCTTTTCGGTCAGTGTGGCCAGGGTGGGGGCTCGCCAGTCCGGCACCCGCTCGTCCCGCAATGCTGAGCGCACCGAGTCGGGCAGGCCGGCGAGGCCGGTCACGACAACTCGTCGAGCGTACGGCCTGACAGCACCGACTCCGGCTGGGTTCGGACGGGATTCTGCTCGGCGGTGTTTTCAGAGCCCTCTTCATCTCTGCGCTTGAGCAGCAGCCACGTCTCGTTCTTGCCCTCCCGAATCCGGGTCAGTGCATAACCGCCGTGCAGCTTTTCGCCATGCAGGCAAAACGACAGGTGTCCGCGACTTAGACACCTGGTCATTTCATGCTCGGTCCGGTTGGCGTAAGTGCCGTGGTCCCAGACAATGACGCTGCCGGCACCGTACTCGCCGTCCGGAATCACTCCCTCGAACTCTGCGTATTCCAACGGGTGGTCCTCGGTGCGGCGTGCCATTCGCCGGTCCTCCGGGTTTGTCGAGGGCCCTTTGGGGATCGCCCAGGACACCAGCAGGCCGCCGATCTCGAGGCGAAAGTCGTAGTGGTCGCTGCGCGCCGCGTGGTGCTGGATGACGAAACGTGGCCCCGGGTCGGACTTGCCGGAGCGGCCGGCTCCCCGGCGCCGTCGTTGTCGTCCGCGTGGCTCCGGGCTGCGGCCCGACCGCCGCTTGCGTCGGTATTCGCTCAGACTCATGCCTGGCAAGTACCCGCCCGGACCAGATCCAGAAACTCCAATAGTTCCTGTGATCGCCGCACGGGGCACCGTACGACGCGCTTGCACCCGCACCCCACAAAGTGACGTTTGCGCCGGCGTCGGTCGGGTTATTTGACGTATGTACGAAAGGAGCCGGTGATGGCCGTTTGGCTTTGGATCGAAATCGCGTTTGCCGTCGTCGTGGTGATCGTGGTGGTGATCGCCTCGGCAATCGTCATTACGAGCCGCAGAAAAACTATGCGACTCAAACAGCGCTACGGCGGCGAGTACGAGCGCCTAGTGGCCGAGACGGGAAGCGAGAAAGTCGCCAAGCGGGAACTCACGACGCGGGAATCCAAGCGGGACAAGCTCGACATTGTTCCGTTGACGCCTTCGGCCCTTTCGGATTTCACCGCCCGGTGGATAGAGGTGCAAAACGGTTTCGTGGACAACCCCGCAGCCGCCGTCGGAGTTGCCGATCGTTTGGTGACCGAGGTGATGCGCCAGCGGGGCTATCGGGTAGACGATTTCCACCAGCAGGTCGCAGACATCTCGGTGGACCACCCGCACGTGGTGGAGAACTACCGCGTCGCCCACAGCATCCACACCTCGCACCGGCATAACGGCAGCACTGAGCAGCAGCGGAAGGCCTTCGTGCACTACCGGGCACTATTCGAGACGCTGCTCGAGACCGCGACCGACCGCGACGAAGCACGTCGCAGTAGCTAACGCCAGGTGAGGTTCATGCCGTCAGCTGCCAGCCAACGCTGCAGGTCGTAATCGTGTCGGGACAGCCCGTCGACGGCGGCGACCGCCCGCCGCACCGCCTGCTCGCCGACCTCGGGGGTCAGCAGGCCGTACCGGACGGCTCCCAACAACTCATCGATGTCGGCTAAATCGGCGCCACGGCCGGTGCGCACCTCGAGATCGAGGTAATGGTCCTCGGAACGCCACACGACCAGACCGGGCGTGTATTCGCCGACGTCGAGGTAATAGTCATGGTCGCGTTCGTGGCCGGGGTTGAAATGGAAAACCGTTGCCCGCAGACCCAGCGACGGCAACAACCAGGACTCCAGGTAGTAAAACTGCGCCCGGCCAGGTGTTGGGCGGGCCAGGTAAAGGCCCCAGGGCCGGACGACGAACTCATCCACCGCCCGCACGATGCCTTTCGGATCGGTGTTGGTGCGGGCGTCAAGGTCGAACGTCTCGTGCTTGGGCGGATGGATGACGTCACCTGACCGGGATCATCGGCGAAACCGGATCTTCCAGCGTAGAAAGCCAGCGTGGAACACGGCCAGCGCGCCGGCATCGGCCGGGACAGCTGGTCGACCCGGCCGGTCCCCGGGACTATCCCGCCACACAACACGGAATCTAATCGAACCCGACCCGACACGCCGGGTGTGGAACCCGTCAGCACGGATAGCACCCGCAGGTTGTCGGTAGACCCGCTTACCCTGGGAACATGGCGTTCGCTACCGAGCATCCGATTGTCGCGCACTCCGAATATCGCCCTGTCGAGGACATGGTGCGTGCCGGTGGGCGCTTCGAGGTGGTCAGCCCCCACGCGCCGGCCGGTGACCAGCCTGCGGCGATCAACGAGTTGGAGCGCCGGCTTTTGGCGGGTGAGCACGACGTGGTGCTGCTGGGTGCCACCGGTACCGGAAAGTCGGCTACGACCGCATGGCTCATCGAGCGGCTGCAGCGCCCGACCCTGGTGATGGCGCCCAACAAGACGCTGGCCGCGCAGTTGGCCAACGAGCTTCGAGAGATGTTGCCGCACAACGCCGTCGAATACTTCGTCTCGTACTACGACTACTACCAGCCCGAGGCGTACATCGCGCAGACCGACACCTACATCGAAAAGGACAGCTCAATCAATGATGACGTGGAGCGGCTGCGGCACTCGGCGACGTCAGCGTTGCTGTCTCGTCGCGATGTCGTGGTGGTCGCGTCGGTCTCGTGCATCTACGGCCTGGGCACGCCGCAGTCTTACCTGGACCGCTCCGTCGAGCTGCAGGTGAGCAGCGAAGTGCCCCGCGACGGGCTGCTGCGGCTGCTGGTCGACGTCCAGTACAGCCGCAATGACCTGTCCTTCACCCGTGGCTCGTTCCGGGTGCGCGGCGACACCGTCGAGATCATTCCGTCCTACGAGGAATTGGCCGTCCGCATCGAGTACTTCGGCGACGAGATCGAGGCGCTGTACTACCTGCATCCGCTGACAGGCGAGGTGATCCGCAAGGTCGACTCGCTGCGGATCTTCCCGGCCACGCATTACGTGGCCGGCCCTGAGCGGATGGCCCACGCGATCTCCACCATCGAAGAAGAGCTCGCTGAGCGGCTGGCCGAGCTGGAGGGCCAGGGCAAGCTTCTGGAGGCGCAACGGCTGCGGATGCGCACCAACTACGACATCGAGATGATGCGCCAAGTCGGATTCTGCTCGGGTATCGAGAACTACTCGCGGCACATCGACGGGCGTCCCGTCGGCTCGGCGCCGGCGACGCTGCTCGACTACTTCCCGGAGGACTTCCTGCTCGTCATCGACGAGTCGCATGTGACCGTCCCGCAAATCGGCGGCATGTATGAGGGCGACATGTCCCGCAAGCGCAACCTGGTCGAATACGGTTTCCGGTTGCCGTCGGCGGTCGACAACCGGCCACTGACCTGGGAAGAGTTCGCCGACCGGATCGGGCAGACAGTGTATCTGTCGGCCACGCCGGGCCCCTACGAACTCAGCCAGACCGGTGGCGAGTTCGTCGAGCAGGTGATCCGGCCCACCGGCCTGGTCGACCCGAAGGTCGTCGTCAAGCCCACCAAGGGCCAGATCGACGACCTGATCGGTGAGATCGGCAAACGCACCGACGCCGATGAGCGCGTGTTGGTGACGACGCTGACCAAGAAGATGGCCGAAGACCTCACCGATTACCTGCTGGAAATGGGTATCCGGGTGCGCTACCTGCACTCCGAGGTCGACACCCTGCGCCGGGTGGAATTGCTGCGCCAATTGCGGCTGGGTGACTACGACGTGCTGGTCGGCATCAACCTGTTGCGGGAGGGCCTCGACCTGCCGGAGGTATCGCTGGTGGCGATCCTCGACGCCGATAAGGAAGGCTTCCTGCGGTCGTCGCGCAGCCTGATCCAGACCATCGGCCGCGCCGCACGCAACGTGTCCGGCGAAGTGCACATGTACGCCGACAAGATGACCGACTCGATGAAAGAGGCCATCGACGAGACCGAACGTCGGCGGGCAAAGCAGATCGCCTACAACGAGGCCAGGGGCATCGACCCGCAACCACTGCGCAAGAAGATCGCCGACATCCTCGACCAGGTGTACCGCGAGGCGGACGATACCGATGCGGTCGAGATCGGCGGATCCGGACGCAACGCGTCGCGCGGCCGGCGAGCCCAGGGCGCGCCCGGTCGGGTTATCAGCGCCGGCGTGTTCGAGGGCCGCGACACGGCCAGCATGCCTCGCGCCGAACTGGCCGACCTGATCAAAGACCTCACCGAGCAGATGATGGCCGCGGCGCGGGACTTGCAATTCGAGCTGGCCGCCCGATTCCGCGACGAGATCGCCGACCTGAAGAAAGAACTGCGCGGAATGGATGCGGCCGGGCTGAAGTGATCGGCGCCTTGAACTCGACCGTCGTTGAGCTCATACCGTGGTGCCCGTGACCGACGCGATGAGTATCGCCGAAACCCCCGGCAGTTGGCGTGTGCTGCTGGGCCACCGGTACCTGGGCACCTCGACGCTGCTCGCCGGTGGTGTGGCGCTCTATGCCACCAACGAGTTCCTGACCATCAGCCTGCTGCCCAGCACCGTCGCCGAAATCGGCGGCGAACGACTCTTTGCCTGGGTGACAACCTTGTACTTGGTCGGATCGGTGGTGGCGGCCGCTGCCGTCAACGCGGCGCTGCTGCGTTTCGGGGCGCGTTTGTCATATCTGCTGGGACTGACCGTCTTCGGGATCGGCAGTGTGGTCTGCGCGGTGGCTTCCAATATGGAGGTGCTGTTGGCCGGTCGCACTTTGCAGGGGGCGGCCGGCGGGCTGTTAGCGGGTTTGGGCTATGCGGTGATCAGCGCGGCGCTGCCCCAAGCGCTGTGGACGCGGGCTTCCGCGCTGGTTTCGGCGATGTGGGGCGTGGCAACGATTGTGGGGCCGCCAACCGGCGGCTTTTTTGCGCAGTTCGGGCTGTGGCGTTGGGCATTCGGTGCGGTGGCGATGCTGACCGCGGCGATGGCCGCGCTGGTTCCAGTGGTGCTGCCCGCGGGCCGAGGCGATCCAAACGCCGCGGCGTCGCTGAAAATCCCGGTGTGGTCGCTGCTGCTGTTGGGGGCCGCGGCACTTACGGTCAGCGTCGCGCAGGTTCCGCACAACGGTGTCGCGACGGCCGCGTTGCTTGCGGTCAGCGTGCTTTTGGTGGCTGTGTTTGTTGTGGTCGACCGGCGGACGTCGGTTGCGGTGTTGCCGCCCAGCGTATTTCGTTCCGGCCCGCTGAAGTGGATCTACCTGACGATGGCGGTGCTGATGGCTTCGGCGATGGTCGACATGTATGTGCCATTGTTCGGGCAACGCCTGGCGCATCTCGTTCCGGTGGTGGCGGGCTTTCTGGGTGCTGCGCTGGCGGTCGGTTGGACGGTCAGCGAGATCGTCAGTGCATCGCTGAGCAGCAGTCGCGTCATCGCCCGCGTAGTCGGCGGCGCGCCGCTGATCATGGCCGCGGGCCTCGCGTTAGCCGCGGCCACCCAGGTGGAGAACGCGTCGGTGGGAGTCGCCGTGCTGTGGGCGGTGGCGCTGGTGATCACCGGGATCGGCATCGGCGCGGGATGGCCGCACCTATCGGCATGGGCGATGCAATGCGTCGACTATGCGAAAGAGGGTGGGGCCGCGGCCGCGGCGATCAACACCGTGCAGCTGATCTCCGGAGCGTTCGGCGCGGGCGTGGCCGGCGTCGTGGTCAACAGCGCGCACGGCGGTGCGGTCGTCGCCGCGCGTTGGTTGTTTGTCGTGTTCGCAGCGCTGGGCGCGGTGGGTGCAGTGGCCTCTTACCGCGCAACCCGCCCACAGCGCTGAACCGACACGAGCTTCCGAAATTGCGATCACAGCCAGTAACAATTGCCACAGCAGCCACAATTTTATATTTCCTCAACGGTTATCCGATCGAGTGCGATGCTTGCACGCTTGATCCCTCCGGAGGATTGCTCACCGGCCCGAGCGTGGGCTTCGGCAGCGTCGAGAACATCATCCTTGCGCTGCAAGCCATCGCAACGGATATCGGAGCTCCGGCGGCCAGCGCCGCGAGCCTGAGCGACGTGGCGGACACCTTGGTGAGCGGTGCGTCGCTTGGCCTGCCAGATCTGAGCACATTCGCGACGGATATCAGCGGACTGTTCGACCCAACCACGGCGTTAGCGGACTTCAGCAACCTGATGACAGATATCGTCTCGGCTCTGTAGCGACCAACCTAGCCAGCGACTTTCGTCAGCGCACCGATTTGATGACCTGGGTGCGATGGAATTGCCAGCGCTCGACGATACGGAACCCCACCAGCTTCGGCGTCAGGTAGGCCGGAGCGCGTCCAAGCACCTTTCCCGGCAGCAGCGACGTTCCGCTCTGGTGATCCGGGAAGGTGGTGTCATGCGTGGAAATCGTCCACAGCGTGGTGCATTGGTATAGCCGACCGACCACCAGCCACACCGCCACGTGTCCGTCCCAGAGGGTGCCGCGTTCGGGTCCACGGTGACCGCGGCCGATGTCGACCAACGGCGCGAAGGCCGCCGGGCGGGTAGCGAGCAGGGCACGGATCGGACCGGGTAGCCAACCCACCGTGTTGTCGACCAGCAAGCAATCCCCGGGCGCGGCGTGGGCGCTGATCACGTCAGCGACCTGGCTGTAATCCCAGCCCTCTTTGGCATACGGCTGTCGTTGCGACAGAAGGTAATTCGGGAAGGCCGCTGCGACAAGCAATACCAGCACGCCGGCAATCCACCGAGGTTTACCGGCGACCGCGACGATGCAGACGGCCAGTATCACGGCCATCGCGGGCGTGGTGAAGAACAGATACCGCGGATAGTAGAACGGTTCGAACGCCGAATAAATCAGGCTGACCGCGGTGGGCGCCACAATCCACGCCGCGCACACGATTAGCAGCAGCCGGCTATCGCGGTCCGGTTCCCATCGCCCGGTGAATCGAAAGGCGATCGCGGCCACCAGAAGGACCGCCGCCAATATCGCGAACGGCACGCTGTTCTCGAAAAACTGATGTTGCAGAACGTCGATCGCGTTGTGCCAATTGAGACGGGATATCCAGGCGACCTGAAATCTCTGGCCATGTGCGAACAACATGAACGGCGTCATCGCCGCCACCGCCACCGCGGTAGTGGCGGCCCACCAGACCACTACGGATTTGCGCCGCCCGACTACCGGTGTGACGACGGCGTAGGTCGGCACCAGCAACACCAGGTAGATGTTGAGCAGGATCGACAGCATCAACGCGACTGCGTAGAACAGCCACAGCCACCATTTGTTTCGCCGTATCGCGGTGATCAGTAACACGGTCAGCCAGATTGCGGCGATTGCGGTGAAGGCATAGGACCGGGCTTCGACGCCGGCCCACGTCACGCGTGGCAAGATCGCGAAAACGACGCCCGCGCACACCGCGGCCGCACGCGACGAGAATTGCTTGGTGAAGACCACGACGCCGGCGGCTGCCAGCCCGATCGCCAGACAGCTCGGGACCCGCGACCAAAATTCGGTCGGCGGAAACACAGCGAACCAGCCATGCATCACCAGGTAGTACAGGCCGTGCACGGCGTCGATGTGGCTCAGCAACCGCCACAGCTCAGACAGCGAGCGGCTCGCCGACGCGGAGATGGTCGCCCCTTCGTCGAACCACAGCGACGGGCGGCTTGCCGCGGCGCCACTGACGACGGCGGCCAGCAACGCGACCGCAAGCGGGTCGAGCAGCCTGCCACGACGCTCTGGACGCGAGTAGCTCGCCGCGACAGCCGCCTTGGGCTCGTCGATTGTCGGGGTGATCATGATGTGTGTCACTGTAAAGGCCCTGTCGTGAACCTAATTACCCGTCTTGCCTGGTCATAATCCCTACCGCTGCGCGAAATTGCGGCATGCCAACTGACCCATGGTGTCGCGTCCCAGCCAATTACGCTGCACCTCAATGGATTTAAGCGGTATTGGATACGTGTCGGTGACCTGCCACCGGGACGGGGGTCCGCAAGCGCCCGCGGCCGGGTGGGGTCCTGCCGAACCACCACTGCGTCGGCGTGTCTCAATCCGGCCATCTCCCTCCGGCAAAGCGATACTGTCTTGGGTTGGCGTAGCAACCGACACCTGGGAGGGTAAATGAGCGCCTATCGGACCGTGGTGGTAGGAACCGACGGCTCGGACTCGTCGCTGCGCGCGGTGGACCGGGCTGGCCACATCGCGGGAGCAGACGCGAAGCTGATCGTCGCGTCGGCGTATTTGCCCCAAGCGGAGGACCCCCGGGCCGCCGACCTCCTGAAAGATGAGGGCTATAAGACGCAGGGCGCCGCCCCGATCTATGCAATTTTGCAGGAGGCCAAGGATCGGGCGCACGCCGCCGGCGCCAAGAACGTCGAGGAACGGCCGATCGTCGGCGCTCCGGTCGACGCGCTGGTGGGGTTGGCGGAAGAGGTCAACGCCGATCTGCTCGTCGTCGGCAACGTCGGTCTGAGCACGATCGCGGGCCGGCTACTGGGATCGGTGCCTGCCAATGTCTCGCGCCGGGCCAAGGTCGACGTGCTGATCGTGCACACCACCGCGTAACCATCAGCGCCCGTCATCGCGGCTAAGTTCAGGCGCTGCACCGCTTTTCGCGCGGCTTACCAGCCGCGCTCGCGCCACCCTGCCAGGCTCGGGCGCTCGGCGCCCAACGTGGTGTCGTCACCGTGGCCGGGATAGATGACGGTGGAGTCGCCATAGACGTCGAACACTCGGGTGGTGACGTCCTCGAGCAGCTGAGTGAAGTCGCCGGGCTGCCAGGTTTTGCCGACGCCGCCGGGGAACAGGCAGTCGCCGGTGAACAGCTGGGTGACATCACCGGTGGCGGGACCGTCAAGGGCCAGTGCAACGGATCCCGGCGTATGGCCGCGCAAATGGATGACCTCGAACGTCAGCTCACCGATCTGCACGGTGTCGCCGCCCGCGAGCAGGCGGTCCGGCTTCACCGGCAGCGGGTCGGCGTCGATCTCGTGGGCGGCGGTCGGCGCGCCGGTGGCCTGCGCCAAGGCTTCCAGCGCCTGCCAGTGGTCGAAATGCTGGTGGCTGGTGACGATCAGGGACACCTTCGGGGCGTGGCTACGCACCAGGTCGATGAGCACGTCGGCGTCGTTGGCCGCGTCGATCAGCAGCGTCTCCCCGGTCGCGGAACACGTCACCAGGTAGGCGTTGTTGTCCATGGGGCCCACCGATGCTTTCACGATGGTGGCGCCGGGCAGGGTCCGGCGGGCGGCGGTACCAGGCTCGACGTGCCCGGTGTAGTTGTCGTCGACGGTCGTCATAACCGTCACGGTACTGGTCCGCTGCTGCTTGTCGGTATGGGCACATAGCATGGGAATGACGTGTGTGATGAGCCGTCCACATTGCCGTCCACAATGACCGCTGAACGACCCGGAAGGGACCCGGTGGCTGACCGCCTGATCGTCAAGGGTGCGCGCGAGCACAACCTACGCAGTGTCGATCTTGATTTGCCGCGCGACGCGCTGATTGTTTTTACCGGGCTGTCCGGTTCAGGCAAGTCGTCGCTGGCGTTCGACACGATTTTTGCCGAGGGACAACGACGCTACGTCGAGTCGCTGTCGGCCTACGCCCGGCAGTTCTTGGGGCAGATGGACAAGCCCGACGTCGACTTCATCGAAGGGCTGTCGCCGGCGGTGTCCATCGACCAGAAGTCGACTAACCGCAACCCGCGGTCGACGGTCGGGACGATCACCGAGGTGTACGACTACCTGCGGCTGTTGTATGCGCGCGCGGGCACCCCGCATTGCCCGGTCTGCGATGAGCGGATCGCCCGGCAGACGCCGCAACAAATCGTTGATCAGGTGCTGGCGATGCCCGAAGGTACCCGATTCCAGGTGCTCGCCCCGGTGGTGCGCACCCGCAAGGGCGAGTTCGCTGACCTCTTCGAGAAGCTCAACGCGCAGGGTTACAGCCGCGTCCGGGTCGACGGCGTGGTGCATTCGCTGACCGATCCGCCCAAGCTGAAGAAGCAGGAAAAGCACGATATCGAGGTGGTGGTGGACCGCCTGACGGTCAAGCTCACCGCCAAGCAGCGGCTTACCGATTCGGTGGAAACCGCGCTGAATTTGGCCGACGGGATCGTGGTGCTCGAGTTTGTCGATCACGAGCATGATGCGCACAACCGGGAGCAGCGGTTCTCCGAGAAGCTCGCCTGCCCCAACGGGCACTCGCTGGCCGTCGACGACCTGGAGCCGCGGTCGTTCTCGTTCAACTCGCCGTATGGTGCCTGCCCGGAGTGCGTCGGCCTGGGGATCCGCAAGGAGGTCGACCCCGACCTGGTGGTGCCCGACCCGGATCGCACGCTGGCCGACGGCGCGGTCGCGCCGTGGTCGATGGGCCACACCGCGGAGTACTTCACCCGGATGATGGCCAGCCTCGGCGAGTCGATGGGCTTCGACGTCAACACACCCTGGCGCAAGCTACCGGCCAAGGCGCGCAAGGCGATCCTGGAGGGCTGCGACGAGCAGGTGCACGTCCGCTACCGCAACCGTTACGGCCGTACCCGGTCCTACTACGCCGACTTCGAAGGCGTGCTGGCGTTCCTGCAGCGCAAGATGGACCAGACCGAATCCGAGCTGATGAAGGAGCGCTACGAGGGCTTCATGCGCGACGTGCCGTGCCCGGTGTGTGAGGGCACTCGGCTCAAGCCGGAGATCCTGGCGGTCACCCTGGCCGCGGGCAAGCACGGCAAAAAGTCCATCGCCGACGTCTGCGAACTGTCCATCTCGGACTGCGCGGACTTCCTGAACGCGCTTACTCTCGGTACCCGCGAACAAGCGATCGCCGGGCAGGTGCTCAAAGAAATCCAGTCGAGGCTCGGCTTTTTGCTCGACGTCGGGCTGGAGTATTTGTCGCTGTCCCGCGCGGCGGCAACGCTGTCCGGCGGTGAGGCGCAACGGATTCGGCTGGCCACCCAGATCGGCTCCGGTCTGGTGGGAGTGCTGTATGTACTCGACGAGCCGTCTATTGGCCTACACCAGCGCGACAACCGGCGACTCATCGAAACCCTCACCCGGTTAAGGGATTTGGGCAATACGCTGATCGTCGTCGAGCACGACTTGGACACCATCGCGCACGCCGACTGGATCGTCGACATCGGGCCCCGCGCCGGCGAGCACGGCGGCCGCATCGTGCACAGCGGAACCTATGGCGAGTTGCTGCGCAACAAAGAATCGATCACCGGTGCCTATCTGTCCGGCCAGCAAAGCATCGAAACTCCGGCGATCCGGCGGCCTGTTGACAAGCGTCGTCGGCTCACAGTCATCGGTGCCCACGAGCACAACCTGCGCAACATCGACGTGTCGTTTCCGCTCGGCGTGCTGACGTCCGTCACCGGCGTATCCGGGTCCGGCAAGTCGACGCTCGTCAACGACATCCTGGCCGCGGTGCTGGCCAACAGGCTCAACGGCGCCCGGCAGGTCCCGGGCCGGCATGTCCGCGTCACCGGCCTGGACCACGTGGACAAGCTGGTGCGCGTCGACCAGTCACCGATCGGTCGCACACCGCGATCCAACCCGGCTACCTATACCGGGGTCTTCGACAAGATCCGCACCCTTTTCGCCGCAACCACCGAGGCCAAGGTCCGCGGCTATCAACCGGGCCGGTTCTCGTTCAACGTCAAAGGCGGACGCTGCGAGGCGTGCACCGGCGACGGCACCATCAAGATCGAGATGAACTTCCTGCCCGACGTGTACGTGCCGTGCGAGGTGTGTCAGGGCGCCCGCTACAACCGGGAAACCCTCGAGGTGCATTACAAGGGCAAGACTATCGCCGAGGTTCTGGATATGTCGATTGAGGAGGCCGCGGAGTTCTTCCAGCCGATCACCGGCATCCATCGGTATCTCCAGACCCTGGTCGATGTCGGCCTGGGCTATGTCCGGCTCGGTCAGCCCGCGCCAACGCTGTCCGGCGGTGAGGCCCAGCGCGTGAAGCTGGCGTCGGAGTTACAGAAGCGCTCCACTGGGCGCACCGTCTACATCCTCGACGAGCCCACCACCGGTTTGCATTTCGACGACATCCGCAAGTTGCTTGACGTCATCAACGGCCTTGTCGACAAAGGCAATACGGTGATCGTCATCGAACACAACCTGGACGTGATCAAGACGTCGGACTGGATCATCGACATGGGGCCGGAGGGCGGTGCCGAAGGCGGAACCATCGTCGCCGAGGGCGCACCCGAGGACATCGCAGCGATACCGGAAAGCTACACCGGCAAGTTCCTCGCCGAAACCCTCAGCGGCACTGGGGTATCGGCCAGTGCACCGCGTCGGTCAAACCGGCGGCGAAAGGTCAGCGCCTAGCCGCCCTCGCCCATCGATTTACGGATTTGGGCCAGTCGCTCGGCAGCCGCCCGCTGCCGCTCCTCGTATTGCTCCTCCACGTCGCGGCCTTCGGGAGTCTCGGCATCCAATTCGGCTGCGCCGATTGAGGTCCCGTATCGAGTCTCGATCTTCTCGCGGACCGATTCGAATGTCGGTACACCAGAATTGTCGTATCCAGGGTCGCTGTCTGGCTCGTCGGGCATGGTTTCACGTTACCCGTGGCGGTCCAGGTAGCGAACCATTTGTTGCCAGTACACCAGCGTCAATGCCATTTGCACCGCGGTAGCGACCGCGGCCAGGACGGGCCGACGTTGACGCGCGGCGACGATTGCCGCAACGGCGATCACTGAGGTCACGGCGCTCAATGCGGCGGCGGAGTCCCTGGGCCGGTTGGTGATCCACAGTTCCTCGCCAAGCATCGCGCGGGTCGCCCAATTGGTTTCCTCAGTGACTTTCGGAAACACGACAGGGTTGACCGCTAGCCAGGCCGCGACCAGCACTGCGTGGCTGCGACGACGCGTCCACACCGGCAGCAGCACCAGCGGCGTGCTCGCCCAGCGTGTCCAGGCGCTCCACGGGTTCGCGTGACGCATGAATATGGCGCGGCGAATACGTGCGACCTGTCCCATCAAGCGTGCTTACCTGCCGACAGGCTCAGTG
>NZ_JBAUZA010000038.1:0-13853 GCF_049585075.1 Mycobacterium sp.
GGACCTACACCTCCGCTGGGCCGCAAGGTAACGGCGTCTGCTATTGGAAACGGGTCGCGGGCGATGACGGCAAGCAGATGGTCGACAACGCGATGAGCAAAAAGCCGCAGGTCGTGCGGATCGAGCCGACCGATAAGGCGTTCAAGACCGACGGTTGCCAACCGTGGCAGAAGAACGACGCGGCGGTCCCCGACCCCGGCAAGTCGCCAGAACAGGCAGGCCTGCCGCTAGGGATCCTCGGCTCGCTTCTCGGCGGCGGAGCGCCACCGCCGAAGCCGTAAGGGCGCAACGGGTAGGGCAGCCTGGAGGGTATGGAGACCGTCGAATACGCCCCCGGTCGGTTGGCAGACGTTTCCGGTAAGCCCGCACAACGGACCGTCTTGTTGTGGCACGGCCAGCAGGCGGACGCCCGCACCGCGGTCCGGCCACTCGCCGAGCTGCTGGTCGGCCATGGTTTAGGCGTCGTCGTCCCCGACTGGAACTCCCATGCCGAGGATGGCGGGCGCGCGGACCTGCTGCGTTCGGTGCGTTTTGCCCGTGAGCGCGTTGACGCCCCGGATGCCTTAGTGCTTGTCGGTTGGTCGATGGGCGGCGTGGCGGCGGCCGGGCTGACGATTCAGGCGCGACGAGCCGATGTCGATTTCGCGCACACCGTCTGCCTCGCCGGGGCGTTCATGGTGACCGATCCGATCTTCGGTCGCGTGCCAGCCACTCAGCTCAAGCAGGAGGCGCGCCGCTGCCCGTTTACCCTGCTGCACGGTCGATCCGATGACGTCATTCCGGTCGCGGCGTCCCGCGAATTCGCTTCGGCCCTGCGCCGCAGCGAGTGGCCGGTGGAGGTGGTCGAGTTGCCCGCAGACCACGGATCGATCGCCGGCGCCCGCTACGACACCAGCGCCGACCGCTACGCTGCAGCCGATGATCCGCAGACTTTGGCCGTTGCCGCCGACGTGGCGGCGCGCATCGCCGCCCTAGCGGGTTAGCCAGTCGCGCAGCTTTGCATAAACCCGCGGATGGTTCAGCAAGTCGAAGTGGTTCAACCCGGTCAGCGTCAGTCCTTGGTCTGTCTCGAAGGGAATGCGCCGCGACTTGCCAAGGCCCGCTGCGCTTTGCGGCCGCACCAGGTGATCACCCGCGATCTTCCCGAGCAGCGCCGGTGCGACCGAAGAGGCCACGAAGTGGTAGGTGGCATTAGGCAGGAATGGCACCTCATTGCAGCGATCGCGCAGGAACTCGTCCGGGTCGGCGTCGGCCCAGTCGTCATCAAGGCATGCGCCGAACCGCAGATCCTTGACCCCGTCGCTGCGGGCGTTCAGAAACGTTGCAATGGCCTGGGTCTCGGGCAACCTGGCCAACGCCCACGACGCAACGTTCACACCCTTCTCCAGATCGGCCCCAAGGTGCGGCGAGCTCAGGCACACGACATGGCTGACCGCGTCGGTCCAGCCATGCTGTTGCTGGGAGCCGTAATGGCAGGCGCTGCGCGCTACCAGACCGCCCATCGAGTGGCCTACCAGCACGAGTTCGGCGATGGGGACCGGCCATTGGCTGTGCAGCCGGTCCAGTATTTCGGCGAGCCTTCGGCCGTTGACCGAGATGTGCAGGCCGGTGTTGTACCGCAGATAGACCGGGCTGAATCCCAAGTCGTCGCGGAGCCGTTCGCCGTAGCTTCGGTTGTCCGTCGCCTCGGAGTCCTCGCGTGGCTGCCGAGACCATGACCGCTCGGTAAGGCACCAGCCATGCACAAAAACCACGACGCGCTCGGTGGCCGTCGGAAATACCGCCGCAAGCGAATCAGTCGTCGGCTCAATCGGTTTGCCGCGGTGCCGGATGTCCATCGCGCCCGCGAGCGGGTTGTCGCGCTCGGTCAACTCGTCCCCGTACAAGCCGTTGACGGCAGCCATGAACGCCGCCGGCGCGGGCCGCGACGCGAGAGCCTCATCGGCGTCGTCACCCCAGATTTCTCCGGCTACGGCACCGACGGCTTGGGTAGCACCGCGGATGCCTCGGTCCACACCGCCGTAAATCGCGCGGGCAATCCCGTCATGGATCACCCGGATCGGCGCTGCCGGCGGCCCGATTGAACCGAAGACCCGGCCCGCGATTCCGGTGTGCATCCCGCGCACCAATGTGGTCAGCACCGACGACGCCTCCCCCGCCAGATGCCCGACCGCCCGGATATCACTGCGTTGAATACGGCCTCCTCTGAACTGGCGATTTGTTAGTTCAGTATACAAGCGTTTACTGTAAGTGCTGGCTGCCCGAAGCGGGCAGGCTGAGGGGAGCGCTATGGACGCCACGTTTTCGATGGACCTGTCGGAGGAAGTGGTCCACGTCCGTGACTGGGTACATGAGTTTGCCGAGTCGGTAATCCGGCCGGCCGCCTCCGAGTGGGACGAGCGGGAAGAAACCCCGTGGCCGATCATTCAAGAGGCTGCCAAGGTCGGGCTCTACACCCCCGACCTCTTCGTCCAGATGGCGGCCGAATCCAGCGGCCTGGGCATGCCGACGGTATTCGAGGAAATGTTCTGGGGTGACGCCGGGATTGCGCTGTCGATCATGGCCACCGGGCTCGCGGCGGCCGCACTGGCCGCCAACGGAACCCCGCAGCAGCTCGGCGAGTGGCTGCCGGAGATGTTCGGCACCCCGGGCGACCCCAAGCTGGCGGCGTTCTGCTCGTCGGAGCCGGGTGCCGGTTCTGACGTGGGAGCCGTCCGCACCAGGGCGAGATATGACAAAGCCGCCGACGAGTGGGTGCTCAACGGCACCAAGACCTGGGCCACCAATGGCGGGATCGCCAACGTCCACGTCGTGGTCGCGTCGGTGGAGCCCGAGTTGGGGACTCGCGGGCAGGCGACGTTCATCGTGCCGCCCGGAACGAAGGGCTTGTCCCAGGGCCAAAAGTTCAAGAAGCACGGTATTCGGGCCTCCCACACGGCTGAGGTGGTCCTCGATGAAGTCCGGCTTCCTGGTGAATTGATCCTCGGCGGCAGAGAGCGTTTCGAGCGTCGGGTCGCCAAAATCCGCGAGGGCCATCGCACATCCAGCCAGGCGGCGATGATGACGTTCGAGCGCACCCGTCCAATCGTGGGCGCGATGGCGTTGGGCATCGCGCGCGCGGCCTACGAGTACGCGCTGGAATACTCTCGCCAGCGCGAACAGTTCGGCCGGAAGATCGCCGAGTTTCAGGCGATCGCGTTCAAGCTGGCCGACATGAAAAGCCGCATCGACGCATCTCGATTGCTGGTCTGGCGGGCCAGCTGGATGCAACGAAACGACAAGCCGTTCACATCAGCGGAGGGCTCGATGGCCAAGCTGTATGCCAGCGAAACCGCGGTGTACGTCACCGATGAAGCGATCCAAATCCTCGGTGGCAACGGCTACACCCGCGACTACCCGGTCGAGCGGATGCACCGAGATGCCAAGATCTTCACCATCTTTGAAGGCACCAGTGAGATTCAGCGGCTAGTCATCGCAAGAGCGCTGACCGGCCTGACGATTCGCTGAACTAGTGAGCTGCCGCCCTGGCCTCTTCGGCGACACCGTTGGTGGCCAACGCTTCATCCCAGCCGTTCAGATTCTCCTCGCCGGATGGCACGGGGTGCTCGCCGTCCTCTAGACCTGCCACCGCCCGGATCGCCGCAATCAGCTGTTGAACCACCGGCGTCTCTTTATCGGTCGGGGTAGCCCCGGATTCGAGTTCGTCCGGCAGATCTGGTCGAAGTCCCATTCCGTTGGCCGCCTCGTACGCCGACAACTTCGCATGGATGCGTGCGGTGTAGAGCTGTTGGCCCAGCGTTGCTCCGGGGGCGTCGGCGGCACGTTCCATCAGGTCGTCGTAGCGCCTGCGGACATCGCTGAGCGCCATCATCACCGTGGGGCTCGGGCGGCTGTGGCTTGCAGCCTCCGTCAGCGCCGCACGCAGTTTCCGCATGCCGGTGAGAACCACATCGGCGCGCTTGTGGAACTTCTTGTCCTCCGGGAAAGGGAGCGAATCGATGGCAGCGCGGTACATGTGCATCGCCGCCTCAGCCAGATTGACAATGGTTTGCGCTTCACCTTCATGTGGATCGAATTCGGCCATGGCCCCTCAATTCTGTGAATGGTGTCCAGC
Organism: Mycobacterium sp.; assembly: GCF_049585075.1. Lineage (GTDB taxonomy): Bacteria > Actinomycetota > Actinomycetes > Mycobacteriales > Mycobacteriaceae > Mycobacterium. The sequence goes on from NZ_JBAUZA010000038.1 coordinate 4,115, forward strand.
TCAGGTCGACGGGTATCGGTAACGGCGTCGATCCGTGTAACGATAGTGCTCGCACATTCAACTGGCAGTCCGGCCTATGCGAGTGCCAGTCGAGGAAGGGCGCGGTGAGCATCGACTACGTGCGGGACGGTCGCATCGTCACGATCACGATCAACCGACCCGAGACGCGTAACTCGCTCGACATGGCGCATTTTCGCGACCTTGCGCACGCTTGGGCCGCCTTTCGCGATGACGCCGATGCGTGGGTTGCGGTTATCACCGGCGTGGGTCGTGACTTTTGCACTGGAGCCGATCTCAAAAAGTTCATTCCGGAGTTGACCGGCGATTTGCCGCAGCCACCCGGATGGAACAAAATCGACGCGATTCACGCTGTCCTGCATCAGTTTCCGATCTATAAGCCAATCATCGCCGCTGTCAACGGTGTATGCGTGGCAGGCGGATTCGAAATGTTGACCTGCACCGATATCCGCATCGCTGTGCCGGAGGCACGGTTCGCCGTGATGGAGCCGAAACGCGGATTGTTCGCGGGTGGCGGCAGCACTGTGCGACTGCCTCGCCAGCTGCCCTACGCGTTCGCGATGGAATTGCTGTTGACCGCGGACATGGTGGACGCCGAGCGCGCGCTCGCCATGGGGCTGATCAATCGCGTGGTGCCGGCGGACCAGTTGATGAATACCGCCTATGAGTACTCCGAGCGAATCGCGGTCAACGCGCCGCTTGCTGTATCAGCGACGAAGCAGTCGGCTGTAGAAGGTCTGGCGCTTGATTTGGAATCTGCGTATGCCAACGAAACCCGGCACAGCGACCGTATTTTCGCGACCGAGGATGCCAAAGAAGGGCCGCGTGCCTTCGCCGAAAAACGACCTCCGAAATGGCAGGCGCGCTGACTACCTAGCTGATCGCTTCAGTTGAGGCCGTAGAAGCGCTGCGCGTTCAGCCCGCCGATTTTCGCTCGGGTGGTTTCGCTGATGTCGGGGCGGGTGCGCAGGTGCTTGGTGCTCTCCGGCCACTCGCCATCCCAATGCGGATAGTCGCTGGCGAACATGATGAAGTCGTCGCCGAGCACGTCGATGACGCCGGGCAAGATCGGTTCCTCCGGTTCGCACGTCACGAAGATGTTGCCGGCCTGCACGTACTCCTGCGGGTCGCGTTGCCAGCCACGCTCGATCCAGTCGCCGCGCTTCTCGAAATGCTCGTGCAGCCGGTCGATGAAGAACGGCACCCAGCCCACTCCCGCTTCGAGGAACGCCACCCGCAATCCCGGATGCCGATCGAAAACGCCGCCGGAAACCATCGCGGTCATCGCCGTCATCTGGTCGAACGGAAAGCTGATGCAGTGCACCTGGATGTAGTTGGTGAAGCGATCGACGCCGATCTTCGGTAGATGGATACCGGGCGCCCCGTGAATGCCGAGCGGCATGTCGAGCTCGACCGCCGCAGCGTAAAACGGATCGAGGTCGGGGTGGTCGAGGTTGCGGGTCTTGAGCGCCGGCGGAACGAGGGTGGACACCAGGCCGAGATCTTTGGCCTCGCGCATCACGTCGATCGCCGCCTGCCCGTGCTCGATCGGGGTGACCGCGACGCCGCGCAACCGGCCACCCGCCGGGGCGCAGAAATCCGCGATCCACTGGTTGTACAGGCGCGCGAACCCGGCGGCGAATTCCGGGTCCTCGAGGCTGGGCGCACACAGCCCCAAGCTGGGATACAGCACCATGGTGTTGATCTGATCGCGATCGGCGTCACCCAACACGCCCTCGACCGACCTGCAGTTGATGTCCGAGGCCTTGCTGATCCCGTGCTCTGGCGGACAACCGGCGCCCGGACCGCTGTCTTCGGGATAGTTGCGGCCCTCGATGACCAATCGGGGTTTCCCGTCGGCGCTCGCTCTGACATGGTCCGGCCAGCGTTTCAGGGCCTCCATCGCGAGCGATGGGTTTTCGGCGACGTGTCCGTCGGCATCGATGATCTGCATATTCCGAACGTAACGGCTCGTGTAACACTGCGGGCATGGTTATCGCTATTGCCCGTCCCAAGCTGGAAGGCAACATCGCCGTCGGCGACGATCGGCAGTTGGGGTTCGCAGAGTTCGGCGATCCGCAGGGACGCGCCATCTTCTGGCTGCATGGCACTCCGGGTGCGCGACGGCAGATCCCGACCGAAGCCCGCGTCTACGCCGAGGAAAACCACATCCGGCTGATCGGCGTTGACCGACCCGGAATCGGGGCGTCCACGCCCTATCAATACGGCACCGTCGTCGCTTTCGCCGATGACCTGCGTACGGTCGCGGACACCCTGGGCATCGACAAAATGGCCGTCATCGGCCTATCCGGGGGCGGGCCCTACACCCTCGGCTGCGCGGCGGCACTGCCCGATCGCATCGTTGCGGTCGGGGTGCTCGGCGGCGTCGCCCCAACCGTCGGCGCAGACGCCATCGGCGGCGGCGTGATGGCACTTGGGTCACTGATCGCCCCACTGCTCACCGTGGCCGGATTCCCGATCCGGTGGGCGGCAGTCGGTTTCATCCGGCTGCTTAAGCCGGTCGCCGAGCCCGCGCTGTACCTTTACGCCCGCGTCTCCCCCGAAGCCGACCGGGCCTTGTTGGTCCGGCCGGAGTTCAAGGCGATGTTCCTCGACGACCTCCTCAACGGCAGCCGTAAGCAAATGGCAGCGCCCTTCGCCGACGTCATCGCCTTCGCCCGGGACTGGGGTTTCCGGCTCGATCAAGTGAAGGTCCCAGTGCGGTGGTGGCACGGCGACGCCGACCACATCGTCCCGTTCGCCCATGGGGAGCACGTCGTCGCGCACCTGCCCGACGCGGAGTTGTATCACCTGCCAGGTGAAAGCCATCTCGCCGGACTAGGCCGCGCCGAGGAGATTCTGCAGACCATCGTCGAGCTCTGGGACAGCATCGAGAAGAGCTGATAAACACAGCAGGTGCCCGGAACACCGCTCACCGCCGATCAGCGCAACTCGTTCGTTGCCGCGCTGCTGGGTTGGACGATGGACGCCTTCGATTACTTCCTTGTTGTGCTGGTCTATGCGGATATCGCAAAGACCTTCCACCACACCAAAGCTGAGGTCGCATTCCTGACAACCGCGACGCTGGCGATGCGCCCGGTGGGCGCGTTGTTGTTCGGGCTGTGGGCCGATCGGGTGGGACGGCGAATACCGCTGATGGTGGACGTGACGTTCTATTCGCTCGTTGGTTTCCTGTGTGCGTTCGCGCCGAATTTCACCGTGCTGGTGATCCTGCGACTGCTATACGGCATCGGGATGGGCGGTGAGTGGGGTCTGGGCGCCGCGCTCGCGATGGAGAAGGTTCCCGCGGAGCGACGCGGCTTCTTCTCCGGCCTGTTGCAAGAGGGCTACGCGTTTGGCTATCTGCTCGCAACGTTGGCGTCGCTGTTGGTGATGGACTGGCTCGGGTTGTCGTGGCGCTGGCTGTTCGGGCTGAGCATCATCCCGGCGTTGGTCAGCCTGATCATCCGGTACCGGGTCAAGGAGTCTGAGGTGTGGGAGGCCGAACAGCACCGAATGCGGCTGACTCAGACCAGGATTCGCGACGTGCTGCGCCAGGCGGCGATCGTCCGCCGGTTCATCTACCTGGTGTTGCTGATGGCCGCGTTCAATTGGATGAGCCACGGCACCCAGGACGTCTACCCGACCTTCTTGAAGGCCACCCACAGCGGCGGCGCGGAGCTGTCTAGTACGACAGCGAAGTGGATCGCGGTGGTCTACAACGTCGGCGCCATCGTCGGCGGGCTGATCTTCGGCACGCTCTCCCAGCGATTCGGTCGCAAGCACACCATCGTGTTCTGTGCGGTGTTGGGGCTGCCGATCGTGCCACTGTTCGCCTTCTCGCACACCGCGGCGATGCTGTGCCTCGGTTCGTTTCTGATGCAACTCGTCGTGCAAGGTGCGTGGGGTGTTATTCCTGCGCATCTGACGGAAATGTCGCCGGACGCCATCCGGGGCTTCTACCCGGGGGTCACCTACCAGCTGGGCAATCTGATAGCCGCGTTCAATTTGCCGATCCAAGAACGGCTGGCCGCTGCGCACGGCTATCCGTTCGCTTTGGCGGCGACGATTGTGCCGGTACTGATCGTCGTCGCGCTCTTGACCGCGATCGGCAAGGATAGGACCGGAATCCGCTTCGGCACTGAGCCAAGCGCTTACCCCGCTGGTGTCGGCGGTGGGAATTAGCTTGGGAAGGGAGCGCAGCCGATGACGGCATCAAGACGATTCTGGGAGAGCCGCCGATGACACCTGGGCCGGCGGACGGCCTGGACGAATCTATCGTCGCGCTGCAGCTCATCCTGGTTTCGATGGACGACGACACAGACGCCGATGCGCGCAACGATGCGATCAACGTAATCGCCGACGAAGTTGGCCAGTCCGAGGAACGTTGGCGCGTAATCGCTTTACGCACTGCGAGATTGGCTGCGCTATTTGCCGCCGGAATCCATGGGTCGCCCGCGTCCGAGGAGGCGCGTGTTAAGGCCCGCGCGTCTGTGCAGAAGCTTTTGGTTGCAGCGCTCGACCAGCGCCGTGGCCCCGGCAAGTAGCCGACGTCGATAAGCCCGACTCCGTCACTCCGCGTCGCGCAGTACCCGCCGCAGCAGATGCATCGCCACCGTCGTCGAGCGTTCCCGGACGTCGGCGCGGTTGCCGGGCAGTCGAAGCGTGCGAGTCGACGGCTCGCCGTCGGCGAGTGCCACGGTGAAGCAGACCGTACCCACCGGCTTGTCGGCCGTTCCCCCGTCGGGTCCGGCGATCCCGGTGATTGCCACCGCAGTATCGGCGTCGAAGCGACGCAGCGCACCGGCCGCCATCGCCTCGGCTACCGGCTCGGACACTGCGCCATGTGCCTCGATCAACGCCGGGTCGACGTCGAGCAACTCGGTTTTCGCCTCGTTGCCGTAAGCAACCAGGCCCCCGGCGATGTAGGCGGACGACCCGGCCCGCTCGGTGAGCCGGGCCGCTAGCAGCCCGCCGGTGCAAGACTCCGCCGTCGCTATCCGGCGCCCGGTCAAGAGCTCTGCGACTTGATCGTCGACCTGCGAGCCGTCTTCGGAATAGATGTACTGCCCATGCCTTTCGCGGAGCAGCTCGACCAGTTGGCTGTACACGTCGACGGCGTCGGGCTCGTAACGGGTGACCACCTCGAGCTCACCGCGGCGCAAACAAGTGGTGATCTCCAGAGACTCGAAACCGGGCAGACTTTGCTCGGCGTCGCGCAGGGTGTCGGCCAGGCCGGACTCCGCCAACCCGAACATCCGCACGGTGTCCTGGCGGTAGATCGTCCGGCCCGCGATGGCTTCCTTGACGGCGGGTGTCGCTACGGCGATCGACCACATCGGCTGCAGTTCGCGCGGCGGCCCGGGTAGCACCACGACGGTCGGCTTTCCGGGAACGACAACACCCGGCGCCGTCCCCACCGGGTCCATCACCAGCGCCCCGGCCGGGACCATCGCCTGCTTGCGATTGGCGGCGCGGACCGCCTCGAAATCGCCGCCCTCGATGCGAGCCATCAACTTCTTCAAGATCGCCGCGATCTTGGCCTCCAGCTCGGCATCGAGCACCAGGTCGCGTTCGCAGAACCGCGCCACGGTCGCAACGGTCATATCGTCGGCGGTCGGACCCAGCCCGCCGCTGGTCACGATCAGGTCGACGCTCTCGGCTGCCAGGAAGCGCAGCTGCGCCTCAATGTCTGCTTCGCGGTCACCGCAAATGGTGATGTGCGCGAGCTCGACGCCCAACTCGAGAAGCCGATCGGCGATCCACGGACCGTTGCGGTCGGCCACCCGACCGGTCAACACCTCGGTCCCGGTCACGACAATGCCCGCGCGTGCACTCACCGCTATGACATTAGGCGTGGAGGACGATGGATCCATGATCGAGTTAGAGGTACTGCAGGCCGACGTGACCAAGCTCGAGGTCGACGCGATCACCAACGCGGCCAACACCGAGCTTCGGCATGGGGGTGGCGTCGCCGCCGCCATCTCCCGGGCCGGCGGCCCGGCCGTGCAGCGCGAGTCCAACGAGAAGGCCCCGATCGGCCTCGGGGAAGCTGTCGAGACCACGGCCGGCGAGATGCCGGCACGCTACGTGATCCACGCCGCCACGATGGAGCTCGGCGGGCCGACGTCGGCCGACATCATTGCCCGAGCCACCCGTTCCACGCTGCGCGTCGCTGACGAATTAGGTTGTCGCTCTTTAGCTTTGGTGGCTTTCGGTACTGGCGTAGGTGGATTCCCGTTGGACGAGGCGGCTCAGTTGATGGTCGACGCGGTGCGCGAGCACCAGCCGCGTTCGGTTGAGCGCGTGGCCTTCGCGGTGCACGGCGACGCCGCCGAAGAAGCATTTCGCGCCGCGATCGGTGGCTAAGGACCGCCCAAAAACCGCTCTACCGACTCGGTTTTGCTGCTCATCGCGTCACTGACGCCCGAGCGCCAGTCGGCTTTGATCACCACGCTGACCCGAGGTGAGCGAGCTTTGACGGCCTCGACGGCGCGCTGCACGACCGCCATCACCTCGTCCCAGCTGTCGCCTTCGACGACGGTAAACATCGCGTCGGTCTTGTTCGGCAGCCCCGAATCGCGGACCACCCGCACCGCCTCGGCGACGATCTCACCGACGCTTTCGCCCACGCCCAGCGGTGTGACAGAGAATGCGACTAGTACGGACACCGACACGACCCTACTCGGGGCGCATGGCAACATCGGCCCCATGCGGGTTCTGGTGCAACGGGTCTCATCGGCGGCGGTGTCGGTCGATCAGCACGTCGTGGCATCGATGCAACCCGACAGCCAGGGCTTGCTCGCATTCGTCGGGGTCACCCACGACGACGATACCGGCAAGGCTCAGCGGCTCGCTGAAAAGCTTTGGCAGCTAAGGATTCTCGATGACGAAAAGTCCGCAGCTGACATCAGTGCGCCGATCATGGTGGTTAGCCAGTTCACTTTGTACGCCGACACCGCCAAGGGGCGACGACCGTCATGGAATGCCGCCGCACCGGGGCCCATCGCCGAGCCGCTGATAGCGGCATTCGTGCAAGAGTTGCGAAACCTGGGCGCCGACGTGCAAACGGGCAGTTTCGGCGCCCACATGCGGGTCGAATTGATCAATGACGGCCCGGTGACCGTACTGCTCGAGCTCTGATCGACGGGTTCTTGCCGCACCTGCGGGCGCTGGGCGTAGCGTGCAGTGAAGGCGCCCAGTGGTAGAGCGGTGCCTGGGGATTCGTGGAGCGGCAGACGTGTCGAATGCGCAGGATGGTCACGGCACCTTCGTGCACCCTGCCTTTCTCTACGGCACTCAGCAGGAATACCTCGATTGCTTGGTGCCGTTTATCGTGGGCGCCGTCGAGGCAGACCAGCCTGTGCTGGTCGCGGTTCCGGCATGCAATCTGGCGGCGCTGGCCGAGGGGTTGGGCCGGCTGGCCGCCAATGTGATCATGACCGATTTGACCGAGGCGGGCCGCAATCCCGGTCGAATCCTGGGCGAAGTGTTGAGCACGTTTGTCCAGAAGCATTCGGATGAGCCCGTGCGCATGATCGGCGAGCCGATTTGGCCGGGCCGGTCCGAAGTCGAATACCCGGCGTGCGTGCAACACGAGGCGCTGCTCAACCGGGCGTTCACCGGTCGCGACATCACGGTGGTCTGTCCATATGACGTCTCCCAGCTTGATGCCGAAGTCATCGCCGACGCCCGTCGCACCCATCCGGCGCTGTGGCAGAACGGAGTCCGCGATCACGACAACGCGGCGTACGCGCCCGACGCGATGCTGGCCCGCTACAACCGACCGCTGCCCAGCGACCCGGACGCCGTCCGGTACACGGCTCGGAAACTCGACGATCTCGGCGGCGCACGGTCTTTCGCCGGTGCCTACGCGCAGTGGTTCGGCCTGTCCCCCGACCAGACCGCGGACCTGCAACTGATCGCCAGTGAACTGACAACCGCGAGCCTGACACACATGGGCGGGGCATGCCGGCTTGCGCTGTGGCGGCAAGACGGCCATGTGATCTGCGAAGCGCGCGACGATGGCTGCCTCGACGATCCGCTCGCCGGGCGCCGATCGTACGGCAGCGACAGTGACCGCGGCCGCGGGCTGTACGTGGTCAACGCGCTGGCAGACCTGGTGCGCACGCACACTACTGCTGACGAGACGACGATCCAGGCTTATCTTCGCCTGCCAGAGGGGCCATGATGCCGCGAGACATTCGTGAACTCGCCAATGAACCAGAGGCATACGCCGCCGAGCTGCACCGGCGCTGGGGCGGGCTGTTGAGTTACCGCTACATCGGTCGCAGCTACGCGTCGATGGACTTGGGCCCGGTAGACGACACCGTCACGCTGCGCCACGACATGCGCAACACGACCGGCGGCATCCTGCTGGCCGTGCTCGGCATCGCCTCGCCCGAGGGTGGCGGCATTTCTGATCTGGAGGCGGTGCCGAACCCCGTCATCCACTCATGCCAGGTGCTCGACCCAGGCCGAGATGTGCGCCGTTTCGAAGTGCAGACCGAACAGGTGAAACGCGGCCGCCAGATGGGCTATAGCCGCTCACGCATCGTCGACGCCGATCGGCCGGCCCGGGTGCTCGCGCTGACCGAGGGCCAGGGCATCAGCATCGGCACGCCGCCCGAAGGGCTGGGCCGGATGGAAGTCGAACCCATCGAGGTGATCGACTCCCCCGACTTGCCGCCGCTCTGGCAGGTGTTCGGCGGATACCGCCGCCCCGACGGGCATTGGGCGCTACCGGAATTGGCCGTCGAGGTCGCTTCGCCGGACGCGGCACTCCACATCGGCCCGCAATTCGTCGTCCTGGAGACCGCGGCGCTGCAGCGAGCCGCGGAGGTCGCGGGCACCGACCGCCTACAGGGCGCGTCGTCGCACGTGATGTTCGTCGCGCGCGGCAAGACCGGTCCGTTCCGGATTGAAGCCGAGCCGCTCGCCGGCGCGCACGGCACGGTCGCGGTCCGCACCGTCATGCGCGATGAGGGCGCCGGGGACCGGGTGATCACCGTCGGGTCATATGTGTTCCATGGTTCGCACTGACCACGACGACTGGGACATCGTCAGCAGCGTGGGCTATACCGCGCTGCTGGTAGCCGGATGGCGCGCAATACACGCATTGAGCGCGCGGCCACTAGTGCGAGACGACTACGCGAGCCATTTCATCACCGCTTCGGCGGATCCGTATCTGACGGGTATGCTTGCTGACCCGGGAACATCTGAAGGGGCGACCGTCTTTCCGCGGCTGTACGGCGTGCAGACAAGGTTTTTCGACGAATTTTTCTCCTCCGCCGCTGACCGCGGCATCCGGCAAGCAGTCATCGTCGCCGCCGGCCTGGACTCTCGTGCGTACCGGCTCAACTGGCCAAGCGGCACAACAGTATTCGAGGTTGACCAGCCGAAAGTTCTGGAGTTCAAACGGCGCGTGCTCGCCGAGCATGACGCGCTGCCCACCGCTCGTCGCCACGAGGTCGCCGCGGATCTGCGCGACGACTGGTCAATACCGCTGCGCGCAGCGGGCTTCGACCGACAACAGCCGAGTGCCTGGTCGGTGGAGGGCATCCTGCCCTACTTGACCGGCGATGCGCAGGACACGCTGTTCGCTCGTATCGGTGAGCTGTCCGCGCCGGGTAGCCGGCTCGCGATCGGTGCGTTGGGTTCGCGCCTCGACGAAGATCAGCTAGCCGCGTTGGAAGAGACCTATCCCGGTCTTAACCGCTCC
>NZ_JBAUZA010000039.1:0-13513 GCF_049585075.1 Mycobacterium sp.
GACCAGCTGTGGCTGTGCGGCCTGCCCGGCTACGGCCCGGGCGACCTGATCGACTTCGAATTCACCGGTGACACCGTCGAGGTGACGTTCTCTGCGGGGATCGACACCCCGCTGCAGCTCACCTCGCCGGAGGCCACCGGCCTGCTGGTGGCGCTGCGGGCGCTGGCCGACATCCCGGGTGTGGTCGATCCGCGGGCTGCGCGCAGCGCGATCGCCAAGATCGAAGAAGCGGCCGGAGCCGCGGGACTCGGGGCTGACGTTGCTGCGGTCGACGAGCCCGCGCCGGTCGAGAGTCAGGCCGCGGCGGCGGTGCGTGCCGCGGTCCGTGACAATCGGGCGCTGACCATCGACTACTACGCCGCCTCGCACGACACGCTGTCAACCCGGATTGTCGACCCGATCCGGATCGTGCTGGTCGGCGACCACAGTTATCTGGAGGCCTGGTCGCGGGAGGCCGAAGGGGTGCGGTTGTTCCGGTTCGACCGCATCGTCGACGCCACCGTCCTTGACGAGCGGTCGGCGCCGCCGAAACCCGCGGTCCAGGCCCTGCCGGACACTTCGTTGTTCGACGCCGACCCATCGCTGCCGTCGGCGACGTTGCGGCTGGCGCCGGCGGCCTCGTGGATGTTCGAGTACTACCCGATGCGTCTGCTGCGCGAGCTGCCCGACGGTTACTGCGAGGCAGCGATGACGTACGCCTCCGAGGAGTGGATGGCCCGCCAAGTGCTGGGGCTGGGGTCGGCCGTCCGTGTGCTGGCGCCGGAGTCGCTGGCCAACCGGGTGCGGGATGCCGCGGCGGCCGCACTCGAGTCCTACCAGGCCGCGGCGCGGTCCGGCTAGTCGCGTGTCTGCTGCGGTAGCATCGTGGGGACGTCTGGAGGTAATTAAAGGTGAACGCTCTTACTCCGGGCCACTTGGCAATCATTGCGGTCCTGGTGGTCGTTCTATTCGGCGCCAAGAGGCTGCCCGACGCGGCACGTTCGCTGGGCAAGTCGTTGCGAATCTTCAAATCTGAGGTCCGCGAGCTGCAGAGCGACGGAAAGCCGAACACAGCTGTGACCCCGCCCGCGCCAGCCCAGCCGGTGCAGTCCGAGCGGGTTGACCCGCCGGCGGCTGACGGACGCTCGGCCTAGCCTGGCATCGCCGCCGCGGCGCCCGAGCGCCTAATTCATTGTGCGCACCACCGGTTTATTCAGGCGGTTAGATCCGCGACTTCGTCGCAGCCGCACCAACCCCGACGGGACTATGTCTCTTGTCGCCCATCTCAGCGAACTGCGCGCTCGACTGCTGATCTCGTTGGCGACGATCGCACTGACCACGGCGGTGGGCTTCATCTGGTATTCGCACTCGCTGTTCGGAATGGAAAGCCTGGGTGAATGGCTTCGACACCCGTACTGCTCGCTGCCGCGGTCGGCGCGGGCGGATATCAGCGCCGACGGCCAGTGCCGGTTGCTGGCCACCGCACCGTTCGACCAGTTCATGCTGCGGCTGAAGGTCGGGCTGACCACTGGAATCGTGCTGGCGTGCCCGGTGTGGTTCTACCAACTTTGGGCGTTCATCACGCCGGGGCTGTACCGCAAGGAGCGCCGCTTCGCGGTGGCGTTCGTCATCCCGGCGGCGACGTTGTTCATCACCGGCGCGGTGCTGGCTTATCTGGTGCTGTCCAAGGCATTACATTTCCTGTTGACCGTCGGCAGCGATGTCCAGGTGACCGCGCTGTCCGGCGACCGGTATTTCGGCTTTCTGATCAACTTGCTGCTGGTCTTCGGTATCAGCTTCGAGTTCCCGCTGCTGATCGTGATGCTCAACTTTGTTGGCGTGCTGAGCTACGCGCGACTGAAGTCCTGGCGGCGCGGCCTGATCTTCGTGATGTTTGTGTTCGCAGCGGTTTTCACGCCGGGTTCCGACCCGTTCTCGATGACGGCGCTGGGACTGGCGCTGACGCTGCTGCTCGAACTGGCCATCCAGATCGCCCGGGTGCACGACAAACGGAAAGCCAAACGCGAAGCGATCAACGCGATCGCCGATGACGACGCCTCGGTGATCGACCCACCGTCCGCGGTCGGTGCGCCGTCGGGCATCCCCGGACCCCATGACGACGTCACCTGACGGGCCTACGGCGATCGGCGAATTAGCCCGGTTCGCTGCGGAATTGGCGTTCGGACTCGACGGCTTTCAGCAGCAGGCTTGCGCGGCACTGGAAAGCGGGCACGGTGTCCTGGTGTGCGCGCCGACTGGAGCAGGTAAGACCGTCGTCGGCGAATTCGCGGTGCATCTGGCACTGGCGGCCGGCGGCAAATGCTTCTACACCACGCCGCTGAAGGCGCTGAGCAACCAGAAGCACAGCGATTTCGTGGCCCGCTATGGCAAAGACCAGATCGGATTGCTCACCGGCGACCTGTCGGTCAACGCCAACGCGCCGATCGTGGTGATGACCACCGAAGTGCTCCGCAACATGCTTTACGCTGATTCGCCTGTGCTGCAAGGGCTTTCCTACGTGGTGATGGATGAAGTCCATTTCCTCGCCGACCGGATGCGTGGCGCGGTATGGGAAGAAGTCATCCTGCACCTGCCCGACGAGGTGCGCCTGGTCAGCCTGTCGGCGACGGTGAGCAACGCCGAGGAGTTCGGCGGCTGGATCCAGACCGTGCGCGGCGACACGACGGTGGTCGTCGACGAACACCGACCGGTCCCGCTGTGGCAGCACATGCTGGTGGGCAAGCGTATCTTCGACCTGTTCGACTACGACGGCCATGATGTTCAAGGCACCGCCAACCGGCGGCAACCGATCGTCGACCCAAATCTGTTGCGCCACATCGCCCATCGCCGCGAGGCTGATCGGCTCTCTGACTGGCGTGGTCCGCGCCGGCAAGGCGGCCGGGGAGGTCCGGGCCGGTCGGGCCGGCCGAGTTTCTACCGACCGCCGTCGCGGCCCGACGTGATTGCCATGCTCGACTCCGAGGGCCTGCTGCCGGCGATCACCTTCGTGTTCTCCCGGGCCGGGTGCGACGCTGCGGTCGCGCAGTGCCTGCGGTCGTCGTTGCGGCTGACCACCGAGGAGGACCGGGCGCAGATCGCCGAGGTGATCGACCACCGCTGCGGTGATTTGCAGGACTCCGATTTGGCCGTGCTCGGCTACTACGAGTGGCGGGAAGGGCTGCTGCGCGGGATCGCCGCCCACCACGCCGGGCTGTTGCCGGTGTTCCGGCACACCGTCGAGGAGCTGTTCACCGCCGGGTTTATCAAAGCAGTCTTCGCAACCGAAACGCTGGCGCTGGGCATCAACATGCCGGCCCGGACCGTGGTGCTGGAACGGCTGGTGAAGTTCAACGGCGAGCAGCACGTCCCGCTCACGCCCGGGGAGTACACGCAGCTCACCGGGCGTGCCGGCAGGCGGGGCATCGATATCGAAGGCCACGCCGTGGTGCTTTGGCATCCCGGCGATCCCACCAGCGAACCGGCTGAGGTCGCGGGCCTGGCTTCCACCCGCACCTTTCCGCTGCGCAGCTCGTTCGCCCCGTCGTACAACATGACGATCAACCTGGTGAACCAGGTCGGCCCCGAGCAGGCTCACCGGCTGTTGGAGCAGTCGTTCGCCCAGTATCAGGCCGACCGGTCGGTGGTTAGCCTGGTCCGCGGCGTGGAGCGCGGACAGCGGACGCTCGACGAGGTCGCGGCCGAGTTCGGTGGAAGCGACGCGCCGATCCTCGAATACGCGCGGCTGCGGGAACGGATCACCCAACATGAGCGGGCGCAGGCCCGCGCATCGCGAGTGCAACGCCGGCAGGCAGCCAACGACGCGCTGGCGGCGCTGCGTCGCGGTGACATCATCACGATCACGCACGGCCGCCGTGGCGGCTTGGCGGTTGTGCTGGAGGCCGACCGGGACAGCGACGACCCGCGCCCGTTGGTGTTGACCGAACACCGCTGGGCCGGCCGGATTTCGTCGGCAGACTATTCCGGGGCGTCGGCACCGGTGGGCTCGATGACATTGCCGAAGCGGGTCGAACACCGGCAACCGCGGGTTCGCCGCGATCTCGCGTCGGCGCTGCGTTCGGCCGCCGAAAGGTTGCCAAATTCGGGCGGCCGCCGCGGCAACCGCACTGCGCGCAGCGATCTCGACCCCGAGCTGGTGTCGCTGCGTGACCAGATGCGACGCCACCCGGTCCACCGCGAACCCGACCGGGAAGCACAAGTCCGATTGGCTGAGCGCTATCTACGCATCGAACGCGACAACGCTGCGCTGGAAAGAAAGGTGGCCGCCGCCACCAATTCGTTGGCCCGCACCTTCGACCGGATCGTCGGGTTGCTCGTCGAGCGTGGGTTCATCCGCGCCGGCGACGATGACCCCGCGGTGACCGACGACGGGCGGCTGCTGGCCCGGATTTACAGCGAGAGCGACCTTTTGGTGGCCGAATGCCTACGCACCGGCGCGTGGACCGGCCTGCGAGATGCCGAGTTGGCCGCCGTGCTCTCAGCGGTGGTGTACGAGTCGCGGGGCGGTGATGGCCCGGGGCCGCCGCGAAACGCGGAGATCCCGACTGCGCAGTTACGGCAGGCGCTGCACCGAACGCGGCGACTGTCGGCGGAGTTGCGCGCCGACGAGCAGCGGCACCGCATCACGCTCAGTCGTGAACCCGACGACGGCTTCGTCGCGGCGATCTACCGCTGGGCCAGCAGTGCTGACCTGGTCGCCGCGCTGGCCGCCGCTGATGCCGAGGGCACCGGTTCACCGCTGTCGCCAGGGGATTTCGTGCGCTGGTGTCGGCAGGTGCTTGATCTGCTGGATCAGGTTCGCAACGCCGCCCCCCAACCCGAGCTACGGGCAACTGCAAAGCGCGCGATAGACGCTATTCGGCGCGGCGTCGTAGCAGTTGACGCCGGGTAGGCTGAGCCGGAGCTACGGTTGCATCCGGCGACCGGTACGAGGATTGCAACCAGGACCGAGAGGACACAGACACGATGAGCGGACCGCACGGGCCCGATCCGACGCAACCGTGGCAGCCGCCGCAGGGTGAAGGTCAGCAATCCAGCGAGGAACCGACCCAGCACGGGTCACCCTGGCAGCAGCCATCCGGCGAGCAGACCTGGCAGGCGCCCGTTGGTGAACAGCCGACGTGGCAGGCGCCCGCGTACACGCCCACTGAATACGGCCAGTACCAGCAGCCGCCCGCGCAGTACTACCCGCCGTCCCAGCCGTTCCCGCAGCCCACGGGCTATCCGCAGCAAGACCAGTACGGCGGCCAGGCCAGCCAGTACGCGCCGCCCGGGCAGTACGGCCAGCCCGGCCAGCCCGGGCAGTACGGCCAGCCCGGCCAATACCCGCCGCCGGGGCAGTACGGGCAGCCGGGTCAGTACGGCCAGCCCGGGCAGTACGGCCAGTACCCGGGACCCTACGGGCAGCCTCCCGCTCGCCCGAAGCGGTCGCGAGCGGTGATCGGCACGGTGGTCGGCGTGTTCGCCGCCATCCTCGTCGCGGTCGTGTTGGTGCTGGGCTTCTGGCAGCCCGGGTTTTTCGTGACTACAAAACTGGACGTCGGCAAGGCCCAGGCCGGTGTGCAGCAGATCCTCACCGACGACACCAACGGCTACGGGGCGAAGAACGTCAAAGACGTCAAATGCAACAACGGCCAGAACCCGACTGTCAAAAAGGGCAGCAGCTTCGACTGCGACGTCAGCATCGACGGCACCAAACGTCAGGTGACGGTGACCTTCCAGGACAACAAGGGCACCTACGAGGTGGGTCGGCCTAAGTAACCGCTCAGGCCGACGGCAGCGTGTCGAGCGCTTTCTGCAGCCGCGCGATCGGTGACCCGACCCCGAGGCGAGTGGCCAGCTCCGCGGTCCGCGCCGGATCGGCGGCCACCAGGGGCAGCGCGTCGGTCGGTGTCGACAGCGTGACAGGCGCATCGGTGGCCACCCGCACCACTGGGCCGGCGGCTTCGATGTAGTCGGCGGCCTTGCGTAGCTTGGTTCGCAGACCTTTGGACAGCGACGATTTGGGGTCGTCGACGGCTGCCAAGATACCCGCCAGGGATCCATGCTGCGCCAGCAGCGTGGCGGCCGTTTTTTCGCCGATACCGGGCACGCCGGGAAGCCCATCGGAGGGGTCGCCGCGCAGCAGCGCCAGCTCGGCGTAGCCGACGCCGGCGCGGTCGGCAGGCACGCCATAGCGCTCGGCTACCTCGCCGGGACCCATCAGCGTGGCGTTGGTCAGGCCGCGTCCGAGATAGAGCACCCGAACCGACACCGGATCGTCCCCGACCACCTGTAGCAGGTCGCGGTCGCCGCTGACGACGATCACCGGGTCGCGCCGCTCGGCAGCGGCCAACGTGCCGATCACGTCGTCGGCTTCGAAACCCGCCGCACCGCCGGTGCAGATGCCGAACGCGTCGAGGATTTCGGAGATCATCTCGACCTGCGGAGACAACTCGTCGGGCACTTCCTCGACATCGGGTTCACCGTCGGGGTGTTCTTCCTCGACGCGATGCGCTTTGTATGACGGGATGGCATCCACCCGGAATTGCGGGCGCCAATCCAAGTCCAGGCACACCACCAAGCGGCCAGGTCGCTGTCGGTTGACCAGCATCGCCACCGAGTCCAGGAAGCCGCGGACCGCGTTCACCGGCCGACCGTCGGGGGCGGTGATCGAGGACGGCACGCCGTAGTAGGAGCGAAACCACATGCTGGCGCCGTCAAGCAGCAGCAGCGGCGCGGACATGCCCGAGAGCATATTCGCCGTTGATTCTGCGTCCACGGCGTGTGTTACTTGAACTTCTTCGCCTTGAGCGCAGAGTCAACGCATCCGAATGACCGATATCCTGCCAGCGTGACTGCTCATCGCTTCGATGCAGACGTTTACGGTCGGCGGATTGCGGCCGCGACGGCCGCTACCGCGCAGGCCGGCCTAGCCGGCCTGGTGATTACCCCGGGCTACGACTTGCGGTATCTGCTCGGCTCACGCGCGCAGACCTTCGAGCGGCTCACCGCGCTGGTGTTGCCGGTCACCGGTGACCCGACCGTGGTGGTACCGAGACTGGAGCTAGCGTCGCTCAAACAATCCGCTGCCGCGGATCTGGGTCTGGCAGTGCGAGATTGGGTCGACGGCGACGATCCCTACCAGCTGGTCGCCGAGGCCATCGGAGGCGCACCCGCGGCGACCGCCGTCACCGACTCGATGCCCGCGCTGCATTTGCTGCCGCTGGCCGGCGTTCTCGGTGTCGTGCCGGTGTTGGCCACCGGCGTGCTGCGGAGATTGCGGATGGTCAAGGACGCTGCCGAGATCGACGCGCTGCGCAAGGCCGGTGCGGCTATCGACCGCGTGCATTCCCGGGTGCCAGATTTTCTGGTCCCCGGTCGAAAGGAGGCCGACGTTGCCGCGGATATCGCTGAAGCCATTGTCGCCGAAGGGCATTCGGAGGTGGCGTTCGTCATTGTCGGTTCCGGTCCGCATGGTGCAGACCCGCATCACGAGTACTCGGATCGGGAGCTTCGGGTCGGTGACGTCGTGGTCGTCGACATCGGCGGCGCATACCGGCCCGGATACCACTCTGATTCCACCCGCACCTACAGCATTGGTGAACCCAATGCCGAAGTGGCGCAGCAGTATTCAGTGTTGCAGCGGGCGCAACGCGCGGCCGTCGAAGCGGTGCGTCCCGGGGTTTCCGCCGAACAGGTGGATGCCGCCGCGCGCAGCGTGCTGGCCGAAGCCGGGCTCGCGGAGTATTTCGTGCACCGCACCGGGCACGGCATCGGGTTGTCGGTGCATGAAGAGCCGTACATCGTCGCGGGCAATGACTTGCCGCTACAGGTGGGCATGGCGTTTTCCGTCGAGCCCGGGATCTACTTCCCCGGCCGTTGGGGGGCGCGTATCGAAGACATCGTGGTGGTGTCCGAAGACGGCGCCCTGCCGGTCAACCATCGTCCGCACGACCTGATCGTCGTCCCGGTCTAGGGTTATCCTCTTTCGATGACCGATCACGACCGCGCCGCCGCCCGCCGAGAAATCACCGATGCGTTTCTCAACGCGTTGGAACGACGCCATGAGGTGCTGGACCTGATCGTGGAGGCCGACGACAGATCATCGGCGGTCGACGGCATCATCAAGTTGCTGGGCACCTCACGGCTGGGCGCCGAGGCGGTGATCGGGATGTCGTTCGACCAACTGACGATCAACTCGCGTAAGAAGATCGCCGCCGAGCTTGAAGACCTGAACAACATCTTGAGTTTCACGTTCAAGGACCGGCCGGCCAGCTCCGGCGACACGCTGGCGCTGCGCCCATTCTCCGCGGCGTCCGACCGCGACATCTTCGCCGCGCGCACCGAGGAGATCGGTACCCACGGTGACGGATCGGGGGGCCCGGCCGGTGGGCTCGATGACGAGATCCGCTCAGCGCAGGACAGGTTCGATGCCGAAGAGGCAGCGTGGTTCGTCGCGGTCGACGGCGACGAGAAGGTCGGCATGGTCTTCGGCGAACTCGCCGGCCACGAGGTTCACGTCCGGATCTGGATCCGCCCCGAAGCCCGGCACCGGGGCTACGGAACCGCCGCGCTGGCCAAATCACGACCGGAGTTGGCGGCCTATTTCCCGGCCGTGCCGTTGGTGATTCGGGCGCCCGGCGCCACCCTGGTCTAGCGGAGCTAGTCCGTTTTGCGGGTCAGCAGATCCGATGACCCTAGGACTCGTTCGATCTGTACCTCGATGACCACACGTCGGGGGTTGGCCCTCGGCGTGCGGTAACGCTGGGCGTAGCGCAATTCGGCGTCGCGCACGGCGTCGACCTCCCTGTTGACGCTGGCCCGGCCCTCAAGCGATAGCCAGCGGGCACCGTCGACCTGACTGAGCACCGCGACCCCGCCACGTTCGGCGTTGACCGCCTTCTGCGAACCGCCGGTAGTGATCACCCGCGCGATGTGTGTCTTCGGGTCGAAGGTGAAACCCACCGCCACCACGTGCGGCGAATTGTCGACGCGCAGCGTGGTCAGCATGGCGAGATGGCGCTCCGTGAGAAACGCCAGCGCGTCGTTGGTCAGCCGGGCGGTGGAGTTCGCCATCACCGCTCACGCTAGCGCAGGTGATAATCGCTTCCGTGGATGACACGGGGGCTATGGGACCTAAGACGGTTTTGCTCCTCGGCGGACGCAGCGAGATCGGTATCGAACTCGCGCGCAGGCTGGCACCCGGGGCGACGGTGATACTGGCGGCGCGTAAAGCCGACCAACTCGCCGACCAGATCGCGGCCGTGCGCGCAGCCGGCGCGGCGGCCGTGCACACCAAAGAGTTCGATGCCGACGATCTCGACTCGCACGGACCGCTGGTCGCCTCGACCGTCGCCGACCACGGCCCGATCGACACCGCGGTGTTGGCGTTCGGAATCCTCGGCGACCAGGCCCGCGCCGAGACCGACGCTGCGCACGCTGTCGCCGTCATACACACCGACTACGTCGCGCAGGTCAGCCTGCTCACCCATTTGGCCGCGGCGATGCGCCAGGCCGGGCGCGGTTCGCTGGTGGTCTTCTCGTCGGTGGCCGGCGTCCGGGTGCGTCGGGCCAACTACGTGTACGGCTCGGCAAAAGCGGGTCTGGACGGGTTCGCCTGTGGGTTGGCCGACGCGCTGCACGGCACCGGGGTGCGGTTGTTGATCGCCCGCCCGGGATTCGTCATCGGCCGCATGACGCAAGGTATGACGCCGGCTCCGCTGTCGAGCACGCCCGAGCAGGTGGCCGCCGCCACCGCACGAGCACTGGGCAAAGGACGGCGCACTGTTTGGATCCCGTGGCCGCTGCGGCCGATGTTCTTCGCGATGCGGCTACTACCGCAATTCATTTGGCGGCGACTGCCGCGATAATTGTCACATCGTCAATTACAAAGGGCTGCAGTCATTTACGGGCCTGGCCCCGCGATCAGGATGTTCCGGTGCGCCGCGCATACGCTGAGCGCTTGTCGACGTCGACGTCGCTGGTGAAGACGCGGTCCGTGCCGATCGCGCGTCCGGTCGCCTCCGTCAGACGTCGCGGCAGCACTCGCTGGACACCCGCAAGCACGCCCACCGAACGGGGAACGAACACACGCGGATTCGGTTTGGCGATCACCCCGGCGACTGCGCGGGCGACTTCTTCCGGTTCGGCAGTCCTGACACCCCTCCCGCGCCCGGCGCCGGCAATCATCTCGGTATTAACCAGGGTCGGCAGAATCGCGGAGAACTGCACACCGCTGCCGCGGTTTTCCAGGCGGACGGAATCGGTGTATCCGAGCACGGCATGCTTTGTGGCGCAATAGGTTGCAATGCCTTCGGCCGGCAGCACGCTACCCAGCGAGGCGATGTTGACGATATGACCGTGGCCGCGCGCCAACATCCGTTGGGCGGCCAGCTTGGTGCCCAAGATCACGCCATAAATGTTGACATCGAGCACCCGCCGCGTGATGGCGTCAGCCTCGTCGACAGCGCTACCGACTGCGATGACGCCGGCGTTGTTCACCAACACATCTACTGGCCCCAGCTGGTCCTCAGCATTGTCGAGGAAATCTTTAAAGGATCGTGGATCCGTCACGTCCAGACGGCGGGCAACCTTGAGACTCAACCCGGTGCCGGCCTCCTTGACGGCCGATCTGTCGATATCGCCGATCGCGACCGCGGCGCCCAGATCGTGCAGAACTGTCGCAGTAGCCAGTCCGATTCCGCGTGCGCCGCCGGTGATAGCAATGACCTTTTCTGCAACAGAACCGCGTTTCATCGCTCGGTGCTCCTTGTAGTCCGGGCTAAAGCGTAAGCGCTCAAGAACCCTAAAACGTTCTCAAGCGGCCGTCCCCGACTACGGGCCTGGCTGCCACCCTTGGTTGAGCACGCACATCAATCCCCGTCCGTCGGGCGACTGTGCCGCGGCGTCCTGGCCAGGCGGGCACGGTGCACCGATCTCCTGGACTCCGCGCAGCGGCGACGACGCCACCCAGTTGCCCGACTGGCCGTAAGACGACACGCAGGCTGCGGCCTGACCGCTTGCCGTGCGCCCGAAGATGTATCGCTGAAAATTCGAGCACGGCGCACCGACGACCACGTCGTAAGTCATACCCGGAACGTCTGTTTCATCCGGCGGGTCAGCAGCCGAAATTGGAGCAACCGCTAACGCCAACGATGCAATCGCGCCGGGGGTTATCAATTTGAAGATCATAGAGACCCCTTCGTTTGCTGCGCTTCCACTGCTGTTGGGACAACAGAGATGTGGCACAGATTAACGATGAATTGCTGCTCGGTTCGGCAAATCGGTCACCGGCTACCTGCACCCCGAAGTCCCTTAGACTGACGCGGTGCCCCCGAGCTTCGCCGACGTCGCCAACGCGCAATACGTCCTGCTGACGACGTTCACCAAAGACGGCCGGCCCAAGCCGACTCCGGTCTGGGCCGCCTCCGATGGCGACCGCCTGCTGGTCATCAGCGAGGGGAAGGCGTGGAAGGTCAAGCGGATCCGCAATACCCCGCGGGTCACGCTGGCCGTGTGCGATATCCGCGGTCGACCGAAAAGCGAACCGATCGTGGCGACCGCGACCATCCTCGACAAATCACACACCGCTGCCGTTTACGACGCGATCGCCCGCGAGTACGGGCTGATCGGTCGGGTCTTCAACTTTTTCAGCAGGTTGCGCGGCGGCATGCAGAACAACGTCGGCTTGGAACTGCGCCCGGCGAACTGAATTACGCCGGCTGTCGCAGGTGTTCGCCGAAGAATGCGAAGACCCGCGCCCACGCATCCTCGGTGGCGGCCTGGTTATAGCCGAATCCGGCAATCCGCAGCAGCGGCTGGGCGGGCAGCCGGTTAGCGAAGCTGTGCCCGGCACCCGGATAGACCTTGACGTCGTTGGTGACGCCTTTTTGGTCGAGCACCCGTTGTAGCTTCTTGGGCGCGCCTACGCCGAGTGGATCACGGCCGCCGAAGCTGGCCACGATCGGGCAGGCCCCGTCCAGTGTCTCGCTGAGCTCGCGGGGCAGGGGAGTGCCGTAAAACGGCGCCGACGCGGCAAAACCTTTGGGCGACATGACCAATGAGAACCCACCGCCCATGCAGAACCCCGCGATGCCCACGCGGCCGGTGCATTCCGGTAGCGACAGCAAGTGGTCGCGGGCCGCCAACACGTCATCAAGCGCGCGTCCGCGTTTGGTCAGTAGGTCCCGCATGACCTTGGTGACGCATCGCGCCCAGCCGCCCCGCGCGAACATGTTCGGGGTCAGCGCGACGTAACCCGCGGTGGCGATATGGCTGTTGATCGTCTGTTGGTCCGGGCCGTACCCCGTCGCGTCGTGAATCACCACCACGCCCGGCCAGGGCCCTTGCCCGTCGGGGACATCGAGCAGCGCATCGATGGGGCCGGCCGGGGTATCGATCTCGATTGTCGTCACCTCAGCCATCTAACCGTGCTGGCGCGAACGGCGGAACTCCCGCGGGCGCCCGCGACGTTGGCATCTCATGGTGTCCCGACTGTTTGTGCTCTATGCCGTCGTCGAGCTCGCGGTGGTGGTGGCGCTGGCCTCCACCATCGGGCTGGGCTGGACGCTGCTGGTGTTGCTGGCCGCCTTCGTCGCCGGTATGACGTTGGCGGGTTCGCAACTGAAGCGCCAGCTCGCGCGGTTGCGATCCGGGCTGACCACGCAAGGGTCCCGCGCGGCCAGCGACGGCGCTCTGGTTGCGCTCGGCACGGTGCTGGTGGTTGTTCCCGGGCTGGTCACCACCGCTGCGGGGGTGCTGCTCCTGTTACCACCGACCCGGGCCGTCGCCCGGCCGGTGCTGACGGCGATGGCTGTTCGCGGTATCGGGAGACGTGCGCCGCTGATTACCGTCACCACCGTCGGCGCGAATCGATACGCATCGCCACCCCAACCCCGGTCGGATTACATCGACGGCGAGGTCATCGACGTCACTGACGTCGCCGACGTCGCGGTGGTCGACCCGCCGGCCTTGCCGGGCGAGTCCAAGTAGACGCTATACAGCGTGACGAACGTCCCCACCACGCTATTGGTGAACGGCAGGGTGCACAGCCCGACTCATCCCGATGCGACCGCGATGGCGCTCCGCAACGAAGTAGTGGCGTGGCTCGGTAGCGACGACGTCGGCCGCGGCCAGTTCCCCGATGCCGAGGTGGTCGATCTCGAGGGCGGCTTCGTCGCACCGGGCTTCGTCGACAGCCACATCCATCTCACCGCCACCGGTTTGTCGCTGACTGGGCTGGATCTGCGGGCTTCGACATCGCAGCGCCATTGCCTGCAGCTGATCGCGGACTACGCCGCCGCGCATCCCGGCCAGCCGGTCTGGGGCCATGGTTGGGATGAAACCTCGTGGCCGGAGAATGCCTCGCCGAGCACCGCGGACCTCGACGCAGTGCTTGGTGAGCGGCCCGCCTACCTGGCTCGCGTCGATGTGCACTCGGCGCTGGCCTCGACCGGCCTGCGCCAGCTGGTCCCAGGACTTCCGTCGGCGACCGGGTTTGCCGAGCAGCGGCCGCTGGTCGGGGACGGGCATCACC
>NZ_JBAUZA010000040.1:0-8141 GCF_049585075.1 Mycobacterium sp.
TCGCCGAGCTTCCGCCGCCACCGCCGAAACCGCTGAAGCCCAAGAAAGAGAAGAAGCAGCGTCGCCGCCGCGGCAAGAAGGACGGCGACGCCGACGAGGCCGAGGCAGAGACCGAAGACGAAGAGTCTGACGGCGAGGCCGAGGAAGACGCTGAAGCCGACGGGGACGAAACGACCGAAACGGTTGAGGAGACCGAGCAGCCCGCCGAAGTCACCGCCGAAGGCACCGCGGACACCGACGTCGAGTCGACAGCGCAAGAGACGCCCCCAGTCGAAGACGCCGACGTGGACGACGACGGCCTGGAAGACGCCACGGCCGAACGCGGGCTCCGCAACCGGCGGCCGACCGGCAAACCCTCAGGGGCGCACCGGCGCAGGCGCACGCGCCGCGGTGTCGCCGTCGACGACTGAATCCAGCCAGGCGTCGACGTGGTGCTCGGCGGCGTCGCGCAAGAACGATGATTCGATGCCGTTCCCGGCCGGCCAGCCCTTCCCTATGCTGAGCGAGTGCCAAATAATTATCGAGTAGTTCAGTGGAACACCGGAAACGTCGGAAAAAGCTCGCTGAAATCGATCGCCGCCAACCCCCTCTTGGAACTGGTCGGGTGTTACGCCTGGTCGGCGGAGAAAGTAGGCCGTGACGCCGGCGAGCTGGTCGGCATTGCGCCGCTAGGGGTGGCCGCCACCAACGACGTCGACGCGCTGCTTGCTCTCAAACCCGACTGCGTGGTCTACAACCCGATGTGGATCGATGTCGACGAGCTGGTCCGCATCCTGTCGGCGGGAGTCAACGTGGTGACCACCGCCTCCTTCATCACCGGGCATAATCTCGGCGCCGGCCGCGACCGGATCGTCGAGGCCGCCGAGTTGGGCGGCGCCACGATCTTCGGATCCGGCGTGAGCCCGGGCTTCGCCGAGCTGCTGGCCATCGTCTGTGCGATGGTGTGCAACCGAGTCGACAAGGTCACTGTCAACGAAGCGGCCGACACCACGTTCTACGACTCGCCGGAAACCGAGAAGCCGGTGGGCTTCGGCCAGCCGATCGACCACCCGGACCTGCAGTCGATGGCGGCAAAAGGCACCGCGATCTTTGGCGAGGCCGTCCGGCTGGTGGGTGATGCGCTTGGCATCGAACTCGACGACGTGCGGTGTGAAGCGGAATTCGCGCAGACCACAGCGGATCTCGAGATGGCGTCGTGGACCATCCCGGCGGGATGCGTGGCCGGCGTCTACATCAGCTGGCAGGGAATCGTCGGGGGCAAGGCCGTCATTGACCTCAATGTTCGGTGGCGCAAAGGACAGACGCTCGAACCGGACTGGAAGATCGACGGAGACGGCTGGGTCATCCACGTCGACGGACAGCCCACGGTTACCACCAAGGTCGGTTTCCTGCCGCCACCGTATTTCGAGGCCACCACGATCGAAGAATTCATGGACCTCGGGCACATCATGACAGCGCTGCCAGCGATCAACGCGATCCCGGCGGTCGTCGCCGCGGCACCGGGCATTGCCACCTACAACGATTTGCCGCTGACCCTGCCCCGCGGCTTCGTTTCGACCGCTTAGCGAGCGGGAATGTTTTGCAGCTTGGGTGCCAAGTCGGGGCAGTACATGCTGATGGCGCTACCGAGGAACTGATAGGCCTGCACCTGCGTGGTGCCTCTGGGGAGGTTGTCGGAGAGGAAATGAGCGGAAGCCGCCGCGTCGGGATCGACGCCCTGCCCCAGCCGTCGGCAGACGATCTTGGCCAGATACGGGTTGTAGTCATGGGACCCGTAGATGCCGTACTTCTGAAGTTGGTTGTCGAAGTCGGTGTCGGGGTCGGCGTATGCCGGCGCAGACAGGCCGATCGCGGCGGCGATGGCAACAACGGCGAATCCCGTTACCTTCATGGGCTGGATAGTACCGCTCGCTGTTCTTCGTGGAGAACGCAGCCGTTTCCTAACGCGCATCGTCACAGATCCTCTCGTCGCGTTCGAACCCCGTCCGAGCCCACCGGTCGGAAAGCCCGATTCAGTCATCCAAACCCTCGCTACCCGGTTTCTATTCTGTCGCGAATTCCGATTAGAGTAGCTAAGGTTACACACAGGCTAATTAGTTGAGCGCCCTTCGCCCCTGGTTAAGGATGAAAGAACCCATGACCACCACCGAGCCGAGGACCGAGCCGTTGCCCACCCCGGTTGAAGGCAACGGCGAAGACCAGGCCGCCAGGCGGACGCCAACCGGACAACGGTCCTTACTGTCGCGGTTCCTCACCCGGTTCTGGGTGGTGCTGGTCATCGTCTCCGTGGTCGCGGTTTCGGGATTTTGCGTGTACCGACTGCGCGGCATCTTCGGTGTTCACGGCAACACCTTCGGCGGCGGTGCGGTCGAACAAGAGATAAAGCCGTTCAACCCCAAGGTCTTAACGCTGGAGGTCTGGGGCTCACCGGGGAGCGTGGCGACCATCAACTATCTGGATAAAGATTCCAAGCCTCAGCAGGCCCTCAACGTACCTCTGCCCTGGTCGACTCAGCTGACAACGACGCAGCCTTCCCTCCCCGCCAACCTCGTGGCGCAGGGAAGCGGCGCTTGGGTCGCCTGCAAGATCACCCTGGACGACAACGACGGGCGCGGGCCGGTCGTCAAGGCCACAAATCAATCGCCCGCCAACGAAACAACGAGCGCCTTCACCTTCTGCCTGAACAAGTCCGCATGAGCGAGACCACCGAGGTTGCCCGGCCTGTCTCGCAGCCGTTGATCCCGCCGTTCCTGCCTCGGATGATCCATCGGCTCGCGCTGCCGATCGTGCTGGTGTGGCTCGGACTCACCGTGTTCGTCAACGTCACGGTGCCGCAACTGGAGGTCGTCACCAAAGAGCACGCGGTTTCGCAGAGTCCGAATGACGCGCCGGGGATGATCGCGATGAAGAAGGTCGGGTCGACCTTCCACGAATTCAACTCCGACACCTCGGCGATGATCGTCCTGGAGGGCGACAAGCCGCTCGGGGATGCCGCTCACCGGTATTACGGCGAGATCGTCAAGCGACTCGAACGGGACACCAAGCACGTTCAGCACATCCAGGATTTCTGGAATGACCCGCTAACTGCCGCGGGCTCGCAAAGCCCGGATGGAAAAGCGGCCTATGTCCAGGCCTACCTCGCCGGCAACATGGGTGAGAGTTTGTCCACCGAGTCCGTCGAAGCGGTCCGTAAGATTGTCGACTCCGTGCCCGCGCCGCCGGGGGTCAAGGCCTACGTGACCGGCGCCGGTCCGCTGATCGCCGATCAGTCTCATGCGGGCGAGAAAGGCGTCAAGCTGGTCACCATCGTCACCTTTCTGGTGATCATTGTGATGCTGCTCTTCGTCTACCGCTCGGTGAGCACTACTTTCATCGTGCTGTTTATCGTGATGGTCGAAGTGGCCGCCGCCCGGGGTGTCGTCGCGTTCCTGGGGAATTACGGGATCATCGGGCTGTCCACCTTCGCCAACAACTTGCTGGTGCTGTTGGCGATCGCGGCCGGCACGGACTACGCGATTTTTGTGATGGGCCGATATCACGAAGCCCGTGGCGTCGGCGAGGACCGAGAACAGGCCTTCTACACCATGTTTCACGGCACCGCGCATGTCGTGCTGGGCTCGGGGTTGACCGTCGCCGGCGCGATGTACTGCCTCAGCTTCACCCGGTTGCCGTGGTTCCAGACTATGGGCGTGCCGTGCGCAGTCGGCCTGCTGGTTGCAGTCTTCGCAGCCTTGACCCTGGGCCCGGCGGTGCTCGCGGTGGGCAGCTTCTTCAAGCTCCTCGATCCGAAGCGAATTTTGCAAACCCGGGGATGGCGACGCATCGGCACCGCGATTGTCCGTTGGCCCGTACCAATTCTCGCGGTGACGATAGCCATCGCCCTTGTCGGTCTGCTCGCCCTGCCCGGATATACAACCGACTACGACAATCGCCACTACCTGCCGGCCGATGTCCCGGCCAACATCGGCTATATGGCCGCAGACCGGCATTTCGCCCAGGCCCGGCTGAATCCCGAGCTGTTGATGATCGAGACGGATCACGACTTGCGTAATCCGGCCGACTTCCTGGTGTTGGACAAGGTGGCGAAGGCTATCTTCCACATCCCAGGTATCGGCCGTGTGCAGACCATCACCCGGCCGCTGGGCACTCCGCTCGACCACAGCACCCTTGCTTTCCTGATCAGCGCGCAGAGCGCCGGCCGGATCCAGACGCAGCATTACCAAGACGAACAGGCGAAGAACCTGTTGAAGCAAGCGGACGAGCTCCACAAGACAATGGCAACTCTGCACCAGCAGATGCAAGTCACGCAGGACCTCAGCAACACCACGCACCAAACCACGCTGCTCACAAAAGAAACGGTGAAGATTACCGAGTCATTGCGCGACTACATCGCTAACTTTGATGACTTCTTCAGGCCGATTCGCAGCGCCTTCTACTGGGAGAAACACTGCTTCGACGTGCCGTTGTGTTGGGCGTTCCAATCCATCTTCAATGCGCTCGATGGTATCGACCAAGTCGCCGAGAACATTGAGGCGCTCAGCGCGAATCTCGACAAGCTGGACCAGATTCAGCCGCAGCTGGTGGCGCTGATACCACCACAGATCGCCAGCCAGGAGCGAAATCTCGAGACGATCATGTCGAACTACGCGACGACGAAAGGTCTCAACGACCAACAGGAAGCGTTGTCCGACAACGCCACAGCCATGGGCGAGGCTTTCGACAGGGCGAAGAACGACGACACGTTCTATCTGCCGCCCGAGGCTTTCAAAAGCCCGGACTTCGCGCGCGGCCTGAAACAGTTCATGTCACCCGACGGCCACGCTGTTCGCTTGATCATCTCGCACGAAGGCGATCCGGCGAGTCCTGAGGGCATCGCTCACATCAACCCGATCAAGCAGGCAGTGCACGAGGCCATCAAAGGCACGCCCTGGGAGGGCGCAAAGGTCTACCTCGGCGGCACCGCGGCGCTGTACAAGGACATGCGTGACGCCTCCAACATCGACCTGATGATCGCCGGAATAGCCGCGGCCACTTTGATTTTCATCATCATGTTGGTCATTACCCGAAGCGTGGTCGCGGCCCTGGTCATCGTGGGGACCGTGCTGCTTTCGCTGGGCGCGTCCTTCGGCCTTTCCGTGCTCGTGTGGCAGTACCTTCTCGGCATCAGACTGCACTGGATGGTGCTGGCGATGGCGATCATCCTGCTGTTGGCGGTCGGGTCGGACTACAACCTGTTGCTGATATCCCGATTCAAAGAGGAAATTCACGCCGGGCTCAAGACCGGCACCATCCGCGCCATGGCCGGCTCTGGTTCGGTGGTCACTGCTGCCGGACTGGTGTTCGCCGCCACCATGGCCTCGTTCGTGTTCGGCCCGTTGCGGGTTATGGCCCAGGTGGGCACCACGATTGCTCTCGGTCTGTTGTTCGACACCTTGATCGTCCGGTCGTTCATGACGCCGTCGGTGGCCACCCTGCTGGGACGTTGGTTCTGGTGGCCGCAGCACGTACGGCCGCGCCCGGCCAGCACGATGCTGCAGCCATACGGAACCCGCCCGGCGGTTCGCGAGCTGATGCACACGGATGCCGACGAAAGCCCGCCCAGCGGGCTGGTGCAACAGCGGTAATCGTCCGTGGGGTCTTTGGATGGACGGGTCGCGTTAATCACCGGCGCGGCTCGAGGGCAGGGTCGTGCGCACGCTTTGGCATTGGCTGCCGAGGGAGCAGACATTGTCGCGGCCGATGCTCCCGGCCCGATGAAGGATCTGACGTATCCGCTCGGCACCGAGAGCGATCTGCACGAAACGGCCGAGCTGGTGAACGGTCTGGGCCGCCGCTGCAGTCCGGTAGCAGTCGATGTGCGCGACTCGGCTCAGGTCAATGCTGTTGTGGAGCAGACGGTCAGCGACTTCGGCAGTCTCGACATCGTGTTGGCCAATGCCGGGATCGTCAGCACCGGATTGTTGGAAGACGTGAGCGATGACGTCTGGCAGCAACTCATCGATACCAACCTCACGGGTGCGTTCAACACGCTGCGCGCAGCCATACCGGTGATGCGGCGCCAACGCTTCGGCCGGATAGTCGTGACGTCGTCAATGGGAGGGCGAATGGGCATCCCGGAGCTCGCCGCCTACAACGCCACCAAGTGGGGCGTCATCGGGCTGGCGAAATCCGTTGCGCTGGAGGTCGCCAAGGAAGGCATCACGGTCAACGTCATCTGTCCGACGACGACCCAGACCCCGATGGTTCAGCCTGCCGGCGGCCCAGATGCAGGAGACATACCCGATGACTTGGTGCGCCGCATGATGAAAGCCAATCCCATACCGCAGCCCTGGCTTCAGCCCGAGGACGTCAGTCGTGGAATCGTCTACCTGGTAACCGATCCCGGGGTGATCACCGGCAGTGTGCTGGAGATCGGCCTGGGCGGCAGCGCCCGTATTCACTGAACTACGTTACCCGGACCGGGTTTTCGACAACGGCGCGGTGTTGGCGTCCAGCTCGTCATGCCCATTCAACAGCGAACGAACCGCCGGGCGAGGCCCGCTGGGCCGCAGCATCGTGCTGGCCGGGCGAGGCCGGACCTTGATCGGCCACCAGAACCAGCGTCCCAGCAGGGCGGCGATCGACGGCGTCAAGAACGATCGGACCACCAACGTGTCGAACAGCAGACCCATGCCGACAGTCGTCCCCATTTGGCCGATGATCCGCAAGTCGCTGACCACCATGGAGCACATCGTGAACGCGAACACCAGCCCGGCCGAAGTTACCACCTTCCCGGTGCCGCCCATCGCGCGGATGATGCCTGTCTTGAGCCCCGCGTGGATTTCTTCTTTGAACCGAGACACCAGCAGCAGGTTGTAGTCCGACCCCACTGCCAAAAGGATGATCACCGACATCGCCAAGACCATCCAGTGCAGTTGGATTCCCAGGAAGTACTGCCAAACCAGCACGGAGAGCCCAAAGGACGCACCCAACGAAACAGCAACCGTGCCAACGATAACCAGGGCGGCGATCAGGCTTCGGGTGATGATCAGCATGATGATGAAAATCAGGCACAGCGAACCGATCCCGGCGATCCACAGATCGTATTTCGAGCCGTCCTTCCAGTCTTTGAAGGTGGCGGCGGTACCGGCCATGTAGATCTTCGAGTCTTCGAGAGGAGTCGCCTTCATCGACTCCTCGGCCGCCTGTTTGATCGAGTCAACCCGCGCAATGCCTTCCGGCGTTGCGGGATCCCCCCGGTGCGAGATGATCAACCGCACGGCCGTGCCGTCCGGCGAAAAGAAGTTGTTCAAGGCACGTTTGAAGTCTGGGTTCTTGAAGACCTCCGGCGGCAAGTAGAACGAGTCGTCATTTTTGGCGCGGTCAAAGGCTTTGCCCATCGCCGTCGCGTTATCGCTCAGCTCGTCCATCTGCCCGAAGATCCCGGACATGGTGCTGTGCATCGTCAGCATCATCGTTCGCATGGACTCCATGCTGGCGATCATCGGTGGGAACTCCGCGATCATCTGCGGCATCAGCGCATCGAGTTGATCGAAGTCTTTCGTGAGAATCTGGAACTTGTCGTCGATCTCGTCGACACCATCAACGGCCTCGAAGACGGATCGTAGCGAGAAGCAGATCGGGATGTCGTAGCAGTGTTTTTCCCAGTAGAAGTAGCTGCGGATGGGTCGCCAGGTGTCTTCGAAGTTTGCGATGTCATCCCGCAATTCCTCTGTGATGGCCTGCATTTCCTTCGTCTCACCGACCATCTTGTGTGTGGTGTCGGTGAGTTGCTTCATGAGGTTGTACATGCGCTGCATTCGCTGGATCGTGTCCTCGAGCTCGTCAGCCTGCTTGAGCATGTCGTCCATCCGGGCCTTTTGGAATTTCATCGTCTGTACCTGCCCGGCATTTTGTATGCTGAGCTGAAACGGTATCGACGTATGCTCCATCGCCGTGCCCTCGGGCCGTGTGATCGCTTGCACCCTGGATACACCCGGAACGTGCAAGATGCCCTTGGCCAGTTTGTCGAGGACCAGAAAGTCAGCCGGATTTCGCAAATCGTGGTCGGCGGCGACCATCATCACTTCGGGCATCATTCGAGCCTGGGAGAAATGTCGCTCGGCGGCGTCGTATCCCTTGTTAGCGGCGATGTCGTGGGG
>NZ_JBAUZA010000041.1:0-6481 GCF_049585075.1 Mycobacterium sp.
CAGGTCGATATCCAGCGGCTGGTCGAAGCTGACCTGCGGAGAGTAGGTCCACGGTTTGCCGCCCGGGCGTCCCTCCGGCGTGCGGCCGGTATCGGGGTCGGGTACCAGCGGCTCGCGCAGCGGGATGTCGAATTGCACCGGCCCGGCGTTGGCGCTGCGGGCGCCGGTAGCCGCGGCCAGCACCCGGCAGGTGGCCGACCGCCAGGTCGCGTTGAACGCGTCCATCTGCTCCGGGGCGTCCTCGGCCAGCCCGAGGCTGATCGTGGCGCGCACCTGGGTGCCGAAGTAGCCCAGTTGCTCCATCGTCTGGTTGGCGCCGGTGCCGAGCAGCTCGTAGGGCCGGTTGGCCGACAACACAATCAGCGGCACCCGCGCGTAGTTGGCTTCCACCACGGCCGGACCCAAGTTGGCCACCGCCGTGCCCGACGTCATCGCCACGCAGACCGGCGCGCCCGCGGCGATCGCCAGCCCGATCGCCAGATACCCGGCGGTCCGCTCGTCGATGCGGACATGCAGGCTGATCCGGCCGGCCCGGTCGGCGTCCTGCAACGCGAACGCCAGCGGGGCGTTGCGTGAGCCCGGGCACAGCACCACATCGCGGACGCCGCCGCGGATCAGTTCGTCGACGACGACGCGGGCCTGGGCCGTCGAGGGGTTCACCCGACCAGCCTATCTAGTGCGCGTCAGACACCCATAAAGCCGAAGAATTGCAGCGCCGCGGAGTTGACGGCGTCGGGACGCTCCAGGAATCCGAGGTGCCCGGTGTCGGCGAGCTGCAGGTACTGGCCCTTGGGTATGGCGTCGGCGACCTCGCGGCCTAGGTGCGGCGGCGTCACGATGTCGTCGGCGAAGCCGAGCACCAGCACCGGCGCGGTGATGTTGCGGTAGGCGGGCAAGTGATTGCCCTGCGGCGAGATGGCACCCTGGCGGATCATCCCCGGGGTGAGCTTGACCGGCCAGATGGTGAACATGCCGATCCACTCCGCGACGGCCTCGTCGTTGCTCAGCGTCTTGGGCGAAAAGCTCTCCAGCAATCGGATCTTCGCGTCGTAAGCGACCGGTAGCTGCACACCGGAGGCGGCGAACTCGTCTTCGGCGCTGCGGAAGAACTCTCGCGCCTTGTCCAGCCGGCCCCGGGTGGCCATCAGCACCGCCTGGCTGACCAGATCGGGCCGGGCCACCATCAGCTCCTGGGCGATGAACGCCCCCATCGACACCCCGACGATCCGCACCGGGCCCACGCCCAGGGATTCGATCAGCGCGGCGGTATCGGCGACCATGCTCTCGGTCGTGAAACCGTCGGCGTTTGCCGTGGCGCCCACGCCGCGATTGTCGAAGGTGATGACGCGGTAGCCCGCCGCCAGGAAAGCCGGGACCTGATACAGATGCCAGGTGCGTCCGGCACCGCCGCGTCCGGCGATGAACACGACGGGCTCTCCGGTCCCTTGGTCGTCGTAAGCCAGGTTGATCACGACGACAACCTACGCGACGCCATTGCGGTGGCAGCATCTGGCAGTTCGCAGCGTCGACCTGGCAGCGGCCGCTGAGCTGGAATATCAGGGAACGGAATCGACGAGTTGGAGGAGGAACGAACGACATGGCAGAGCTCGCACTCAAGCAGGCCACCATCGAATACCAGGAGTTTGGACCGCAGGATTCGGCGCACCCGCCGGTGCTGTTCATCCACGGCATCTTGGTGGACGGGCAACTGTGGCGCGCCGTCGCCGAAGAGCTGGGTGGCCGCGGGTACCGCTGCATCGTGCCGACTTTGCCGTTGGGGTCCCACACCATCCCGGTCCGCGACGCGACCGTGCTATCGCTGGCCGGTGTCGCGGAGCTGATCAACGACGCAATCGTCGCGCTCGACCTTTCCGATGTGACGCTGGTGGGCAGCGACACCGGCGGAGGGATATGCCAACTGCTCATCGACGCCCATCCCGACCGGATCGGCCGCCTAGTGCTCACTAACTGCGACGCGTTCGACAAATGCCCTCCTGCCCCATTCGATCTGGTGTTCGCCGTGCTTCGCGGCCCCATCTCTATCAAGGCGCTCTTCGCACAAATGCGGTTGCGCGTGCTGCGCAACTCCCCGCTTGGCTTCGGCCTGCTAATCAGCCAGCCCGATCCGGACATGACGGCCGACTGGCTGCGGCCATGCCTCAAGGACTCGCGCATCTGCCGCGATCTCGCGGGGCTGCTGCGTCAGGTGGCCAAGACCGATCTCACCGATGTCGCCACTCGGCTAGCGCGATTCAACAAGCCGGTCACGCTTGTCTGGGGTCAGGCGGATCGCTGTTTCACGCCGAGTTTGGGCCGTCGGCTGGCCGAGGCGTTTGGCAACGCGAAGTTGATCGAGGTGCCCGACGCGAGAACCTTCGTGGCGCTGGATAATCCGGAAGTGGTGGTCGACGCAATCGCGGGCTAGGCGGTTATGACCAAAACGCGCACTCGTGCCCGCGCGCAGCGATCCGATCCAGGATCCGGTTGACGGCCGTTGCGGGCTGGTCGGTCAGGTCGAAGCCGGTGAACTGCAGGTCGACGACGATGTTGGACTTGGCGGCCAGCACCCGGATGTCGGTGTATTGCTTGTCGCCGGTTGACACGTTGGAGATCATCGTCGCGCACCCGGAATCGATCGTGTCGCCGATCCGGTAGGAGTCCTGCCAGTCGGTTGGCAGCGGATACGCATACTTGAACTGCCGGCCGGCGCATTGGCGCCATTGGGCGCTTTGGTTAGCAACGAAACCCTTTGCGGCGGCGTCATTGTCGAAGGTGGCGGCGCTCTGATCGACCCAGTGCGGCACACCTCCCCCACTCATGTCTGTCTGCCGCACCTCGTAGAAGTCCCGATATCCGCTGCCGTCATAGGAGCCCGCCATACTGCTGAACACCGCGCCCACACAGTTGGCGGGCTGATAGATTCCTCGGTCCTCGGGCCGGGTCAAGGTGTCCTGGACGTCCATGTCGTCGAACTTCAGCAGCTGCTTCATTTCGTCGAGGCTGAGCAGCAGCGCGCCCAGGCCGTGTGCCTTCGCAGTGGGGTTTTTCGCGCCGCCGCGCCCGGTGGCGGTTCCAGCGACGGTCGAGGTGCACCCAACCAAGGTCCACACCAGCACCGCGATGACGCCAAGACGACGCATCCACCAAGCATAGGACCGCTAACCGCTTGACAGCGGCGGCAATTTAGCGGCGGCCGGCCTTGGCCCGCGCAGCGGACAGCGCCCGGTTCCACAGCAGCTGCGTCCCGGCCTTCAGCTGAGCCGGTTTGGCCACATCCCTGGCCATCAGTGCGGTGGCAGCCGCCTTGGTCTTCGCGGATGCCTTGGACATGTGGCCGGAGTCGAACGGCGGCTGCGGATCGTATTCCATCGACAGCTGGATGACCTTCGCGCGGTCTTCACCGCCGATTCGCCCGGCCAGCCACAGCGCCAGGTCGATGCCCGCAGACACCCCGGCACTGGTGACGATCTCCCCTTGGTGCACCACGCGTTCATCGCCAACGGGGATGGCGCCCAGGCCTTTCAGCATCGGAAGGGCCGCCCAATGCGAGGTGGCGCGTTTGCCGTCGAGCAAACCGGCGGCCGCCAGGATGATCGAACCGGAGCAGACCGAAGCCGTCCAGGTCGCGCTGCGATGCGCCTGACGCACCCAATCCAGCAGCTTCTTGTCGCGGGCGTGCGCCACGGTGGTCATCCCGCCGGGCACCAAAACGATGTCTGGCGAAGGAGTTTCGTCGAACGAATGAGTTGCGCCGATGACGAGAACACCGGAGTCGGCGGTGATCGGGCCGGGTTCGTGCCACACGAAGCGGACCTCGGTGTCGGGCAGCCAGCGCAGCACTTCGTAGGGCCCGATAAAGTCCAGCGCCGTGAAACCCGGATACGTCACAATCGCGATCTGCATAGCTGCTCCCTTGGTTAGGCGAAGGTCTTGCGGTATTGATCTGGCGATACGCCGACACGCCGAATGAAGTTGCGGCGCATGCTTTCCGCGGTCCCGAAACCGCATCGCGCGGCGATCACGGCCACCGTATCGTCGGTCTCTTCGAGCTGGCGGCGCGCGGCCTCCGTGCGGACCCGTTCGACGTAAGCGCCGGGCGCCTCACCGACCTCCGTGGTGAAAACTCGGGTGAAATGCCTTGGGCTCATGGTGGTTCGACGGGCCAGCTCCGCGATGCTGTGCACGCCACCAGGTTCGGCCTCGATCGCCTCTTGAACGTCGCGTATCGGCTGACGCTTGGCCCGCGGCATCCACACCGGCGCGGCGAACTGCGTCTGTCCGCCGGGCCGCCGCAGGTATAGCACCAGCCAACGGGCCACCGTCTGCGCCACCTCGGTGCCGTGGTCGTCCTCGACCAGCGACAGCGCCAGGTCGATGCCCGCGGTAACCCCGGCCGCGGTCCACACCTGGGCGGAGCTGCGCATGAAGATCGGGTCGGGGTCAACGACGATCGACGGGAATTCGCGCGCCAGCCGGTCGGCGGACCCCCAGTGCGTGGTGGCCACACAGCCGTTCAGTAACCCCGCCTCTGCCGCCAAGAACGCGCCGGTGCAGACGCTGGCCACCCGCCGGGCGCCGCCGGCCACCGTCCGAATCCAGTCGACGACCTGCGGGTCAGCCCGCACCTCGTGCACCCCGGCGCCCCCGGGCAGTACCAGGGTGTCGACGGGTTGGTCGCGTTCGGGCAGTTTCTCGGTCGCCAGCGACAGCCCGGAACTGGTCGTCACCGGTTGGCCGTCGACCGACGCGACCACGAGCTGGTATCCGTCGCGGCCTTGCGCCGCCAGCACCAACGATGCGGTCGCGAACACCTCAAGCGGGCCAACCAGGTCCAGCGCCTGCATGCCGGGGAAGCCGAGAAACACCACTGTGCGGGTCATGAAACTAGTGTTGGCGACGGATGCGATGTCGTCTACGCCCTGCACCCCACAGATTAGGACATCGGCGGGTAAGGACTAGAGCTTCTTCAGGCCCCGGATGATCTTGAAAAACGCTGGGTTAGCCAACACGCCCTTGCGGACGCTGCGTTGCATTGCCGTCACATTGGCCAGCACGACATAGCGCACTCCGCAGTCACGCCAGTGTGCTGCTTGGTCGATGACCTCGTCGGGGGTTCCGGCGAGAAGCATGTCTCGCACCAATTCTGTTGGGACTTTCTTGGTGTAGCTCAGCGCTGTCTGCTCATCCCAGTCCTGGGGAAGGATGTCCTGTGCGCCGCTAAAGCCGACTCCCAGCGGGTGTTGAGCGCCGTACTGGGCGAAGAACTCATCGGACGCGGTTAAGCCGAGCGCCTTGACCACCTCGGATGCCAGTGCCTCGTCCACCTCCGCGGCCGTCCGGCCCGTGACCACAAATAGCCAGATCGCCGGAACGATCGACATCGGGTCACGGCCCGCGTCGGACGCTGCTGCCCGAACGACGTCGAGGCGGCGTGCGTATTCCTGAGCCGAATGTGGGAAACCGGGAAAAAAGCCGTCGCCGTAGCGGCCCACGGCCCGCAGCATCCGGGGTCCATGCGCGCCGATCCAGATCTCTGGCCATTTGCCGCGGTAGGGCGGCAGATCAAAAACGGCTTTGTGCAATGGGAAAAACGGCGAATCCCGAGTGACCAGTTCGCCTTTCGAGTCCCACAGTGCCCGGATCGTCGCCATCGCCTCCTCGAACCGGGCGACTGGTTTCGACCAGTCCACCCCGTAGGGCTCGTTGCCTTCACGTTCGCCCGTTCCGATGCCGAGGATGGCACGGCCGCGGGTAAGCAGATGCAGCGTCGCTGCTGCCTGCGCGGTGACCGCGGGGTTACGCCGGCCGGTGTCGGTGACGCCGACCCCGAGCCGTAGGCGTCCGACGCGGTTCCGCGCCGCAATGTGACCGAGCATGGTCCACGGCTCGAGGTAGGCATCGAGCGACGGCATAAATTTCGACGCGCCCGCGTATTTCGGCGTCCAGAGCGATCGTGGGAACAACGAGTTGAGGTGGTCGGGCACCCAGAACGAGTCGACTCCGCTAGCGACCGCGCCCCAGTAACTTGCCTTGGTAAAGCTGTCGGCCCTCGGGCGGGCGGCGACGATCGGATCCATTAGGCCTACGCGCATAGAAGTCATCGGTGCAGTTTCGCCTCGGCAGTGTGGTGGTGTCTGGAAATTGCAGCTATCTCACGATCGGTTCTAGTAGCGGATAGCAGGCCCTGACCCGGTCGATCCACCACCGTCGGCGCTGCGGCGATGCGGCCAGCGCCGCCAGCCGCGCCGGATCGGGTGTCGCGACCGCGACCGGCAGATAGCCGTCGACCGGCGCGACGGCTTCGGTGACATCCTCGACGAACAACCCGCCGGTGCCTAGGCCGCAGGCGTGCTGCAGTTCCGGCAGCGCCCCGGCCGCTGCCAGGCCGACACCGATCCCGACGGCGGAATCCAGCGCGCTGGAAATCACCACCGGAATGTCGATCTGCGTAGCGATCTTCAGCAGAGCCGAAATACCGCCC
>NZ_JBAUZA010000042.1:0-4553 GCF_049585075.1 Mycobacterium sp.
CCATCACGGTGGCAGTGGCCGCATCAAGCGCAGGGCACAACGATTCGCCAGCCGTATCCGGCGGCATTCCGGTTCCTGCCCCACCGACTAAATCCAGCTCTCCGACCACACCGGCGGCGCCGGTTGCTCCGCCTCACGTCCGCACGATCGGCGACGACGCACTGCCCACGCTGCTGCCTGATCCCGCCTATGTCGGTCAAGTCATGGGCACTGCGGGCCTGGAGGCGATCGACAAACTGTCCGGTCCGGGTATGTTCACCGACCAGGCCGATCCGGCTCAATGCGTCGGGTTAGTCATCCCGGCGAACGAAAATGCTTACGCAGGCTCGGGGTCGCGCGCCACCTACGTCCAGGCGCTGCATGATCAAAGGAGGACGACGGTTTTCAATGCCGTGACCACCTTCGGGACAGCTGCGATGGCCGGCGACCTCGTCGCTGCGCAGGCCAGCACCTGGCAGACGTGCCGATCGGCGCCAATCGTGCTGGGCCCCGGCCACGACAACCCCACGACATGGACGGTCGAAGGCGTCTCACGACAAGGCAGCACCTTGACAGCCCGCGTCTCCGCAGCGGGCGGTCTGACCTGCCAGCGCGCCATGACGTCGAAGAACAACGTCGTCATTGATGTGACCACCTGCAACGCGAACCCGTCGAACGAGGCGGTAACCCTCGCAGCGGCAATCGCCAAGCGCGTCACCCAGTAACTGTGCTGGTTACTCGGGACGCCCGACCGAGTAGGTGCCATTGTCGCCGACGAATGTGACGGTCGCCTGTGCCTGGTGGCCATTGATGGTGAGGTCGCAGGTGAACGTCGCGTGTTTGACGATGGTGGGGTCGACGCCGTGGTTGCACACGACGTCTTTGACGCCGGCCAGCCCGTAGCCGGTAGCGGGGTCGGCGAGCACGTTCCGTACGCCGGCCTGCGCCGCGGTGATGTTGAGTTTGTCGGCGGTCAGGGATTTGATCGGGCCTACGCGCAGGACCAGCAGGACGGCCGCGACGCTCAACCCAACAGCACCGATGGCAAGTACCGCCCACAGCGAGCCGTGACCGCGCCGCGCAAGGGGAATCGGCGGAGGCGCGACCGGGTATTGGCCGCGTTGGTGCCGGTAGGCGCCGACGGCGTAACCGCTTGGCGCCGGCCGGGCCGGTGGATACGGCGGCACCACCGGGGTCGTCGTCTCATCAGGCGCACCATGCGAGGAAGCGATGACGACGGTCTTGTCGGGGTCGACGGCTGGCGGCTGGCGGCGGACCACCTCGGTCCGTTCGGGGTCGTCGCCACTCCCCCACTGCGTCGGAGTCATAAGGATGCCTTTCAGCCCGGGAAGTCCGTGTAGCACCGGTCGGCGTTGTCGTTGGTGAGACCGGCGCGGAAGGCCGCGATTCGATTAAACCCGGCGGGCACCGTCGTCCCGTCGACGTCGCTGGCCGCCAGGCCGTTGCCGAGCAGGCCCGCCACCGCCTGGTCGATGTCGCGCGACGTCAAAGGTGTTGTCGGGTCCGCTGTTTCGGCTAGATGTCGCTCCACGCTGCCGGTCAGACAAGCTGTACGCAACGCGGTCCCGACGGATTTCGTCGGTAGGCCACGATCGTGCTGAACCGCCAGCGCGTATCGGGAGATCAGAGCCGACATCGCCGTGTTGGTCCCCTGCAGTAGCACGTAGTCGTGACGCTCATCGCCGGGCTCGCCGAGTGTCTGCAACGCAGGTAGGTCGACGTACACGGTGTTCGACGCCGGACAATACGACACCGGCTTGGTCGCGTCCGCTCCCCCACACGCGGCCGGCTGCATTGACAACGTCGGCGGGGTCTTGGGGCCAAAGATCGTGCCGAGTTCATCGACGAGTTGGCGAACGCTGGTCTCGGTTATCGGCTTGTCCGCCTTGCGTTTGCTGGCCGCGGGCTGTAGCACGTCGGGCAGCTGGTTGCGGCGCTGCTGGATGGACTCTGCGGTGATCTCTGCGCACGCGATCGCGCCCGAGGTGAAGCCGGTCTGGAATGCCGCGACGCGGTCTAACGCCGTGCCGTGCCCTTCCGGATTGTTGGCCCGCACCGAGGCGGGATCGCGGCTGGTGATGATGCCGGCCAGCACCTTGTTCAAACCATCGCCGGTGTCGAGGGTGAACCGGGGTGACTTGCCCTCGGCGACCCAACGCAGGTAGTCGCCGCCGAAGCAGTCCGCCTGCTGTTCGGCGACCAGCACGGTACTCGATCGCTTGACCAGATGGGCCATGCGTTGGATTGCATGTCCGTACTCATGGCTCAGCACCCCGGTTACAGCCATGTCGCCGAAGTACTTCTGCACCGTCGGCAAGAACACGCCGCGATCCCAGGCAATCAGCCAGTCACTTCCACAGAAGAAGGCATTGATGAGCTTGTAGGTGTCGTTGCCGCAGATCACCGGCGATGACCGATCGTGGGAGTCGTAGGAGTACAACTCCTTCACCGGCTCATACTGTCCTGACAAAGTGCGGGGAAAGTTCGCCTGCCAGTATGCCTCGATATCCTGCACCGACAGGGCCGCCAGCCTGTCGATCGATCCCTCTTGTCCCCCATGGACTTTCAGGGTCGGCGCCGGTGCGCCGGGACGTGCACCGCTGGCCACGTCGGTCACCGGCAACCCGCCCGCGGTCGCGGGATCGTAGATCGGCGACACGGCCCGGCCGGCCACGGTGTCATGGCAACTGGTCAGCAACGCACAACTTGCGGCCAGCACCAGGGCTAACCGAGACCAACTTCGTAGCACCCGCCTATTTCATCACGGCTAAAGGCGCGCCCAGCACGGGAAAATGGTCAGGCGGCCGACCGAGGCCCGGCCTCGCGGATGGGCAGATGAAACACCGTGGCGGTCACTGGAACAGCGTCGCCCTCGCGCCGCGACAGCAGCGCGGCGTTTTCGGGCAGCTGCCGTGAGTTGATCTCACCGGCCGCGATCTGGCGCAGCAGGTCGTGCGCCTTCGCCAGCTGCTCACGCTTGCGGTACTGGCCGCCGGGCAGTTTGATTCCCGCCCAAACGCCGTACTCCTCGCGGTTCTCGACCGCGTATCGCGCGCACAACCGCTGTTGCGCCAGTGGGCACCGCCGCAGGCACAGCAGCCGCGCCTCCGTGGCCGACTGCTCATAAGCGCGAGCCTTGGCGGCACCGTCGCCGCCGTCGTCATCGGCGTAGCCGAACCACAATTCCGGGTTGACCGAACATGGATGCCCCATCAGTCCGCCTCCTTCATGCCAAAACGTATGCAGAAGCGTATACACACAGAAGCCTGGTTGGCAAGAGAAACGTGACAAAAACGTATATACCCGACCCGACCTGGGCGGCTGTGTACTATCCGAATATGGCCGGAGCGCTGCGGTGAGCCGCGAATCGGCAGGTGCAGCAGTCCGAGAGCTGCGCGAGTCGCGCGACTGGTCGCTGGCCGACTTCGCCTCGGCCACCGGTGTGAGCATCATGGGCCTGAGCTACCTGGAGCGAGGAGCCC
Source organism: Mycobacterium sp. (assembly GCF_049585075.1). GTDB lineage: Bacteria > Actinomycetota > Actinomycetes > Mycobacteriales > Mycobacteriaceae > Mycobacterium. The sequence continues at coordinate 3,483 of NZ_JBAUZA010000042.1, forward strand.
GCAAGCCGCACAAAAGCACAGTTCAGAAGGTAGAAAATGGGCTCGGGCTGCCGCCGGGCACCTACTCTCGGCTCGTGGTCGCCGCGGATCCGGCGGCCGAGCTCGAGCGCCTGACCGCGGTCACGCCGGCAGAACCGCCGCCTGCTCGGTCCACCGGTTCCATCGTCGTGGACCGGCACATCGACACCGAGGTGCTCGAGGGATATGCCGAAGCTCAGCTCGACGCGCTCAACTCGGTGATCGAGCGGCTGCCTGCGACGACATCAAACGAATATGAGTCGTATATTCTCTCTGTGATCGGTCAGTGCGTGAAGGCTGAGATGCTCGCCGCCAACTCTTGGCGGGTGGCTGTCAACGCCGACGCAGCTTCGGCGGGACGGCTTATGCGGCATCTGCAGGCGTTGGAGACGACGCGCGGCGCGCTTTTGGAGCGCATGCCGATGAGCCTGAGTGCCCGGTTCGACCGTGCATGCGCGCGGTCGTCGCTGCCGGAACCAATCATCGCGGCACTGCTCGGAGTCACGCCGGCGGAAATGTGGGACATCCGGAATCGGGGAGTGATTCCGCCGGGAGCGCTGCCGCGCGTTCGGGCTTTCGCCGACGAGGACGACGGTCTAGGGGAGGGGCATTGAGCGGAAACGAACTGTCGGCATTGAGCCGCGCGCACCAACTATTCGCCGGCACGCCAAGCGGCGTAACGCTGGACGCAGACCTAGCGCACTACGACAGTTTGTTGCGGCGCGCAGCGGGCATGGATACCGGTGGGGGACAGGAGCGTTACCAGTCCGATGTAGACCAGAGGCGGGCCGCCCTGCGGTCGGCTGTCAGCACCGACGCGGCGCTCGCAGGCACGGCGACTCAAGCGCACCGCGATCACACCAATGCCCGTGCCCTGACCAAGAATGTGCTCGACGAAGCCCGCGCCGATACCACGATACCGACAACACCGATCGCGCAGCGCGAGGCGATGCGCCGTCGGGCTGCGCGGCTGCGGGCGCAACAAGCGCATGTGTTGTCGGCTCGCCAGCAGGCACGCCGGCATCGGGCGGCGTTGCGCGCGTTGCGCTATCG
>NZ_JBAUZA010000043.1:0-11033 GCF_049585075.1 Mycobacterium sp.
CCGGTACCACCGGTCACCACCACCGTGCCCGCCGCCCACGCATCCGGCATCGTCAACACAACCTTGCCGACATGACGCGCCTGACTCAAATACCGCAACGCCGCCGGCGCTCGCCGCACATCAAACGTGGTGACCGGCAACGGCCGAAGCACTCCAGAGTCGAACAGTTCGGCGAGTTCGAGCATCCATTCGTGCATCCGGGGCCGGCCCGGCTCGAAGAGGTCGAAGGCCCGGTAGCGCACTCCCGGGTGTTGTTGGGCGACCACATCGGGGTCGCGGATGTCGGTCTTGCCCATCTCCAAAAACACCCCACCCTGGGCGACCAACCGCAACGAGGCATCAACGAAATCACCAGCCAGCGAATCCAGCACCACATCCATCCCGCGCCCACCGGTGACGGTTCGGAATTTCTCCTCGAAATCGAGGCTGCGCGAATCGGCAATATGGTCCTCGTCAAAGCCCATGGCCCGCAACGTGTCCCACTTACCCCTGCTAGCGGTGGCAAACACCTCCAACCCCAAATGCCGACCCAACTGCACCGCCGCCATCCCCACCCCACCAGCCGCGGCATGCACCAACACCCGCTGCCCCGGCTTGGCGTCAGCTAGCTGTACGAACGCCATCCATGCGGTCGTGAAAACAACTGATACGGCGGCAGCTTCGGCGTAAGACCAGTCGGCAGGCATGGGAAGCAACAACCGGACGTCTGCGGCCACCAGCGTGCCGCTGCCCTCCGGGAAAAGGCCGTACACCAAATCGCCGGCGGCGAATTCGGTGACCCCGGGCCCTACTTCAACGACGACGCCGGCGCCCTCGCCGCCGATCAGCGCGTCGTGGGTGAACATGCCCAGGGTGATCATGATGTCGCGGAAGTTGGTGGCGATGGCGCGCATCGCGACCCGGACCTGGCCGGGCTCCAATGGCGCATCGGCGTTGGGCACCGGCTCCAATTGGAGATTCTCGAAGGTGCCCGCACTGGAGAGCCCCAGCCGCCATGGCCCGTCGCCCGGCGGCACCAACACGGCGTCGACGGCCCGGCTGCCGTGCACCCGCGCGGTGTAAATCGTCCCACCCCGCAGCACCACCTGCGGCTCACCGGTCGCAAGTGCCGAAACCAGTGCCGTATCGTCAACGGGCACATCCGAATCCACCAACACGATCCGGCCGGGATTCTCGGTCTGCGCCGAACGCACCAACCCCCACACCGCGGCACCTGCCAGATCGGTGACGTCCTCCCCGGGTAGCGCCATGGCGCCGCGGGTGGCCACCACCAATACTCCGGAGTCACGCTCAGTCAGCCACGACTGCACGGCGGCTAACGCGGCATGCGTGCGCTCGTAGGTGTCGATGACCGGGTCCTCGGCGGCCGAAGCGGCTTGGAAAACTTCATACGACGGCGTCTCAGCCTGCGAGGCAGGCGCAGCGGGTGACCACACCAGCTCAAAGAGCCGGTCCCCACCCGCGCCGGATACCGCCGCCATCAACTGTTGCTGCGACACCTGCCGCGCCACCATCGACGTCACCGACAACACCGGCAACCCCAACCCGTCGGCCAACTCCACCGACACCGACGACGGACCCGACGGCGCAATCCGCGCCCGCACCGCCGCCGCCCCCGCCGCGTGCAACGACACGCCCTCCCAGGAGAATGGCAGGGCTATTTCGGTGTGGCCATCGCCGTCGTGGGCCATCACCGCCGCGTGCAGCGCTGCGTCCAACAACGCCGGATGTACGCCGAATCCCGCTACGCCGCCAGCCGCATCCGGCAGGGTGACCTCAGCGAACAGCTCGTCGCCTCGGCGCCACAGCGCGGTCAACCCTTGGAATGCCGAACCATATTCGTACCCGCGTGCCGCCAACCGCTGATAACCATCGGATACATCGACCGGAGTCGCGCCCGCGGGCGGCCACACCGATAAATCCGCGCTCGGCTCAAGCGATTTCGAACCCAACTGTCCGCTGGCGTGGCAGATCCACGCCGAATCGGCATTGGTGTCGGCCCGAGAGAAGACGGACACGCTGCGCTGGCCGGACTCCTCGGCCGGCCCGACCACGACCTGCACGGCGACCGAACCCGATGTGGGCAGCATCAACGGCGACTGCAATGTCAGCTCGTCAACAGCCGCGCAGCCGACTTCGTCGCCCGCGCGGATCGCCAACTCGACAAATCCCGTACCCGGGAACACCACCACGCCGTCGACGGCGTGATCCGCCAACCAACCGTGCGAGGCTGCCGAGAGCCGTCCGGTTAGCACTACCCCGCCCGAATCCGGCAATTCCACCACCGCACCCAGCAGCGCGTGCTCACTGGCGCCCAGCCCCAGACCCGCAGCGTCAAGAGCAGCACCGTCACCGGCAAGCCAAAAGCGCCGTCGCTCAAAGGCATACGTCGGCAACTCGACAAACTCGGCCGCGGGTAACACCGCACGCCAATCCACGCCCACACCCGCTACGAAGGCCTGTGCGGCCGAGCTGAGGAATCGGCGGATACCGCCCTCCTCGCGGCCGAGGGTGGGGATGACGATCGGTTCGGCGCTTCCGTCAGTGCAGTCGTTGAACGTATCCTCGATGCCGGCGATCAACGCGGGATGTGGACTGCACTCGATGAAGGTCCGATAGCCCTGTTGGGCTGCACTACGCACGGCCTGATCGAACTGCACGGTCTGCCGAATGTTGCGATACCAGTAGTCGGCGTCCAGGCCGGCCGTGTCGAGCAGACCGCCGGTCAACGTGGAAAAGAACGCGGTGTGCGAGGAATGCGGCTCAAGGCCGGAAAGGACGTCGGCCAGCTGTTCCCGGATGCATTCGACGTCCACGGAGTGTGATGCGTAGTCGACGTCGATCCGACGGGCACGAAGCTCACGCTGCGCACACTGCTCGAGCAGCTCGTCGAGTGCACCGACTTCACCGGAGACCACCACGGCGGATCGTCCATTGACCGCGGCGATGCTGATGCGATCAGCGAAGGGAGCCAATAGCTCTCGTGCATGCTCGGCGCTGCACGCCAGCGAAACCATGCCACCCCGGCCGGCCAGCGCCAGCAGCAGTTTGCTGCGCAGTGTCACCACCCGCGCGGCGTCGCGCAGCGACAGCCCGCCCGCGACGTAGGCGGCCGCGATCTCGCCTTGGGAATGGCCGATCACTGCGTCCGGCCGTACGCCCACCGATCGCCACAATTCGGCCAGCGAAATCATCACCGCAAACAGCGCCGGCTGGACCACGTCGACGCGGTCCAGCCCGGGCGCGCCCGGCGCGCCGCGCAGGACGTCAAGGAGTGACCAGTCGACGAATTCGGCGAATGCCTTTGCGCATTCGTTGATTGTCTCAGCGAAAACCGGTGCGGTGTCGAGCAATTCGATACCCATACCGAGCCATTGGGAGCCTTGGCCGGGAAAGACGAACACGGTTTTACCCGTCGGTGTGACACGCCCCTGGACTACCGAGGCGCCCGGCAGTCCGTCCGCCAGTTCAGCCAAACCGTTGAGCAACTCCTGACGCCCTGCGCCGAGCACCACCGCCCGATGCTCGAATTTCGACCGACCTGCCAATGACCAGCCAACGTCAGCGTCATCCAATTGCTCACGCGCGCCGAGGAATTCGCCAAGTCGGTTCGCCTGCGCCGATACCGCCGCCGCGGTCTTGGCCGAAATCACCCACGGGACGACCGGCGGCGCAATCCCCCGCTCGGCCGCCTTATCCACCGCGGGAGCGGCCTCGATGATCACGTGCGCATTGGTGCCACTGATGCCGAACGACGACACCCCCGCCCGGCGCACCCGATCGTCGGCCGGCCAGCGGTGCGCCTCGGTCAACAACTCCACCGCCCCCGCCGACCAGTCCACATGTGGGCTGGGCTCATCGACATGCAACGTCGCCGGCAACAGCTCGTGGCGCATCGCCTGCACCATCTTGATCACACCGGCCACCCCCGCCGCGGCTTGGGTGTGACCCATGTTCGACTTGATCGACCCCAACCACAACGGCTCAACACGGTCTTGGCCATACGTCGCCAACAAAGCCTGGGCCTCGATCGGGTCGCCCAACGTGGTACCGGTGCCGTGGGCCTCCACCACATCGACCTCGGAGCCAGTCAGCCCCGCGTTGGCCAACGCAGCCCGAACCACCCGCTGCTGAGATGGCCCGTTGGGCGCGGTCAACCCGTTGGAGGCGCCATCCTGATTCACCGCCGAACCGCGCACCACCGCCACCACCGGATGACCCAGCCGCTGGGCATCCGAGAGGCGTTCCACCACCAACATCGCGCCGCCCTCAGACCAGCCGACACCGTCGGCAGCTTGCGAGAACGGCTTGCATCGGCCGTCCGGCGACAAGCCGCGGTGCCGGCTGAATTCGACGAACACGGTCGGGGTGGCGTTGACGGTCGCACCGCCGGCCAATGCGAGGTCGCACTCGCCTGACCGCAACGACTGCACTGCCATGTGCAGCGCCACCAGCGACGACGAACACGCGGTGTCCACCGACACCGCCGGGCCCTCCAACCCCAGCACGTAGGCCACGCGGCCGGTCGCCACGCTCGACGTCATGCCGGTGAGCCGGTAGCCCTCGATGCCTTCGGCGAGCATGCCGTAGCCCTGAGCGATGATTCCGGCGAAAACGCCGGTTGCGCTACCTCGCAACGTGGTCGGGTCAACTCCGGCCCGCTCCAACGCCTCCCACGACAACTCCAACAGCATGCGGTGCTGCGGATCCGTCGCCAGCGCCTCGCTCGGCGCGACACCGAAGAATCCGGCGTCAAAACCCGCAACATCGTCGACGAAACCACCGGAGCGCGCATACGACTTGTGCGGCACGTCGGGATCGGGATCGAACAAGCCGGCCAGATCCCAGCCGCGGTCATTCGGGAACTCCGACATCACGTCGCGGCCTTGAGCCACCATGTCCCACAGGGTTTCTGGGGAATCCACCCCACCGGGGAAGCGGCAGGCCATCCCGACGATTGCGATCGGTTCGCTGGACCGTTCCAGCAGTGCGCGGTTCTTTCGCTTGAGGCGGTCGACCTGGACCAGCGCTTTTCGCAAGGCTTCAGTCGCATGCTGAAGTTGGTCAACCATGTCGCTACCCCTCGCCTAACTTAGGTGGTCGCTGGAGCGGAGAATGCGGCCCGGAGCGCAGCAGCCGGGTCAAACGCTTCCGGCTTCATACCCGGAGAAGTGGCGCTGTGCACCGACTTGCTCGCCCGATTGTTGGCCTGGTTCCGCAGCCAATTCCGGCGTTGCACCAGCGATCCATGGCGGAACTGTACCCGTCAGCAGTTAGCCAAGGCTAAACGCGTGGTCTGCCCAGTCAGCGCCAGCCGTCGGCGGCCTGCGCGGCTTGCATCAGCGCATCGCACAGTTCGCGCAACTCGGTTGCCCCGGCCCCTTCGTCAAGCGCCGTCGCAACGTCTTCCGCCGCGCATCGCACCTGGTAGACCCGGTCGGACAGGTCAGCGGCCTCACCAGCGGACAGCACCACCGCGTCGGCAGGCAGCGACGCACCTTTGACACCGGTGATGGAGGCTCGCTGCTCATAGGCCCGTTGCCGACACGATTGGCGGCAATACTGGCGGCGACGGCCCAGCCCGCTTTCGGCGACATCGCGTCCACACCAGCGGCACGGTTGCGGGCGGACGCGACGGCTCACGCGGCCGACTTTAGTCGGGGTTCTGCTCCGATCCCGGTATCATGGATGGTCGAGTCGCGTACTTGTACGCGGAAACCCTGGGAACTCTGCATACCGCCCAGACGTTGTCTAGGGCGTTAACTGCTGAGAAGAGGTTAAGAGGAGTGGGTACCAATGGCTGATCGCGTCCTGAGAGGCAGTCGCCTTGGAGCCGTGAGTTACGAAACCGACCGCAATCACGACTTGGCGCCACGCCAGATTGCGCGGTACCGGACCGAGAACGGCGAGGAGTTCGACGTCCCGTTCGCTGACGACGCCGAGATCCCCGGCACGTGGCTGTGCCGTAATGGCATGGAAGGCACCCTGATTGAGGGTGACCTGCCGGAGCCGAAAAAGGTCAAGCCGCCCCGCACGCACTGGGACATGCTGCTGGAGCGCCGCTCGGTCGAGGAGCTCGACGAGTTGCTCAAGGAGCGTCTCGACCTGATCAGGACCCGCCGTCGCGGCAGCTGAGCTTGACCGCCGGTTAGAAATCAAAACCTGGCGGCGGCACCAGGCCATCTAACGGGAAGTACGCGCTGGGGTCGAAGGCGGCCGGATCGAACATTTGGACTTCGGGCACCGCCCATGCCGACACGTCATAATCGCCGGTCGGCGTAACTAACCAGGCGCCAATGGCATTGGTGTTGCCGGATTCGACCAGGTCGATGGTGTCATAGCTGTAGCCGTTGCCCAAGTTCTCAATGTCGATTACGCCGTGTTCGATGTTGGTGCCGGCAATGCTCGGCAGCAGGATCTGTTGATCAGAGAATCCGTCGAATAGCCCGTTGTACTGGACCTTGTCGATAACGTGGGTCGTCAGATCGGAAACGGTGAGCGGATTGGTGGTCAGGTTGAACGGCTGGCCATCCACCGTCACGTTTTTGGTGAAGAAACTTTCCACAAACGGCGCCATGTCGCTGGAATTGAAGTTGGCCGTCTGGCTGCCATAGGCGTCATTGGCAAGCACGTCGACGGTTTGATACGTGATATCAGGCTGCCCCACCAACGTGACACCGAAGGGATCGGACACCGGGTTGGTGTAGTTCAAGAGTTGGCTTTCCAGGTAGGCCTGACCGCCGTAGTCGCCGCCGTTCTCCCAGTGCGACACGTCGTAGGTGCCGGTCGGCGTCACCAAGAAGGCGCCGACGGCGTGGTCGACGCCATTGCTATTAAGGCTCGTCGTGCCGGGTCCGACCAAATCGATGTATTCGTAGGCATAGCCGTCACCCAAGCTGTGAATGCCGATGACACCGCTTTCGATGTTGGTGTCGGGGATGGCGGGAAGCAAAATCTGTTGTTGTTCGGCTCCGTTCGACTCCAGCTTGTCGATGACGTCGACTTGCAGATTGTTGGCGATAAGCGGATTGGTCTCGAGGTTGAGCGGATGGCCATCCACTGTCACGTTGTCGAGGAAGAACTGTTCCACGGACGGCGACAAGTTAGCCGAATCGAAGTTCAATGTCTGGTAGCCGTAGGCGATACTTTCAGACGGATCGCTCGTCTCGTACGTGAATGTCGGCGCACCCACGAATGTAACGCCGAACGGATCGGGCACCGTGACGGCCGCGGCGTCGGGATCCGCTGCGGCGACGCCCATCGCCAGGGACGCCGCCGCCGCGACGCCCCCAGAGGCAAGAGTGACGGATGTGATGATGCGGTACATGGCTTCCCTCCCGTTGGTGAGCGTTGGCGGGTCAGCTGCCGTACCAACCCAATTGCCAACGGAGGCGACGGGATCGTATCAGGTTTATCTCAGGGTCCGCTGGGTGGCGGCTCAGTTGTTGACCGACACCGCACGGTTGCGGTGAAACCGGCCGCTGATGCCCCACTGGGCGACTTTGACCAACGCTTCGCGGATATTGGAGCCGCTCATCTTGGACACCCCGAGTTCACGCTCGGTGAAAGTGATCGGCACCTCGACAACGCTGAAGCCGCTGCCGATCGCGCGCCAGGTCAAATCGATCTGGAAGCAATAGCCCTTGGAGTCGACGGCGTCTAGGTCGATCTTCTGCAGAACGTCCCGACGATAAGCCCGGTAACCAGCGGTGATGTCATGTATGCCGATGCCAAGGGCTAGCCGCGCGTAGGTGTTGGCTGTCCAGGACAGCGCCCACCGCCGCCACGGCCAGTTCTGCACGTTCCCGCCGGCGACGTAGCGCGAACCGATGGCCAGGTCGGCTCCGGCATCGACCGCCTCGAGCAGTAGGTGCAGTTGTTCGGGCGCGTGACTCCCGTCGGCGTCCATCTCGACAAGCGTGGTGTATTGCCGGCTGAGCCCCCAGGCGAACCCGGCCAGGTACGCCGCGCCAAGGCCATCCTTGGCGGTGCGGTGCATGACATGGACCCGGTCCGGGTCCGCCGACGCCAGCTCGTCGGCGAGCTCTCCGGTGCCGTCGGGGCTGCTGTCGTCCACGACCAGCACATGCACCTCGGGACGGGCCTGGTGCAGGCGCCGCATGATCAGCGGAAGGTTCTCCCGCTCGTTATAGGTGGGGATGATCACCAGGGTGCGCAGGGTGGGGCGATCGCCCGCAGCGTCCTGCGGCACCGAATCACCGGTGGTCATGTGTCTCCTTCTTCTGGCCCGTGCCGGGCTGAGTGCCGGCCGCCCTCGTCGAGCGCGGCGTCCTCGCCGTACTCGTCGAGCTCGCCGTCAGCTACCTCGTCGTCGCCGAGCAGGTCGTCGTCGAATTTTTCCTTTGCTGACCGGAAGTTCTTTGCCAGCTCTGACCGACGACGGTTGATCTCCGTGAACCATCCATTGTGCAGCATTGCAGCGAGCACGACGGCAACAGCTATCACGACGAGGCTTCCCTGCACGGCCGGACCCCACTTGGCGGCCGGCGTCAATGTCGTTTTGCGGCGTACCTGGTTGGCCAGGTAGGCCGGCTCGAAGAAGCTGGTGCGGGCCAGCTCACGGCCGTCGGGTGTGACCAGCGCGGAGATCCCCACATTGCTGGCCACCACGGCGTAGCGGTCGAGCTCCACGGCGCGAACCTTGGAAAAGGCCAGCTGTTGCTCGCTCATGGTCTGGTTGAAGTTGGCGTTGTTGGCGGGCACCGCGAGCACCTCGGCGCCGTTGCGGACCGAGTCGCGCAACGCGCGGTTGAATATCACTTCCCAGCAGGTCGCAACGCCCACCGGAACAGCAGCAGCGCGCACCACGCCGGTCCCATGGCCCGGGACGATATAACCGGCCCAGTCAGCGAGCCCGGACAGATGCCGGAAGAAGCCGCGCCAGGGCAGGTATTCCCCGAACGGTTGCACGATCCGCTTGTCGTGCCGGTCGGCGGGTCCTGTCTTCGGGTTCCAGACAATCACCGTGTTCGTTTGCGCCGGGGCATTGGCCGGCCGGCCCGCGATGTCAAGCACCGTACCGACCAGGATGGGCGCGCCGATCGCCTCGACGGCCGCTGAGATCTGCTGCGCTGCATCGGGATTGCGCAGCGGATCGACTTCCGACGCATCCTCGGGCCACACCACGAAGTCAGGTTGAGGCGCACGTCCGGCATGCACGTCGTCGGCCAGCTGGCGGGTCTCCCGGACACCGTTGGCCAACACCGCAAGACGCTGCGCGTTGAACTCCAGGCCGAGTCGCGGCACGTTGCCCTGAACCACCGCAGCGGTGACGACGGGTTCGTTGCCCGACCCGGTGCCGGAATGGCGGACCTGCGGCCAAATGGCGGCGGTGGCGAAAAACGCCAGGCAGATGCAGACCGCCGGCAGCATCACCGCAGGCGGCGATTCGGCCGCCTGCGCACGGGAGGCCTGCAGCCACGACGCGATTTCCAGTGCGATCGCGGCGGCGCTGCAACTGACCAGCACGATCGCCAACGACAGCAGCGGAACGCCGCCCAGCCGGACCAACGGCAAAAACGGGCCGTCGGTTTGACCTGCAGCCACCACGCCCCACGGAAATCCCCCGAACGGGATCGTCGACTTCAACCATTCCTGTGCTGCCCACAACACCGCGAACCAGATCGGCCAACCGGGAAGGTGGCGCACCACGACGGCCAGCAGACCGAAAATCCCGGGAAACAGCGAACACAGCAGCACCAGCGCCAGTAGGGGTACTGCGCCGACGAGGATGCTGACCCAGTGGATTAGCGGCAGGTAGAACGCCAGGCCGAATAGGAAGCCGTAACCGAATCCACCCAGTGGTGTGGTGGCCGGGCGGGTCAGCACCCAGGCCAGCGCGGCAAACGCGAGGATGGCCGCCCACCACCAGTTGAACCCGGGGTAGCTCGAGCAGAGCAGCAGACCGGCGAGGATCGCGGCGCTAAGCCGTGTCAGGCGTGGCCGCAGCGCTTTGCCGAATTGTGGTAGCCGCATCCGCAGCTGGTTGCCCAGCCATGCCAGCAGCACCCCGCCGAGCTGGACCAGTCGCCGGCCTAGCTGCGTCGCTGGTTCAGCGACTCGGTTGCCGTTCGGCTCCAGATCGGCCTCGGTGCCGGTGTCCTCCGGCTCGGGCTCGGTGTCGTCGTCATCATCCTCGTCGTCGTCGTGCTGGACCGGGATTACGCCGGTGTCGTCGTCGACCGCCGGGATGACCTCGGTGTCCTCGCCGGGCCGCATCCGGCGGTCAAACCGCCTGAGGCGCTTAGCCATATATGACGGCACCCCTGTGCACGGTTTGCCGGCAGCGGGGCAACGCATCGGTCGGACCCAGCCGCGGCAAGGCGGGCACCCTCGAACGTGGATCGGTCGACCAACGCTGCACGGCGTCGCTCGGCACGCTGGCTTCGAGCTCACTGAGGTCGCAGAGGTCCCAGACGGCATAGGACGCGGGTGCGCCGGCAACCAAGGTGCCCATCAGCCCGTCTCGGACGCCGCCGGCGCGCCAGCCACCGCGGGTGGCCGCGGCAAATGCCGCACGCACGGAGACGGAACTGCCCGGTGTGTGATGGTTGGCAGCTGCGCGGACCGTCGCCCAGGGGTCGAGGCCGGTTACCGGGGCGTCGGATCCGAACGCGAGGGCCACGCCTTGGGATGCTAACAGCGCAAACGGGTTGAGCCGCCCTGCTCGGTCGACACCGAGACGGCGGGCATACATACCGTCAGCGCCGCCCCAGAGTGCATCGAAACTGGGCTGCATACTGGCCATGACGCCCCACGCGCCCAGCTTGGCTGCCTGGTCTGCGGTGACCATCTCCAAATGCTCCAAGCGGTGGCCGCACCGGGCTACCGCGGCCACACCGAGGTCTTCGACCACGCGCTCGAACGCGGTGACGACCGCGGCGACCGCGCCGTCGCCGATGACGTGGAAACCCGCCGTCACACCTGCTTCGGTACACGCCCGCACGTGCATGGTGATGACCTCGCAGTCCAGGTAGCAGCTCCCGCCCCGATCCGAGGCATCGGCGTAGGGC
>NZ_JBAUZA010000044.1:0-2949 GCF_049585075.1 Mycobacterium sp.
GCCCAGAACCCCACCGGCGCCGCCGTTTCCGCTGCGCGTGCGGCCGAGCTGCGTCGGCTGCTGGCCGACCATGCCGACGTTGTGCTCATCGAGGACGACCACTGCGCGGGTATCGCCGGTGTGGGACTGCACAGCTTGGCCGCTACCACACGACACTGGGCGTTCGTGCGGTCGGCATCCAAGGCATATGGCCCAGACCTCAGGTTGGCGCTGCTCGCCGGGGACCAGCGCACGGTTGAGCGGGTGCACGGGCGGCTGCGCCTGGGACCGGGTTGGGTCAGTTACCTGCTGCAGGACCTTGCCGTCAGCATGTGGCGCGACAAGGCGGCAACGCGCTTGGTGCACAAGGCCGAAGCCGTCTACACGCACAACCGTGAGCGCCTTCGCGCGACGCTGGCCGAGCGCGGGGTGACCTCTTATGGCCGCTCCGGTCTCAACGTCTGGATTCCGGTGCCCGACGAAACCGTTGCGATCACCCGGCTACTCGGCGCGGGCTGGGCCGCGGCGCCAGGAACCCGGTTCAGGATCGGCACGGCGCCGGGAATGCGGATTACCGTCTCGAGTCTTGACCCCGCCGAAATCGACGCGCTCGCCGACGCGGTCGCCGAGGCTCTGCATGCAGTCGGGCGCGGCAGCGTGTGAGTTATGCAGCAGAGATACTCAGCGTCTTGATCCCCCTAATGATCTGGGATTCCGTGAGATTCGCGTAGCCAAGCATCAAGCCCGGCGGCGCGGCGGCGTGGTCAGCATAATACGGTGTGAGGGATTCGACCCTGACACCCATTTGGGCAGCGCGACGCACCAGGTCTCGAATCGGATAGCCGCTGGGGAACACAACGGTGAGGTGCACACCGGCCGCAGCGCCGAGCACGGTGGCTTGCGGCAAGTAGCGACTCAGCGCTGCCAGCAACGCATTTCGTCGAGTCAGGTAACGTCGACGCATCTGACGCAGGTGCCGGTCGTATCCACCCGAGGTCAACAGCTGGGCGAACGCGATCTGATCCATGACCGAATTACCAGCGTCGGCAAGGCTTTTCAGTTCGATTGCCGGACCAACCAGCTCAGGCGGCAACACCATCCACCCCATTCGCAGGCCGGGCACCAACGTCTTGCTGGCCGAGCCGAAGTAGATCACCCGATCAGGTGCCAGGCCTTGCAACGCTCCAACGGGCGCGCGGTCGTATCGATACTCGGCATCGTAATCGTCTTCGATGATGAAGTTGCCGGCACGCGACCACTCGAGCAACGCGGCGCGGCGAGGCGAGGTCAATACGACGCCGGTCGGTGACTGGTGCGCAGGCGTGGTCAAGACCGTCGCCGCTCTGGTTTCTGCCACCGCCGCCACATCGATGCCCTCGTCGTCGACGCGAACCGGAACCGGGTTTATTTCGTTGTGTTGCAACACGATCCGGTGTATCCAGAAGCCGGGGTCTTCCATCGCCAACGGCACAGCGCCACGGCGTCGCAACAGCTGGCCGATCAGGCCGAGACCCTGCGTGACGCCCGAACATATGACGATGCGCGCAGGGTCTGCGACCACGCCACGGGTGCGCCCCAGGTATTCCGACAGGGCCGCACGCACGCTGGCGATTCCCTGAGGTCCGATGTAGCCGAACACGTCCGACGGCGCTTGCGATAAGCCCTGCCGCAATGCGCGCAGCCAGCTATCGCGGGGAAACCCGGCGAGATCGGGTGCGCCCGGGACAAAGTCAACGTCGTAGCGCGGTGTCGCAGCGACCTCTGCAGGCGGCGCGTCCGCAGTCGTGTCAACCCGAGCGACAAGCGTTCCGGATCCGCGCTTGCTGACCAGAAATCCTTCGGCGACCAGCTGGCCATAAGTATCGACGACGAGCCGTCGCGAGACGCCCAAGTCGTCGGCCAGCACCCGGGTGGACGGCATCCGGCTCCCCGGTGTGACCCGGCCGGCCCGGATCGCGCCGCGCAGTGCTTCGGCGAGCTGACGGTGCAACGGTTCGGGCCGCCCACGGTCCAGCCGCAGCAGCAGCTCCGGACCCAAAGTGGTACCCGATACTGACATAAAATTGGAGCCTAGTCTGCGGCCAGTTAGCGGCTAGCTTGGGACTATGACGACGTCTGTATCGACCGGGTCACGGCTCGTAACCGCAGTGTTGATCGGTTTCGGGGCGTACTCGACGCTGATGGGGTTGTTCATGCTGCTGGCGCCGGGCGCGTTTTTCGACACGCTCGGCGCTTTCGGGCCGCGCAACAACCACTACATCTTCGACAACGCATCGTTCGAGCTACCGCTCGGTCTGCTGTTGCTCGCTGCGGTGCGCTGGCCAACATGGCGGGTGGGGGCGTTGGCTTTCGCGGTAGCGCACTGGACTCTGCACTCCCTGAGCCACATCGTCGATACCGGTCACGCCGACGGCAGGATTGTCGGCCTGCTCGAGTTCGGCGGGCTGGCGCTGGGCACCATACCGCTCGCAGTCGCGCTGCGGAATTGCGTGGTGGCGGGCAACGCTGACTGAGTTATCCACAGTTGCCGGTTGATCCACAGGCCGGGCTTTGTGCGGTGTGCTCACGCGGGAGTTGTCGGGCGGGCTCATAGCGTCGAGGTATGGGTTCAGCGATCAGCGCCGAGCTGGCACGGGAACAGATCAGTGCCGCTCTGGATGCGATTGACGCTGCCCACGACCAGTTGCGCACAACGTCTTCGGATCTGCTGGGCAACACGTTTCGCGTGGACGTGGCTGAGCGGTTGGAGACCCAGGAGCGCACCAACCGCGGGTTGATGTATCGATATTTCGGGGAGATCGCCGACCCGCCCGACGAGGCGGAGTCCACCGCTTTGGTCCGCTCGGCACTGTGGGCTCGACTACGCATCACTCCCAACGAGATCACCCGTCGGTTCAAGTTGGCCGCCCGGATTCGGCCGCGCCGGTCGTTGACCGGTCCGCCGGTGCCCCCGGAGCTGCCGGAGTTGGC
>NZ_JBAUZA010000045.1:0-7058 GCF_049585075.1 Mycobacterium sp.
CTACAAGCCGTACTGGCCGCCGGTCCGCTGGTCCCGGAGCGGGCGGTGCGCATCATCGAGCAGGTGGCTACGGCGCTGCAGGCGGCGCATCAGGCGGGGCTGGTCCATCGGGATGTCAAGCCGTCCAACATTTTGATCGACGACAACGACTTCGCGTACCTGATCGATTTCGGCATCGCGCGTGCCGCCGGGGAGACCGGGCTGACCAGCACCGGCGCGACGATCGGAACGTGGTCCTACATGGCCCCGGAGCGGTTCCAGGGCGATACGGCCGACGCCCGCGCCGACATCTACGCGTTGGCATGTGTGCTGTATGAGTCGCTGACCGGCCAGCCGCCGTTCCCCGGTCAGAGCCTCGAGCAGGTCGCGATGGCGCACATGACACAGCCGCCGCCGCATCCATCAGGGGTAATGGGCGGCGTCCCCGCGGCGATGGACGATGTCATCGCGACGGGCATGGCCAAGAACCCCGATCAGCGCTACGCCAGCATGGTGGAGTTGGCGCGCTCGGCTCGCGAGGCGACCACGGGCCCGCTTGCCGGCCAAATCCACGGCCAAGACACCCAACTAGCCGCTACCCAGGCGGGACCCCCACACCGGGCCATGGATGCGTCGCCGCCTCCGACCGGGTCGAGGCGCAAGTGGTTGATCGCCTTGCTGGTGGTCGTTCTCGTCGTGGCCGCAGGAGTCGGGGTGGTACTGCTACATAATGTTTTGTCGCACAAGACGACCGGCCCGGAGTTGGTGCTCACCGCGGCCACCGACCCCGGGGTGAACTCGTTCATGCCGGCGGCTGCCTCGCCACCGCCGACCAACACCAAGCCCCCGCCCACCCTGCAGCCACACGGCGACGGCACCGTGGTCACCCAGCCGCTACCCGGCGACCGTGACGGCCTCTACGGCGGCACCCTGAACAACGCCGAATGCGACCGCGACAAGATGGTCGCCTTTCTGGGCAACCACCCGGCCCAGGCCGGCGCCTTCGTCGAGGCGCTGAACACCGACCCCACCCTGTTCTGGAGTGGCGGGCGCCCGCTCACCGCCGCCGACATCCCCAGCTACCTGCGCGAACTCACCCCCGTCGTGCTGCGGCTGGACACCCGGGTCACCAACCACGGATTCGACGGGACCCACCCCACCACCCTGCAATCGGTCTTCCAAACCGGCACCGCGGTGTTCGTCGACGCCCACGGGACACCGCGCGCCCGCTGCTACTGCGGCAACCCGCTGACCGCACCGGTCGCCCTAACCGGTCAGCCCCAAGCCGTCGGCGCGCCCTGGGCGGGCTACCACCCAACCGCCCTGGCCGAGGTCCACCCCACCACCGCGGTCATCACGGTGTTCGTCCTCGTCGACATCGTCACCGATCAACCCTTCAACCGGCCCGCCGGCACCACCGGGACCGACGACACTCCACACGACCAACCCGTCGCGCCGCCCCAACCCGCACCCAGGGCCGCGCCGGGCTCGCAACCCTCGATCGACGGCACCTACCTGATGCACCCGCTGGGCGACCCCTGCGGCGTGCATGCAGTTGACCGCTCTGCGACCGTGACCCATCAAGGCAACACACTGACCTTCCAGTTTGATGTGGGGGTCACTTTCACCGGCAGCCTGAACGCCGATGGGTCATTCCAGGTCAGCAGCGGTGACAGAGGTGGCGGGACGATGTGGGGTGTCTTCGCCACCGAAGGCGGGCGCACTATGATCCGCGACGTCAAATATCGGGCTTCTACCGGCTGCACTGCGCCGTTGGAGGGCACCAAGCAGTGATATGGCCCAGTGCCGCAAGCCTTTACGTCTTTGTCAGAGTGAAGGGACGCGTGAATGGCGGATCGTCTGAGCCCCGGTGCGCGGCACAACGCAGCGGGATAACCGCAACCGTGCCTGTCATTGTTTCGAGATTGACGGTGTAAGACTGCGCCTGCGTCAATGAAGTCCCATCCGGACACAGACTCGAGGGGTTCGCCGTGAAGCTGCCTTGGCCGTTGTGCACCTGTGTGTCAGCCATGATGGCCCCCGCAGCCATGTCTGGATCCTGTTTTTTGTTGCCCCCGCCAAAGTGAATGTTGGCGCAGCCGGGGCCGCACGAACTGATCGTCCACACGCCGATTTGACCTTGCGGGGTCTCGACGTCATAGGTGCCGTTCGGCGGGTCCGCAGAAGCGATCCCCGCAGCGGCGAGCAGCAGTGTCGCTGAGGCCCCGACACCGATCGCCGAGCGAATGCTTTTGCGGGTGAATGATTGGCGATATGCGTAGGTGGTCATGATGTCGGGTTTCTGTAGTGGGCAGGCTGTGGTTCTGCTATTGACCAGCTATGAAGACGCTACGCGCGCCCAGGCAGCAAATGACGGAAATGCGCCAGTCCTGGACGCTGCCAATGCGCGGTTTTCGCTGACTTTCAGGATGCCTGACCTGCCGAAACGCTGTGGAGCTAAGGGGATTCGAACCCCTGACCTACTCGATGCGAACGAGTCGCGCTACCAACTGCGCCATAGCCCCTGATCGCTAGCAGGCTACCAGTCGCGACGTCGGTCGCCGAACCGTTACTGACCGGCGGCTCGCGGCAGGTCCCGGTGCCAGCCGTAATCCCGCGCGTAGGGCGCGTAGTCGAGATGCTCGAAGATTGGATCCTCATCGTCGATCTCCAGCACGACGGCCCCCGGGCGCCGCAGTCGCGACGGGACCACGTCGAATTCGCGGTCATAGGCGTTCTCGACACCCAGCCGCGACCGCGCCATCCGGTGCATCCGACGGCGTTGCACTCGCTCCTCGATCCGGGTCTGCCGGCGCAGATATCCCAGGTAGAGCACCGTCACAGCAGCAAAGCTGCCGCATATCCACCACGCCCCAGGATTCAGCAGGAACGCGGCGCTCGCCGATCCGACCAATGCCAGCGCCATGACCATCAGCACGCGCTTGCGAAACGCGTACTTGCGGGCGCTAACCGCGGCCGCGGTCTCGTAGTGATGCCGCCGGGAAAACGTGTGCGCGACGGCCCCGGGCGCTTCCTCGGCGACCGGAATCCCCGATGTGTCGTCGACGTATTCGTATTGATCGGTGCCCTGGTCCTCGGTGTCCTCGGTGTCCTCGCCGTCCGACGCCTCGTCCTCGCCATCCGACGTCTCGTCCTCGGCCACCTGCTGAGGCTGCTCTTCGGCCACCGGCTCGGCTACCATCGCGTCGCCTGCGTCGGCAACTATGGCGTCGCCCGCAGCCGCCTCCACAGCCACTGCGGCCGCGACGACGTCGCCGCCGGCTTGCGGCATTTCCTCGGTGTCGTCGGAGTCGAGGTCTTCAAGGTCCCCGTGCTCGTCCTCTTCTGGCTGCCAGTTCGGGTCACTACGGTGTCCAGCGGCCGGTCCGGCTCGCTTGAGCAGCCGTGCCGCCGCCGCGCCGCTGTTGAGCACCCGGGTCGCCAGGGCCACATCGCTGGTGCGCCGCACTGCGTCGCGCTTGCTGATGAGCATGGGAACCAGCACGAACAGCCAGAGCACCACGAGCGATATCCATAACAATGATTGCGGGATGCTTGGCATGGTGACCTGCTCCTTTCCCCGCCAGATTAGGCCGGTAGTCGGCGCATTCAGTCGAGGCGCGCCCAGGACAATTACACACCTGTAATTTGCTGCTGACAAGCACCACCAGTCACAAATGTCACATTTGCAACAGGATCATGCCCAGCTCGCGTGCCCGTCACGCACCAGTGCCGAGGTCACCGACCCGTAAACCTCGTCGGCTGTCAGACCCACCAACAGGTGATCGCGCCAATCCCCGTCGACCTGGAGGTAGCGGCGCAATAGCCCCTCCTCGCGAAACCCGACCTTTGCCAGCACGGCCCGGCTCGCCGCATTCTCCGGCCGCACGGTGGCTTCCACCCGATGCAACTTGACCGGACCGAAACAGTGATCCAGGCCCAACGCCAACGCTCCGGTTGCGACGCCGCCACCGGTGAACGAGCTGGACACCCAGTAGCCGATCCATGCCGACCGCAACGCGCCGTGGGTGACGTTGCCGATGGTCAGCTGTCCGCAGAACTGGCCATCCAATTCGATCGCATAGGGCAACATGCGGCCCTTGCGGGCTTCTGACCGCAAACTCGAACATACCGCCGGCCAAGACGAAATCGAATGCCGCGCAGTCCAATCCGCTTCGGTGCTGGGCTCCCAGGGCTCCAGATGGGCACGGTCGGCCAGCCGGGTGCGGCTCCACGCAGCGGCGTCGCGCATGCGTACCGGGCGCAACCGGATCACTCCTGCCGAAACACGCAGCGGACCCGCGCTCGTTGGCCAGCCCGGATGCTGGGAGCTAGCGCGCCATACGCTCACGAGCCCGAACCACCGTGTCGCTCAGCCACGCTGAGCCAGAAACGCGACGTCGACGATCTCGCCGATGCGGATCTGCTCGGCCTCACGGGGAACCACGACCAGACAGTTTGCCTCAGCCAGCGTCGCCAGCAGGTGCGACGACGCGCCTGGCGCACCACCCAGCGCCTGCACCAGGTATTCGCCGGTGTCCTGGTCGCGCATCAGCTGCCCCCGCAGAAACCCTTTGCGGCCCGCCACCGAGGTGATCGGTGACAGCGTGCGGGCCTGCACAACCCGGCGCATCGGCTGGCGCTTACCCAGCGACAGCCGGATCAGCGGCCGGACCATCACCTCGAAGACGACCAACGCGCTGACCGGATTCGCCGGCAACAGAAACGTCGGCACACCTTCCCGGCCGAGTTGCCCGAAACCCTGCACCGAGCCGGGATGCATTGCGACCCTAGTGACTTCCATCTCGCCGAGCTCGGCGAGCACCGAGCGCACGGCCTCGGCCGCTGCCCCGCCGACCGCGCCGGCGATCACCACGATCTCGGCGCGGTTGATCTGCCCCTCGACGACTTCCCCAAGCGCTTTTGGGTCGTTGCTGACGATGCCGACACGATTCACCTCCGCGCCCGCGTCTCGGCCGGCGGCCGCCAGGGCGTAGGAGTTGACGTCGTAGACCTGTCCGTTGCCGGGTGTGCGCGAGATATCGACCAGCTCACCACCGACCGCGAGCACCGACAGCCGAGGACGCGGGTGGACCAACACCCGGTCTCGGCCAACCGCGGCCAGCAGTCCCACCTGAGCGGCACCGATGATCGTGCCGGACCGGACCGCGACATCGCCCGGCTGCACGTCGTCGCCGGTGCGCCGGACGTAGGCGCCCGATCGCACGCCACGCAGCACCCGCACCCGCGACTGTCCGCCGTCGGTCCATCGCAGCGGCAGCACCGCGTCGGCCAATGTCGGCAGCGGGGCGCCGGTCTGCACTCGCACGGCCTGGCCCGGCTGCAGCCTGCTCGGTGTGCGCGTGCCGGCTTCGATGGTGCCCATCACCGGCAGGGTGACTCCGCCGGGCCTTGATGGCGATTCCTCCGGCTCGCCCGGGACCGCGCGCAGATAGTCGTCGCCGGTTTGACCGTTGGACGGCTCCGGCTCGCCGACGTCGAGCACATCGACACTGCGTACCGCATAGCCGTCGATTGCGGCCTGGTCGAAACCGGGCAGCGGACGTTCGGTCACGACCTCTTCGGCGCACATCAACCCCTGCGCCTCGGCAATGGCAACGCGCATCGGTCTCGGCGCCACCGCGGCGGCCGACACCCGGGCTTGTTGCTCTTCCACCGAACGCACAGCGCGCCTTTCTGCCGTCAACCGGTCGGCACACTCGTCGCCGGGCGCCCTAGTCTTCGGCCAGACCCAATCGAGTCACCAGCCACCGCCGTAACTCCGGGCCGTAATCGTCACGGTCCAATGCAAAGTCAACCGCAGCCTTGAGGTAGCCGCCGGGATTTCCCAAGTCGTGTCGGGAGCCGCGATGCACGACAACGTGCACCGGCTGGCCCTCCTTGATCAATAACGCGATCGCATCGGTGAGCTGCATTTCACCGCCCGCGCCCCGATCGATGCGGCGCAACGCGTCAAAGATGCTGCGGTCGAGGACATATCGGCCCGCCGCCGCATACAACGACGGCGCGTCGTCCGGCTTCGGCTTTTCCACCATGCCGTTGACCTTCAGCACGTCCTTGTTGGCCCCGGGCACCGTCTCGACGTCGAAAACGCCGTAGGCACTTATCTCCTCGGGCAAAACCTCGATCGCACACAACACCGTGCCGCCGTACTCGGCGCGCACGTTCGACATCGTCTCGAGCACGCCGGTCGGCAACACCAAGTCGTCGGGCAGCAACACTGCTACAGCGTCCTCGTCGACGGCCAACACCGGCTCCACGCAGCTGATGGCGTGTCCCAGGCCGAGCGGCTCGGCCTGCACGACCGATTCGACTTTGATCAGCCCCGGTGCCCGGCGGACCTTGGCCAGCATGGCTTTCTTGCCCCGCGCTTCCAGCGTGCCTTCCAACACCAGGTCTTCAACGAAATGCGCGACGACGCCGTCCTTGCCCTCGGAGGTAATGATCACCAGCCGTTCGGCACCGGCCTCCGCGGCCTCGGCGGCCACCAACTCGATGCCGGGCGTGTCGACGACGGGTAACAGTTCCTTGGGCACCGTCTTGGTCGCGGGCAGGAAACGGGTGCCCAAACCGGCCGCGGGAACGATCGCGGTGCGAGGAACCGAAGCCTGTGCGGGTGACATCGTTGAAACCCTATCGTTGACCCTGTGGCGACCGCGGGCAAGGGCGCATTGCGAGAACGACTGTTGGCAGCCCGGCGTTCGGTTCCAGACGACGTCCGGGCCGACGAGGCCCGATCGTTGGCCGACCACGTCAACACGGTGGTGAGCAGCAACATCACTGTGTGCGCCTACGTGCCGGTAGGCGCCGAGCCGGGGTCGATCGAAATGCTGGATGTGCTGCTGCGGCGCGCCGGCCGCGTGCTGCTGCCAATCGCGCGCACCACCGCCGACGACTCCCCGGTGGCACTGCAATGGGGTGAATACCGACCCGGACAGTTGGTGACCGCCCGGTTCGGACTGCTCGAGCCGATCGAGCCGTGGCTACCGTCGACGACCTTGGCCGAGGCGAGCGTCGTGCTGGTTCCCGCGCTCGCCGTCGACCGCGCGGGTGTGCGA
>NZ_JBAUZA010000046.1:0-4217 GCF_049585075.1 Mycobacterium sp.
GCTCGGGGTCGGCCGAACCAAGGCTGAACGCCTCCACGGCCACCTGGCTGCGGGGTGCGCTCAGTTCGGTCAGCATCTCGAACAGCCGGTCGTGAGCTGCGGCAGGCAGGTAGGGCAGCAGTCCCTCCGCCAGCCATGCGGTCGGTCGAGTTCGATCGAAACCCGCGACGGATAGCGCCGCCGGCCAGTCGTCACGCAGATCCACCGGCACGGTGCGCCGGGCGGCCTTGGGGGCGACATCCGCCGACGCCAAAGTGGCCGTCTTGTACTCCACCACTTGTGGCTGGTCGATCTCGTAGACCGTGGTACCTGCCGGCCAATCCAGCCGGTAGGCCCGCGAGTCCAGCCCCGCGGCCAGGATCACGACCTGCCTGATTCCAGCCGCAGCGACGGCGTCGGCGAAGTAGTTGTCGAAGAAGTGCGTGCGTACCGCTTGGTAGTCACAGGCCAACCGGTGGGCTCGTCGTCCGTGCTCGTCGTCGTCCAGCCACTCCAGACCCGGGCTGGCCAGCCGCGCCCACGGCTGCCCGGCCGACGACACCAGCAAGTAGGCGAACTCGTCGCGAATCAGCGGGTCAGCTGAAGCCGTCTCCACTGCGCGCGCCGCGGCGACACTCAATGCGGTCGCGCCGACGCTTTCGGTGATGTCCCAGCTGTCTCCTTCGGTACGCGCTGAGCTCACGTCGTACAGATCAGTCATAACGCGAACCATGCTACCTAATAAGTTAGGCAAGCTATATGGTTCTGTGCGCTACATCACTGCCTTCATTCGGCGCGCGGGGTGAGGGCGTCGGCCAGCAATTGGCGCAACTGACGGGTTACCGTCTCGAAATCGTGCATGGCGACGAACCCGGCGTAGAAGCCGATTCCCAGCAAGACCGCGATCAACGTCTCGGTGAGCGCAGCGGCATCGGTATCCGCAGCCAGCTCACCACGCTTGATCGCGTCATCGATGGCCCACGCCAGGAACTCCCGGGTGGTGCGAACCGAGTCGGCCTCCTCATGGCTCAGATCGGGGTGCCGCTGGGACTCCAACGCGACGGTGATCAGAAACGCTGCCGCTGTTCGATTTTCGATATCGGCCTGAGTTGCGGCGTCGATGAACGCAGACACCCGATCTACCAATGTGCTCTCGCGCCGCGCGCGCTGGACACTGGCTGCCACGACGACGTCGTTGGTTTCCTTAGCCACTTCGCGGTAGAGCGCGAGCTTGTCGGAGAAGTAGTGGTTGATTGCCGGCCGAGTCAGGTCGGCGCGGATGGCGATCGCCTGGAAGGTGGCCGCGTCGTAACCGCGTTCGCTGAAGACTACGCGTGCAGCGCGCAAAATGCGCTTACGCGTCTCGGCCGCTTTCGCTGCAGGGGGGCGACCCGGTCCCCGACTCGCGGGCTGCACCACGGATGAATTGTGCCACAGATCACACTTTTGACCGGCCCGCTTAGCCGATGCCGATTGTTAGCTGGCCGATGGCCGCGCGGTGTGCGGCATCAACCCGTCGGGCGGAATGCTGCCGAACTTTCCGGCTTGGAAGTCCTCGAGTGCTTGGATCAACTCCGCCTTGGTGTTCATCACGAACGGGCCGTAATGGAAGACCGGTTCCCGGATGGGCCGGCCGCCCAGGATCAACACCTCCAACGCCGGTCTGCGTGACTCCTGTGCGGGCGCGGCGGCGACGGTGATCCGGTCGCCCGGACCGAGAACGGCCAACTGGCCTTGCTCGATCGGGTGCCCGATCGGACCGACAAACCCTTGCCCGGACAGTACGTAGACCAACGCGTTGTGGTCGCGGTGCCACGGGATGTTCAGTCGCGCACCAGGTTCCACGCTAACATGCGCCATCGTGATCGGAGTGTGCGTGACCCCGGGCCCGCGGTGACCGTCGACATCCCCTGCGATGACGCGGACCAGCGCCCCGCCGTCTTCGGAAGACAGCAAGGCCACGTCGGCGCCCGCAATGGCCTGATACCGAGGTGCGGCGAACTTGTCGTTGTGTGGCAGGTTCACCCACAGCTGGATGCCGTGGAACACGCCACCGCTTTCGACGAGGTCAGCCGGCGGCGTTTCGATGTGCAGGATGCCCGCGCCTGCGGTCATCCACTGGGTGGCGCCGTCGGTGATCAGCCCACCGCCGCCATGCGAGTCCTGGTGGGCGAACCGCCCGTCGATCATGTAGGTGACCGTTTCGAACCCTCGGTGCGGATGCCAGTCGGTCCCTCTGGGCTCGCCGGGCTGATACTCGACCTCCCCGATCTGATCCATGTGCACGAACGGGTCCAGCGCGGCGGTGCTGACGCCGGCGAAGGCGCGCACCACCGGAAATCCTTCGCCCTCGTGGCCGCGCGGGCCGGTGGTGATCGAGCGCACCGGGCGTTCGGTGTCCGTCGGCCGGGCCGCCGACACCCGCGCCAACGTCAACGTGTCTGCAGTAATTGCGGGCATCTGTGCCTCCTACGAAATTGCCTATCGGTTATAACCGGACCTTGGTCCGCTTATTCCCCAGGCGGCACTGCTAACGTCACTGGCGATGCTGGGGGTAGACAACACGGATTCGGATCGCGGCGGACGGGTGGGCCGCTTCGTCCGAAATCTCGAATACCTCTACAAATGGCTCTTGCTGGGCATCATCGTCGGCATCGTCGCCGGTGTCGGCGCCGTTGTTTTCTACCTGGCGCTGCGCTACACGAGCAGTTTCTTGTTGGGCTATGTGGCTGGCTATCACCTGCCAACACCGCTGGTCGAGGGCGGCCATCCGGGTTCTTCCCATTACCAGCGGCCGTGGGCGCTGCCGCTGGTGACCACGACAGGCGCATTGATATCGGCGTTGATCGTGGCCAGGTTTGCGCCCGAAGCCAGCGGCCACGGCACCGACAATGCGATCGACGCGATCCACAGCGATCCCCGGCACATCCGGGCCCGGGTTGTGTGGGTGAAGATGGTCTCCAGCGCCCTGACCATCGGCTCGGGCGGTTCAGCCGGCCGTGAAGGCCCGACCGCCCAGATCTCGGCTGGCTTCGCGTCGATGCTCGCGCGCCGCCTGCACCTCTCGGATGCCGACGGCCGGATCCTGGTGTCGCTGGGGGTGGGTGCGGGTATCGGCGCCATCTTCGGTGCGCCACTGGGTGGCGCCGTTTTGGCAGCGTCGATCATTTACCGCGAAGACTTCGAGTACAGCACGCTCTACCCCGGCTTCGTCACCTCGGCGACGGCGTATGCGGTGTTCGGCTCGTTCCTGGGTTTCGACCCGATGTTCGGCTACGTCGACGCCGAGTACCGGTTCGAGAGTGCCTGGCCCCTGTTGTGGTTTGTCGTCCTGGGCGTCGTCGCAGCAACGGTGGGTTATCTCTACGCGCGTTTCTTCTACGCCACTGAATCGGTGACGGCGCGACTCCCCGGCGGCTCGGTGCTCAAGCCCACCATCGGTGGTCTGCTGGTCGGCCTGATGGGTTTGACGATTCCCGAAGTTCTGAGCAGTGGGTACGGCTGGGTGCAGTTGGCGACGACCAAGGCCGGACTACTGACGATCCCGTTGTGGATCGTGCTGATCCTGCCGATCGCCAAAATCGTCGCGACGTCGCTTTCCATCGGCACCGGCGGATCCGGCGGAATCTTCGGGCCCGGAATCGTGATCGGAGCGTTCGTAGGCGCCGCGGTTTGGCGGCTGGGCGAGATGTTTCATCTGCCGGGAGTGCCTGACAGCCCGGGGATCTTCGTCGTGGTGGGCATGATGGCGTGTTTCGGCAGCGTCGCCCACGCGCCATTGGCCATCTTGATCATGGTGGCCGAGATGACCGGATCGTTCTCGGTGGTGCCCGGTGCGATCATCGCCGTCGGGATCGCCTCACTGCTGATGCACCACACCAAGGTGTCGATCTACCGCTCGCAACGTCTTAACCGGGAAACCGCCGAGGCCGAACGTCTACACGCCGCCGCCGTCGGGCCCTGATCCGGCGAGACACTTCAGGCGGCTACCGTCAGCCCTTACGCCGCGCGGTCTTGGCCGCGGTCCGCTCGGTCGATGAGCCCTCGTGAGCCAGCTTGCCGCCGGCATTCTCCAGGTGAGCCCGCACAAACCACTGGAACTTTTCCAGCTCGGCGGCCTGGTCGATGAGGATGTCCTGGGTGACCGGGTCCAGTTCGTCGGTTTCGTTGATGGCGGTTCGGGTGTCTTCGATGACACCGTTGTAGACCAGGTCGAGCGCAGCCAAGTGCGCCTGCAC
>NZ_JBAUZA010000047.1:0-1768 GCF_049585075.1 Mycobacterium sp.
TCCGCACCCCGCTCCGCAACCGCCTCGACGATCGGGCGCACCGATGACAGCGCGGCATCCACGTCCACTCCGCCGCGTGGCAACGCCGCCCGCAGCCGGGCGGCTGAGAGTTCCTCGCCCCGCAGGTCGATGCGCGCCATCACGTTCACATCGACCATTGTCCCAGAACAGGGCAACTACATATCTGACCGGTACAGTGACCGCACACCACGAAAACGGAGCCGCCATGTCCGCGAAGGACCATCCCAACAACGCCCCGGGCGTGCCGATGCTCTTCCCGCCCTGGTTCGAACGCTTCCAAGTCAAGTACTTCAACCCGGCGGTGAAGCCGTTCGCGCGCTACCTTCCGACGTTCTCGGTGATCAAGCACCGTGGCCGCACATCCGGCAAGGAGTACGAGACCATCGTCACCGCCTACCGCAAGGGCAACGTGCTGGCGATCGCGCTGGCCCACGGCAAGACGAATTGGGTCAAAAACGTGATGGCCGCTGGTGAAGCCGACGTGCACTTCATCCGCAAGGACGTCCACATCACCAACCCGAGGGTCCTGCCCGCGGGCAGTGACGGCACGGGGCTGCCGCGGATGGCCCGGCTGCAGATCGGCCGGGTCGGGATGTTCGTCGCCGATATCGCCTAAGCCGAACTCACCGCGCCACGAGATTGCGTCCAGGGTCGTGGTTTTCGCCGAATCACGACCCTGAGCGCAATCTCGCGTCAACGGAGCCTAAGCCCGGGTGAATACGGTCTTGCCGGCCATCGTCGGCCAGACCGACGGTGCGTCTTCCCAGGGGACCACGCGATCGACCGCCGGTGACAGATCGCAGCCGCCGGCCAGCAGCTCGACCACCTGCGGCATCACCGCACGGGCGCTGACCCGCCCGGTCACGAACCGCACACCACGGGTGTACATCGACAGCAACGGCATCTCGACGTTGTATTCGGGGTAAATCCCGGTGTCGGTACATACGCCGTCGGGCCAGGTCGCGCGAAGCGTCGCAGCAAGCAGCGCCCGATCGCCGCTGGTGTTCACCGTGACCGGATAGGGATCCCAAGACTTGTCCGGCTTGGCGCTGTCGTGTACGACCGCGCCGAGTTTTTCCGCTACCGCGAGCCGCTGCGCGTCGGTGTCCAGGTAGTCGACGTGACAGCCGAGCGCAGCGGCGAACGCGGCCGCGTACAGCCCGATCGAGAGTCGGCCGACCACCAGAACGCGGCGATCTACCGGATCAAGGCCGGCCAACTCCGCGCTGTAGGGACCGACCGCACGCCAGCCGTCGGGAATGTTGTCCGAGAGTGAGGCGATGGCGACCGGATCCGCGGCGTCGGGAATCGGCATCAGCATCCCGTCCGCGTAGGGCACGAGTACCAGGTCGGACATGAATCCGCCGCCATCCAGGCCCGCAAGGGGGGCCATGCCATACATCGCCATCAGCGGCACCGATCCGCAGGAACCCGTCACGCCGCGGCGGCATTCACGGCAGTCGCCGCAGCTGATCTGAAACGGCACGACCACCCGATCGCCAACGGTGACGCTGCCGACTTCGTCGCCGACAGCGACCACCTCGGCCAGCCCCTCGTGCCCGACGGCATGTCCGGGCGGCATCGGCAGCCGGCCGCGGGCGACGGCCACATCCAGATCGCAACAGGCCACCGCCACCGGCCGGACCAGCGCCTGCTCGGGTGCCGTGATTTTGGGCTCGGGGACCTCGCGCCAGGCGTATCGACCGGCCTCTTCAAACGTCAGCTGCCTCATTGCAGCATTCTTGAG
>NZ_JBAUZA010000048.1:0-8468 GCF_049585075.1 Mycobacterium sp.
ACAAAAGGGTGGGCCGGCGGTACCGGAGAGTCTCACCACCCACCTGATTGCGCCGGACGGCAGCAAGGTGGCGACGGCAAAATTCGAATTCGCCAATGGCTACGCGACAATCACCATTGAGACCACCGGGCAGGGCGAGCTGACTCCCGGATTCCACGGCGTACACATCCACTCGGTAGGCAAGTGTGAGGCCAACTCGGCTCCCCCCACCGGCGGAGCGCCGGGCGACTTCCTCTCGGCCGGTGGACATTTCCAGGCGCCGGGTCACGTCGGCGATCCCGAAAGCGGCGACCTGACTTCGATACAGGTGCGTAAAGACGGCGCGGCATTGTTGGTGACGACGACCGATGCGTTCACCAAAGACGAGCTGCTTGCCGGCGCGGGGACTGCGATCGTCATTCACGCCGGAGCCGACAACTTCGGCAACATCCCGTCGGATCGCTACAACCAGGCCAATGGATCGCCGGGCCCCGACCAGACCACGATGTCCACCGGTGACGCCGGCAAGCGGGTGGCGTGCGGTGTCATTGGTGCCGGCTAGCGGGGCGACCCGCGGGGCACGTGCCCATATCGACTTTGCCGGCTCACCCCGGCCGACCATCGGCGTGGAATGGGAGTTCGCGCTGGTCGATGCGCAGACCCGCGACCTGAGCAACGAAGCTACTTCGGTGATCGCCGAGATCGGCGAAAACCCTTGTGTTCATAAGGAATTGCTACGCAACACGGTCGAGGTAGTCAGCGGCGTCTGTGACAACACGGCACAAGCGATGGAGGATCTGCGCAGCACACTCAAGCCCGCCCGCCAGATCGTCCGGGACCGCGGCATGGAGCTGTTTTGCGCCGGCACTCACCCGTTCGCGCGGTGGTCCACCCAGAAGCTCACCGACGCGCCGCGCTACGCCGAACTGATCAAGCGCACCCAGTGGTGGGGCCGGCAGATGCTGATCTGGGGCGTGCACGTCCACGTCGGAATCTCCTCGGCCGCCAAAGTAATGCCGATCATGACTTCTCTGCTTCAGTACTACCCGCATCTGCTGGCGCTGTCGGCCTCGTCGCCGTGGTGGGTCGGGGAGGACACCGGTTACGCAAGCAATCGGGCGATGATGTTCCAGCAGTTGCCCACCGCCGGGTTGCCTTTTCACTTCCAACGATGGTCGGAGTTCGAAGGTTTCGTTTACGACCAGAAGAAGACCGGCATTATCGATCACATGGACGAGATCCGTTGGGACATAAGGCCGTCGCCGCACCTTGGCACACTCGAGGTGCGAATCTGCGACGGTGTGTCCAACCTGCGTGAGCTCGGCGCGTTGGTGGCGTTGACACATTGTCTGATAGTCGATTTGGACCGTCGGCTCGATGCCGGTGAGACACTGCCGAGCATGCCGCCCTGGCACGTTCAGGAGAACAAGTGGCGCGCCGCCCGCTACGGGCTGGATGCGGTGATCATTCTCGACGCCGAAAGCAATGAACGGCTGGTCACTGAGGACATGGCCGACCTACTTGACCGCCTCGAACCGGTCGCGACGTCGCTGCACTGCTCCGACGAGCTGGCCTCGGTGGCCGATATCTGGCGGGTTGGCGCGTCGTATCAGCGGCAGCGGCGGGTCGCCGAGGAACACGAGGGGGACCTGCGCGCCGTTGTCGACGCGCTGGTCGGTGAGCTGGATATCTGATGATGACAGCCGTTCCGATGGCGATGTTTCCACTCCAGTCGGCGCTTTTGCCCGACGAGGATCTTCCGATGCAAATCTTCGAACCGCGCTATGCCGCGCTGGTACGGGATTGCATGAGCGACGAAGACCCTCGTTTCGGTGTTGTGCTGATCTCGCACGGCCGCGAGGTCGGCGGCGGCGATGTGCGCTGCGACGTCGGGACGGTGGCCAGGATTACCGAATGCGTGGATCTGGCTGACACGGGCCGCTTCGTGTTGCGTTGCCGGACGGGCGAACGGATCCGGGTGTCCGAGTGGCTGCCCGACGATCCTTACCCCAAGGCCATGGTGCAGGCATGGCCGGACGAGCCCGGCGAACCGGTGACCGCAGCCCAACTGGACGAGCTCGAATACCGGGTGATGATGTTGTTCGAGCGGATCGCGGCGGCCCGCAACTTTTCGTTGCCTGAGCGGGCCGTGATTCTGGGTACCGACACTGACACTGCCGATCCCGGCACGCGGCTGTACACCCTGGCGTCGCGTATTCCGATCGGTGCGGCCGACCGCTACTCGGTGCTGGCCGCCCCGTCGGCCGCCGAACGGCTTGCCGCGCTGAGCGACGCGGTGGATTCCGTTGCCGCTGTAGTCGAATTTCAGCTATCTGAGTAACGCGCTTCGATGAACACGCTGCGCGGGGCGAGGTCGGCGAGCTCGCCTTCGGGTATCCGGTCGTAGCGTTCCATTAGCTTCAACGCCTCGATCGCGCTGACTGACCAGCCGCGCTCGGTCAGCCATGGGGTGAGGTCGGTGCGCTCCTCGATGAACCACAGATCGGCGGTGTCCGGCACGTCCGCCTCACTGCTCTGCCCGGCCTCTTCGAGGACGCGGCGTAGGTGTTCGCGGCGATGCTCCAGATACTCCTCGTTGAAGGTGCTCGGGTTCACCGCCTCGACCGCAATCCGGCTGCCGTCGGAGCTGAGTTCCGTGACGCGTTCGAACAGCAGATCCTGGCCGGCCGCTGGCAAGTACGGCAACAGCCCTTCGGCGGACCACGCTGTGGGTGTCGAGGGATCAAAACCCGCCTCGCGCAACGCCGTCGGCCAGTCCGCTCTCAGGTCTATCGGCACCGCCCGATACGTGGCGGAAGGCTCTGCGCCGTGCTTCGCGAGCACCTCGGTTTTGAAGGCCAGCACCTGGGATTGGTCGATCTCATAGACGACGCTGCCGTCGACCCAGGGCAGCCGCCACGCGCGGGCATCCAGGCCGGCAGCCAGAATCACTGCCTGATCGATGCCGTTGGCGCCGGCGGCGATGAAGAACTCGTCGAACCACTTGGTGCGTGCCGCGGCATAGCCTCCGACGATCCGCACGCGTGCGTTCATCGAAGCTGTTGGCTCCCAGCCGTGTTCGCGTGCAGTATCGATGAAAAGCTGCGCATACGGGTCGGTGAACAGCGGGCAGTCGCAATCGGATTCGGCGGCCCGCGCCATGGCTACACCGAGCGCGGTCGCACCGACGCTCTCGGTGATGTCCCAGCTGTCGTCGTGAGTCCGTGCCACGAAACCAGGCTAATGAAGTTTCAGAGCACGCGCTTAACACAAGGTGGCATGGTGTACGTCGACGCGTGGCCCCGATGTTCCTTAGAACACGTTGAGCCGGCGCATGACCTCGAGCGCGGATGGGTCGCCTTGGGCGTCGACGCCCAGGGTGTCCCAGCTGCCTCGCTGGGTGACCCAGCGTACGAATGCTGGTGAATCGCAGGTGATCTGGGCGGACACGTCGCCACCGCCGATCCGCAGGGTGCGCTCACCGGCACCGGTCAGGCGTATCTCGACGGCCTTGTCCATACCGTCGAGAAGCTCGCTGTTCTGTTGGGGTAGCGCTGCCTCGATCCAGTCGAGTGTGGGCGCCAGCCGCAAGTCGTCGGACGCGGGCGGTTCTCCGCTGAGCGGTCCGGCTGGGGCGAACAGATCGCACCGGATATGGACGTAATGCTCGAAGGCGAACGCGGCCGGTACGACAGATGCCGGGTAGGTCCCGACATCGCCGAGCGGCACGTCAACATCCTGGCCCTGCACGGCGGCCAGCAATTCCAGCCCCTTCGCGCTGACCGACTCGTAGTCGGCCACAACCTCGGCGGGAGTCATGGAGCGGCGCGACTCGACATACAAGTCAGCGGCTCGTTCAGCGGGCAGCCCGGCTGAGTCGGGCAAGTTCGACATGTCCACGGCTAGCCAGAAGCTGCACGCCATATGGGATACGACGTCTTGCATCGTCCAGCCGGGGCACCCGCTGTCCTTCGCCCACACAGCGTCGTCCACCTCTTGGCAGAGCGCCAGCAGCACCTCGCGGTCGGCCTCAATTGCCTTCAGTGCGTTGCTCATGTCATTTCTCCTCACTACGACGCCTGGCTCACCGCCGGCGACGTACTCTTCGTGGACCTTGCTGCGTTGGAGGCTCGTCGGCATCGCCGCTTTCCTTCCGATTGAATAGGACGGTCGGAACTCCTGAGCTACGGTACGAAGCAGATACATACCGTCTGTATGAACATACATACAGTATGTATGAAAGGCAATGGTCGATGAATGCACCCCGCCGCACGCAGGCCGAGCGCGCCGCGGAAACACGCGATGCACTGATCTCGGCGGCCCGTCCGCTATTCGCCGCACAGGGTTTCGCCGAGGTGCCGCTGGAGACGATCGTGCGTGTCGCGGGTGTGACCCGCGGCGCCCTGTATCACCACTTCGCCGACAAGACCGAACTGTTTGCGGCGGTTTTCGAACAAGTCGAAGGGGAAGTGGCCGCCAGGATGGGCGAGGCGATCGCCGCGTCGAACCTGAGCGATCCGGTCGAGGTCATGCGGTTGGGTGCGGGGTTTTGGTTAGACGCCTGCTCCGATCCGGAGGTGCAGCGCATCGTGCTGGTCGATGCTCCGGCCGTGCTGGGCTGGACGCGGTGGACCGAGATCGGGAACCGCTACAACGCCGGGCTGGTGCGTGCGTTGCTGACCGATGCCGTCGAGACCGGACGCATTCCGCCGCAGCCGATCGAAGCGACCGTCCTCACCATCCTCGGCGCGATGCGTGAAGCGACGCTATATGTAGCACTAGCAGAGGATCACGAGCACGCCCGTCAAGATGCCGGCGTCGTCATGAACCGACTGATACACGCACTCAGTGCCGAGTGACGTCCGCGGGAATGCCGCCGCGACGGGCGCTTCGCTGCATCAGCTGCGGTGCCAGGAGTCGGTGCAGCGGGCCGATGACGAGCCAGACGGCACGTGCGGCGATTTTGCGGTGATAACGCACGCGCGTGGTCAAAACGGCCCGCGAGCCATCCTCGCGTCGCAGCGTCAGTTGGCCGCGCATCAGCGGCCCGTCCGCTTGCAGCACGATCTCATCGTGGTCTGACCGGATGATCGTCCAGCCGATTGCGTGCTCAGGCGACGCATACGGGCCTAGTCGAAATCGCAGGAGGTGGCTGTGGATCCACAACACCGCGTTGCCTCCGATGCCCGGTTCGCGTCCCAAGCCATCGCGGAATGCCTGTTCGGCAGTGCGCATGTCGCCATCAGAGATTGGGACTGCGAACGAGTCCACGTAGTCACTAGTCGCCTCTGCCGCAATGCGTTTGAGTGTCGCTCGCACGACAACACGGTGCCCGCCGGTGCCGATGACGAGCGCGCGATAGAGCCTGCCGTGCAGACCAGGAAAGGCCGCCCACGTCGCAGCGCGCACCCGGGTGCGCTGCGGTGCTTGCGCATCCAATTCGAACACCCACCGGTAGATCGCGAACGGGTGGCGGCCTTTCAGTGCGAACCGCGCCGGTGGTCGCGCTTCGTCCAGGACGAAACCGGTCGGCACGGTTGACGGGTCGTGCGGGTCGCGGCAGATGACACGCAGCAGCGCCGCCCACGTTTCTGCCCGATTCGCCTCGATGGTTATGGCATGCTCGTCAATATAGGATAATCGTTCCATATAGAAGGACTGTACTATATCGTGGCACCTCCGCGGAAGCACGAAAGCGATGTGATCCTCGACGCCGCCCGAGCACTGGTGCTCGACGGCGGACCGCGCTCGGCGAGCGTGGCAGCGATTGCCAACGCCAGCGGTGCGCCGGCCGGCACGCTGTATCACCGGTTCGGCAACCGCAATGGCATCTTGACCGCGGCGTGGCTGCGGGCGCTGGAGCGCTTTCAGGCCAGGGCGATGGCCGCCGACAGCGATACCGCCCTCGCGACGGCCGTCACCATGGCCGTCGCTGCGATCGGATTTGCACGCGAATTTCCCGAGGATGCCCGGCTGTTGTTGATGGTCCGGCCCAGCGACTTGCTTGACGGCGAGCCGGATGCGGCGTTCGAAGACGCGCTCGCCGAGCGGAATGCGCCGCTGCTGCAACGGCTCCGAACGTTCGCGCAGGAGCTATATGGCAGCAGCGATAGGCGATGCGTCGACGCCGTTGCCAGAGCGATCGCCGACCTGCCCTACGCCGTTGTGCGCCGGCACGCTCACGACGACCCGATGCCCGCCTGGTTGGAGGACGACGTCGCCGCGGCGGCCCGCGCATTGTTGACTGATTTCCAGCCAAGCTGAAGCAGGGTGGATCAGCGTTGCGTGGCGAACGCGCGCAGCGCGGTCAGCTGCGCGGGATCCAATGAGGGCCGGACGGTTTCGCGCGCGGCAGTGACGTCGGCGGCGGTGATCTCGGCAGCGTCGACCGAGCGTCGCATGGCGGTAAGTGCAGCCTCACGCAGCAGTGCCACGCAATCGGCGGCGCTGTAGCCGTCCAGATCGGCCGCCAGCGCGGCCATGTCAACGTCGCGCAACGGAACCGACTTGCCCGCGGTGCGCAAGATATCCAGACGGGCTTGCGCGTCAGGCGGTTCGACGAACACCAGCTTCTCCAGCCGGCCGGGGCGCAGCAAGCCCGGGTCGATCAGGTCGGGCCGGTTGGTGGCGCCGACCACCACGACGTCGCGCAGCGGCTCGATGCCGTCGAGCTCGGTGAGCAGCGCGGCGACCACCCGATCGGTGACCCCGGAGTCGAAGCTCTGGCCACGCCGCGGTGTCAGCGCGTCGACCTCGTCGAGAAATACCAGCGACGGAGCGGAATCGCGGGCCCGGCCGAACAGTTCGCGCACCGCCTTCTCGGAGGAGCCGACCCATTTGTCCATCAGCTCAGAGCCTTTGACGGCATGCACCGAAAGCCGTCCGGTGCTGGCCAGTGCGCGCACCACAAACGTTTTGCCGCAGCCTGGCGGTCCGTACAGCAGCACCCCGCGCGGCGGCTGAACACCGAGCCGGGCAAAAGTGTCGGGATGCTGCAGCGGCCACAGTACCGCTTCGGTCAATGCCTGCTTGGTGGCGGCCATGTCGCCGACATCATCGAGCGTGATCGAGCCGAGTGTGACTTCGACTGCGGCTGAGCGTGACAGCGGCCTGATCACGGTAAGCGCGCCGAGCAGATCGTCCTGGGTCAGCTTCGGCGGAGTGCCGTCGGAGCTGGCCCTGGCTGCCGCGCGCAATGCGGCCTCTCGGATCAGCGCTGCCAGATCGGCGACTACGAAACCCGGTGTGCGATCGGCGATCTCGTTGAAGTCGATGTCTACGGTGGGCACCGGCTTGAGTAGCCCCTGCAGCAGCGCAGTACGAGTCGCCGCGTCGGGCAGACTCAGCACCAGCTCGCGGTCACACAGGTCTGGGGCGCGCAGCCTGGGGTCGAGGTTCTCCGGCACCGACGACGTGACGATCACCGCGACGTGAGTGGCCGCGACCGCCTTACGCAGCTCCGCCAGGATCAGTGTCGCCACCGGCTCGGCGGTGGCAGGCAGCAGCGCGTCGATGTCGGCGATCAGCAGGACTCCGCCGCCGTCGCTGACATCCGCGGCCGCCGAGGTCACCCGCTTGAGCCGGTCATCGGCGGCCAACGCCCCGACCTCCGGGCCGTCGAGCTCTACCAGCCGCCGGCCGGCGCAGACCGCGCGCACCAGCGTGGTCTTGCCGACACCCGCCGGACCGGACACCAGAACGCCCAAATTCGTTCCGGCGCCAAGGGTTTGCAGGAGGTGCGGCTCGTCGAGCGCGAGCTTGAGCCACTCGGTCAATTTCGCGGCCTGCACGCTGACGCCCTTCAGGTCGTTGACGGTGACCGTGACCGATGACGTCGTTGCGGCGGCCCGTTCTAACGGCGGTGCCGCATCCGGCACACCGGTTCCCCACGTCACCAACGAGTTTGGCTGCACGCTCACCGGCCCGGTGGGATCGGCACCGGTGACGGTCAGCAGCTCCGAGGTCCAGCTGATGCCGACTGCCGACGCCAACGCGCTCGCTGCAGCAGACGTCGACGTGCCCGGACCCAGGTCGCGTGGCAGCAGCGAGACCGCGTCGCCGACGGTCAGCACTTTGCCGAGGAGAGCCCGCCGCAGGGTGGGAGGGGGAACCGATCGGCTGGTCATCGCCGAGCCGCTCAGTGTGACCGAGCGCGCGCCGTACACCGTTGCAGCGCTGACGATGACGGCGGCGTCCTCGCTCAGGCCGGCGTTGGACAGCGTCACGTCGTCCAGCAAAACGGTGCCGACCGGGGTTTGCGAGCTGGTCATGCCCGCCACCGCCGTCGTGGTCCGCGATCCAGTCAGCGATACCGCGTCCCACTCCCGAATCCCAAGGGCGGCAATGGCATTAGGATGCAGCCGGACAACACCGCGGCGGGAGTCGACGGCTGCGGTGTTCAGCCGAGCCGTCAGCGTGAGCTGCGGGGACGTCATGGCCGGCCGGTTGGCCTGCGCAAGCCCAACCGCGCCATCGACCGGCGGTTAGGT
>NZ_JBAUZA010000049.1:0-20523 GCF_049585075.1 Mycobacterium sp.
GTGATACCGGCGACCGCGGCGGTGCCGCGAATGATGCACACCTGGTCGGCCTCATAGCGCGCGTCGTGGGCTTGCCACAGCGAGTCGCTGCGCCACCAGCGCCGGACGTCCTTGTCGATGACCGGTACGAAGTTGACGGGCTTGCCGAGCGTCTTGCACAGCGTGACGAAGAACGGCACGTCGGCCGGGTGCAGTTGCACGGTCTCGGCGTCGGGGTAGCGCGCCAGCAAGGCGGCGATGGCCTCGCCGGGGTTCTCCAGCAATGCGGCGTCGCCAAATGAGGTCTCGATCGGACCGTGGTCCTTCGGGTGCAGCCGCGCCTCGGCTCGTTGCAACATCTGCTCGAACCGGTCGCGCCAGGTGTCGGCCAGCCAGGGGCTGCCCGGTGCGGCGGTGTCCGCCGTGCTGGTGCCGTCACCGATGGTCAGCTCGACATAACGCCGCAGCCACTGCAGGTAGGTCATCTCAGCGACGTCGCCGAAGTACGGCTTGGCGGTGACGGCCATCGCCGCGATGATCTCGTCGCGGCGCTCCGCGACAGCCTCCGCGTCTCCGGCGACCTCGTCGAGCAGACGCCCGCAACGCGAAGCGGAGTTGTCGATCTCGTGGATGTCGGCGCCGAGCTGACTGCGGCTGGAAGCCATGCCGCCCTGAGCTTTTCCGGCGCTGATCCAGTGGTCGGTGCCCTGCGTTTCGACGAGCATCCGCTTGACCGACGGCGAGGTGGTGGATTCCAGCGTCGCCATCGCCGCGGTGCCGACGAGAATGCCGTCGACGGGCATCAGCGGGAAGCCGTAGGACTCGGCCCAGCGCCCGGACAGGTATTCGGCCGCCCGCTCGGGGGTGCCGATGCCGCCGCCGACGCAGACGGTGATGTTGGGCCGCGACCGCAACTCCGAGTACGTGGCCAGCAGCAGATCGTCGAGGTCTTCCCAGGAGTGGTGGCCGCCGGCGCGGCCGCCCTCGATGTGCATGATGACCGGCTTGGTCGACACCTCGGTGGCGATGCGGATGACCGAACGGATCTGCTCGACGGTGCCCGGCTTGAACACCACGTGGCTGATCCCGATCTCGTTGAGTTCGTCGATCAGCTCGACGGCCTCTTCGAGCTCGGGAATGCCTGCACTGACAATCAGGCCGTCGATCGGCGCACCGGACTGGCGGGCCTTCTGTACCAATCGTTTTCCGCCGACCTGCAGCTTCCACAGATACGGGTCGAGGAACAGCGCGTTGAACTGGTAGGTCCGGCCGGGTTCAAGCAGCCCGGACAGCTCCTCGATGCGGTCGTTGAAGATCGGTTCGGTGACCTGCCCGCCGCCGGCGAGCTCGGCCCAGTGCCCGGCGTTGGCCGCGGCGGCGACGATCTTGGCGTCGACGGTGGTCGGGGTCATGCCCGCCAGCAGGATCGGCGACCGGCCGGTCAGCCGGGTGAACTTCGTCGAGAGTTTGACTCTGCCGTCGGGCAGGCTGACCACAGACGGGGCGTAGCTCGACCATGGACGGGCCACCTCGGGTACGGCGCCGATCGTGAACAGGTTGCGTTGACCGCCGCGGGTCGCCGCGGGCACGATGCCAATGCCGAGGCCACGGATCACCGGTGCGGTCAGCCGAGTGAGGATGTCGCTTGGTCCCAAATCGAGAATCCAGCGGGCACCTGCCTCGTGGACCTTGACGACCTCGTCCACCCAGTCGACCGGCCGCACCAAAATGGCCTCGGCGAGTGCGCGGGCCAATTCGATATCGAGGCCGACCTTTTCGGCCCAGTCGCCGACGATGTCGATACCGTCGCCGAGACGCGGCGTATGGAAGCCCACCTCGACCTGCACCGGATCGAACTGCGGCGCAAAGACATCGCCGCCGCGGATCTTGTTCTTGCGGTCGGCTTCTTCTTTCTCCGAGATCTGGTTGCAATACAGCTCGAAGCGGGACAGCTGCTCGGGGGTGCCGGTGATGACGACCGAGCGTCGGCCGTTGCGGATCGACAACACGGGCGGCAGGACGGTCCGAACGTCTTGTGAGAAGTCGTCGAGCAGCCGGTAGATGCGCTCTGGGTCAGCGTTGCTGACCGACACCATAGGTGGGCGAGCCCCGAGTACGGAGATTCCGCGCCGCCGGGCAACAAGCGTTCCGGCCGCTCCGATGAGCTGTGCCATCGCCAGCAGTTCGACGTCGCGTTTCCCCGCGGCTTTCAGTGCCTCCACGCCCAGGACGCCTTGCGAGTGACCGACGACTGCCACCGGCGGGGTGGCGGTCAAGTCCATGCCTTGCCGCGCAAGGGTGCGTATAGCGGCGATTTGTGCCAGCAGCACGCCTGGCAACGACACCGCGGCCGAGGTGAGCTGCCTTTCGGATGGAACCGGGTCCTCGGCAGCCAGCTCGCGCACCCAACGCAGCGGCTCGAAGCCGATGGGACGCACGACGACGAGCTCACTGGCGACCGGCTCGAGGAGCATATCCACCTCGCCGACCAGCGTCGCCAGCTCGGATTCGATGCCTGCCGAAGACACCAGTTCTTCGAGCGTCTCCAGCCACGCGCCGCCTTGCCCACCGAACGCGACCGCGTAGGCCTCGCCGGCAGTGAGACGATCAACCAGAGCATGAGTGCCCTGCGTGCCCTCTGGAGCATTTGAGGCCGCCCCGTCGTGGTCCGCCGACACTCGATGGTGCTCGTAGATCGTCACGTGCGTATCTCCTATAGCGGTTATCGCCTTGCGTGCCAGAGCCGCGCTGCCCTGCGGATGTCGTCTAAGTTCTGACCGAACCCCCGGCCCAACTGACCGCATCTCGACTAACCCAGCTTGTGCAGGCCGACCGAGGGCGTCATCGGCTGCTATAAGAGTGTCATAAGAACCGGTGGGAGTTACCTGCGCGAATTGGTTACTGGTGAGTTCTACGCGCGGGTAATGGTGCCCTGGGTAACACTCGGCTCAACCCCAGCCGAGGGCCTGCGGACCAAACCCGCTGGATGCAGGTGGTTACGGTTGAGTAGCAACAACAGCGCAGATCAAGGCAGTATTGTTATGCAATCGTTACCTGAAAAATCAGGGCTCCGTCGGTGGTCCCGGTGCAACCGCCATGATGGGCCGCGCTGCGACCGACCGAAATCAGGCGACCAGATTTGGGTAAACAGATGTTTGCTGGAAACTTACCCGCAGGTCAGCTCAGGCCCACTGGCCGAATTGCGGCTTGCAGATGTTGTTGATGTCCACCCCGACGCCACCGACATTGCGCTTGTCGATCTCGACTTGGTGCAGATTCGCGGCGGGATGGGTGTATCCGCGCGGTGAGCCCCAGTTGTGCTGCCAGAAGTAGGAGCCCAGGCCGTCGTGCAGCGCCCAGTCGATCGTCTTGGAATTGGCGTACACGCCGACTCGTTGGTGGCCCAGCACCGATTCCCAGCCGCGCAGGTAAGGCGCTACCTGTTGCTTGTACTGCTCGAGAGACGGGTCGTCATCGATCGAGGCGTAGATGGGTGCGCCGGCGGGTCCACCGGCGGCGGTGTGCAGCTGCCACCCGCGCTGGGCATGGGTGACGCCCGCGCTTTGCCCGCCTAGCCAGTCCGCTGAGCTCTGCTTGCCGTACTGGTAGCAGGAGACGATCTTGAGGCCGTTCTGGTTGAGGTCGCGGGCCTCGGGCAGTTGGATCGGCTTGCCCAGCATCCAGGCGCCGCCGGGCCGCCGATCCGATACGTACCGGATAGAGCCCACGGCGCCGGCCGCCCTGATCTGGCTGGCGGGGATCACCCCGGCCGCATAGTCCAGCAAGACGCCCAGGCCGTCAGCCGAAGCCCGCGGGGCGTCCAGCGACCCCGCCGCGGCACCGAGACCGATGAGCGCAGGTGTCGCCGCCGCGAATTTCAGCACAGAGCGCCGCGACATAAGCGTCACAGGTCACAGAATACGACAGATGCACCAATTACCACATCAACGCCACTGGTCACATCTGTATCAGCAGCGCCGGACCTGCTCCACCACTTTCGCAAGGTGGCGGTGGCCGAACAACTCGAAACTGGCCACCAAGGCTGCCGGTGCTGCCATCACAACCAGCAGACACACCGTCGTCGAAATACCTGCGGCCGCAAGCCCGACCGCCGCGGCCAACACCAGCAGGCATATCGACACATCGACCGCATAGGACCCATCCCACGTTCGCACCAGCAGCAGGTAGGTACCGAAGACGGTGCAGACGTAGATGCCGACTGGCACCGCCACCGCGGTGACGGTGGCAAC
The DNA here is from genome assembly GCF_049585075.1 of Mycobacterium sp. Classification (GTDB taxonomy): domain Bacteria; phylum Actinomycetota; class Actinomycetes; order Mycobacteriales; family Mycobacteriaceae; genus Mycobacterium. Next base: position 4,230 of record NZ_JBAUZA010000049.1, read on the forward strand.
CGAGCCGAGCCCCGAGCGGTGTTCGATGTAGTCCGCGGCAGCATGCAGCCCGGCACCGGTGGCGACGATCGATCCGAACAACGCGATGTGTAGGTAGCCGTAGCCGAACGAGCGCTCCCGATGGGCGTGCAGCAGATCGGCGGCCGGCACCACGAAGTAGACCCACCACATACCGAAGGTCAGACCGGTCCCGGCGACGGCGACAAGCACCGCGTCGGTCGTCCAACCCTGCTCTGCGACCACCGCCGACAACGACGCAACCGTTCCCACGACCCCTTCGCCGAGCGCGATGATCGTCAGCAAGGAATTGCGCTCGACGATGTGGTGAGCGTGCCACGGCGTCCCACCCATGCGCTTTTCGGCGAGGAGCGGACCGGTCAGTTCGATCGCGATCATGAGGGCAAACAAGATGAAAGTGACAACTACGGAGGTGTTGGCGACAGCAACGGCAATCCATCCGACCTGTGCCACCGTGATCGCCAACGCGTAGGTCAGGCAGGCCGATCGTCGGTCGGGGTCTTGCTTCGCGGCGCGCGACCACTGGATAACCATCGCAACGCGCATCACTACGTAGCCGGCGACCAGGGCACGGTTGTTGACGTGACGGCCGTCGGCAATCGACAAGAAGACCTGCGGAATACCCAGCGTCAGAACCAGGACGCCCACCATTTGCAGCATCGTGGTCACGCGGTACACCCAGTCGTCGGTGTCATAGGCCGAGGCGAACCAACTGAAGTTGATCCAGGCCCAGCTGACGGCAAAGGTCGCGAATGAGAAGCCGGCCAGCCCGGCCCCGATGTGCCCGGTGGCCAGCATGTGCCCGAATTGCGAGGCGGCTACCCCGAAGGCGATGACGAATGTCAGGTCGAACAGCAGCTCGAGCGGCGTAGCCACCCGATGCGGCTCGTGGGGGTCGCGGCCCGACATCCGGCGGAGTCGGTGCGCGAACGGCGCACTGGTCTGGTGGGTTCCACGTTCGCTCACCCGGACATTCTCACTCTGCTGGAATGCGGCTCGTCGGTGACACAGCCCCAGTACCGGGAAAGGATGCATGTTTCGGTATGTACGATCCTCCCCATGCCGCTGGTCAGTGGTGCAACAGCCGCTGGGTTCAACATTGTTCGGCTGCTCGGGGGCGGACAAACTGGTGAGCTCTATGTAGCTGAACACCCGAGGTTGCCGCGTCAGTACGCCCTCAAGGTTCTGCCGGAGGATTTGTCGGCCGACCCGGAGTATCGCTTCCGGTTCCACCAGGAGTCCGACCAGGCAGCCGCCTTGTCGCACCCCAACATCGTCGGCCTCCACGATCGGGGTGAGTTCGAGGACCGGCTGTGGCTTGCGATGGACTACGTCGACGGCACCGACGCCGCCAAGCTGCTAATCGATACCTACCCCGACGGCATGCCGCCAGACATGGTGATCCAAATAGTCTCTGCGATCGCGGACGCGCTTGATTACGCCCACGAGCACGGGCTGGTGCATCGCTACGTGAATCCGAGCAACATCCTTATCACCGAGCCGGCATCCGGCCGACGACGCATTTTGCTGGCAGGTTTTGGCGTCGCCCGGCGCCCCGAGGAGACCAACAGTTTGACTCGGAGGAACCTTGCCATCGGCACGGTGAGTTACGCAGCCCCCGAGCAGCTGCTGGACGATTCGATCGATGGCCAAGCTGACCAATATGCCTTGGCGTGCACCGCGTTTCACCTGTTGACCGGCTGGCCACCGTTTGCGCACATGAAGCCAACTGTGGTGGTCAGTAAGCACCTCAACGAATCGCCGCCACGGCCAAGCGATATGAAACCCCAGTTGATCTACTTCGACGCGCCCTTCGCCCGCGCACTCATGAAAGCGCCGGCCGAGAGGTTCCCAAATTGCCGAGAATTCGCCAAAGCACTTGAGGCGAGGGGCAACCTGAAGTTGCCGAGCGCTAAAGGCACCTCGGCGGTGACCGCCGTGGAGACCAACAACGCGTCGCCTAGCGAACCAGCGGTATCCGCTAGCCCTCCTGCCGAAGTCGGCGAGGCCGCTGCGACGCCAGATGTGTTGCCAACACCCGAAGTTGACGATTCCGTCGATGCCCCTACTGTGCGACCGGAGTCCGAAGTCGACGAAGCCGACACGCTGGCGGAACCCGACGTATGGAGCGCCGCTCCTGACGACGCATCGATCGCGTCACGCCGTCGTCGGATGCTGCACGCGGCGGCGCTCGGCCTCACCATCGTGGCGGTGGCGCTGGGTGGGATCTTGGGCGTCATGGCTTTGCGCTCGGCGTCTCAGCCCGATGACGCGCCCGCCAATGTCGAAACTTTGTCCCCCGCGACCACCACCCCACCCGCGCGGCCGGCAACAACAACGGCCATCCCGCCGCCGATCGTTAAGGCTCCTCCTCCCGCAACGACCACGCCCCCGAAGGTCACAGCGTCGCCGGCAGCGACGGTCGCTCCGACGGCGACGTCGTCTTCGACGGCACGGGCGCCAGTGCCCGAGACCACGAGGGCACATTCGCAGTCACCGACGACGACTCCATCCGGTTTGGATACTCGGCCTGCTGTCGGCATTCCCTGCGGCGCCCCGGGCGCCATAACGACGTCAAACGCGGGCATGCCCGTTGTCTGTGCGGACACGCCCGGCGGATCCGCGTGGGAACCCCCCGGCGGGTGACCTAACGGTCTGTCATGCCCGCGCGGCCGTCATGTCCATCTCGATCCAGCCCTGACACGGGCCGCTCAAGATATCGGTGTGCATGACGCCGGCAAGTGTTCCGTCGGCTTGGGGCGTGTAGCGCACATTGGATCGGGCCGGATTCCATTGGATCGTGGTATCGGGCATCATGCAGTCCCACTGGAAATCGCTGACTTGTGTCCAAGACGAACCATCCCAGGTGAATTGCACGGGTTGCGGAACCGTCGGATTGCTCGGCGGAGGGCCGCTAATGATCGTGGCTACGCACTTTCCGCCTGTGCAACTCGAGCGGAACCCATAGGTATCGGTGTGCTGGATCTCGGGGTCACCGACGGCCATGCTGGTCCCGGACTTCGGACCAACCATGAACGTGATCGCGTACTCGCCGTTCCACGACGGACTGTCGGCGCCGGCAGTTGGGGAAAGAGACAGCGCCATCATGACCGGCACTGCGCACAAACCGAGGAGGTTCCTCTGACGGTCTGAGGCCATGGGTTTCTCCTCTCGGCCCGCAACTGTTTTGGAAATAGGATGCGCCGCGGCAACCGTGCTGTATACCCCATCTGCCCGTTATTGCTAAGATTATAAAGTTACGGTCAAGGAGGACGTCAGCCCGACGGTGGAGGACCGCGATGGAACACGACCAACTCATCGACTTGACCCGACGGGCCGTGAAGCTGGCACGCGATAAGACAACCGATCTTGCGCCGGCCGAGCATTCGGTCCAGGCGGGCGAGTACACCTCGATTGACCGTCACGAACGCGACGTCGCGATGCTGATGGCCAGCCCACAGCTAGTCGGTTATGTATCCGAGTTGCCGGAGCCGGGAACCTACTGCACCAAGTCGGTGATGGGCCGATCCGTTCTACTCACGAGAACGTCCACCGGTTCGGTCAAGGCGTTTAACAATGTCTGCTTACATCGGCAGTCGCAGGTCGTCACCGGTTGCGGTAAGGCCAAGCGGTTCACCTGCCCGTATCACGCATGGACGTATGACGATAGCGGGCGGTTGGTCGGGCTGCCCGGCCGGGAAGGCTTCCCCGGCGTGCAAGTGAAATCCGACAGCCTGACCGAACTGCCGGCAACCGAATTCGCCGGATTCCTCTGGGTGGCAATCGATCCCGCTGCAACACTGGATATTGCCGCTCACCTGGGTCCGCTGGCCGAAGAACTCGACTCCTGGGGCATCGGCCGGTGGTCTCCGCTCGGCGAGAAGGTGCTCGACACGCCGATCAACTGGAAATTGGCGGTCGACACCTTCTCGGAGAACTACCACTTCGCCACCGTCCACCGGCAAACCTTCGCAACGATCGCACGCAGCAACTGCACGGTGTTCGATTCGTTCGGACCGCATCACCGGTTGATTTTCCCGCTGAACTCAATCCTGGATCTGGAGAACGTTCCCGAAGATCAGTGGGACCCCTTCCAGAACATGGTGGTGATCTATGCGTTGTTTCCGAACATCGTCCTTTCGGTGACCATCGCCAACGGAGAGCTGTTTCGCATCTACCCCGGGGCGGTGCCCGGCAGATCGGTTACCGTTCACCAGAATTCAACGCCGCTGGACATCTCCGAGGAATCTGTGGCGGCAGGCGCCCAGGCTGTCTTCGACTATGCCCATGCCACCGTGCGCGACGAGGACTACCGACTTGTCCAGGGCCTACAGACCAACCTCGAATCCGGCGCGCGCGATCACCTGTTGTTCGGCCGCAATGAGCCTGGACTGCAGCATCGACACAGCTCCTGGGAGGCCTGGACCCCACCGGGGACGTCGTCAGCTGTCGGCCGATAACGCCGCCATCAGCGCATCAACCACATCGCGACAATCCTGCCGATCGATGGCCTGCAACAGCTTTCGTGCTTCTGCGCGACGCCCCGAGGCCGCCAACGATCGGAGCTGGTCGACGAGGCTGGCGTCCTCGGCGGCGGCAGCCAGTACGTCGATCAACTCCCAATCCCGGTACAGCGCAAGCGAGCGCTCATAGAAGGCGAAGCCGGTCACCGGTTCTCCGCGCAGTGTTCCGCTATAGCGATATGGCCCTTCCATGTATTCGATCGGCAGGCCATGCGCCGGGGCAGCTACCAGAGGTTCTCCGGTGAGATCCAATTGCAGTGTGGAACAACGTAACCGGTGGCGGTCGGGCATGAACCGGGCCTGCGCCGGCGGCGGCAGCAGCGGGCGGATCGTATCCGGCCATCGCACGTAGCTGTTGACCGTGACTTCGATGTCCTTCGCGCACTCCGGAGCCATTGCCGGGTCGGGATAACTGGCGGTCACACCCGAGAATGGTTGCAGCGCATTGCCGTCCATCCGGTCAAACTGTCGCCAGATGCTCAGGTCGACGCCGTTGTCCAGGTTGATCGTGCGCCACTCATGCGAACGGGCACGCGGATCTCCCCCGGACCCCCCGCCGCCGGCGTATTTGGGAAACCACTGCCGATCGACGTGGCCTGCGCGGCCGCTGACCCGTTCAGCGAGCTGACCCCAGCGCAGCGTCCCGTGCATCGCCATCCCGGTCTGGAAATACGAGTAGGTGTCGTGCTGGCCGAAGCAGACAATGTTCCCGTTGTAAATGCCCGCGCCGACCGGCACCGGGGCGCGGGTGGGCGTCACGGTCAAGTCCAGTTCCATCGAATTGCCTGCCTGATCCGTACCGCGCAGGCTGACGCGGTAGGTGTAGGGCTGCAGTTCGCCAGCCTCGTCGCGGCACGTCGTCCACGTCACTGCCCCGGCGCTGCTTTCGTAATGGATGTCGAGGTACCCGGCCGCCATGGACAACTTCGGCCGCGCCTCGGGAAGCATGCTCTTCGGGGGCATGTCGTAATCGGTATAGGTGCCGTATGCCCCTGTATCGCAATCGAATAGCGACATGGTGTAGAAGTCGGCGACGATTGACCCGCCAGGACGGTTCTTATTGAAGATTGTCAGGAATGCCAACGAGCGGCCTGTCGCACCGGTCAGCTCGCCCGCAATGAACCACGTGTCGGATTCCTGGTCGGTGTGTTCACCCTCGGCAGCAGGGAAATCTAGCGCTCTGTCGTTGTGCACCAGCCGGAACGGAAATGTGCGCCAGTCGTCAGTCATCTCGCCCCTCGGAGACATCGATCGCGTCGTATTTGTCCTCGCCGAGGAACTCACGCACCTTGTCGATGTGGTCATCGGCGCCGAGCTCCAGTGTTTCGGCGGCCAGCCCATAGTCGATGATCGCGATCGCCGCCTGAGCCAGGTGCTTGGAGAACGCGCGCTTGGTGGTCTGCAGCGCCCGGGCCGGCTGGGCCGCCAGCCGCGCGGCCAACTGCAGCGCCTCATCCATCAGCGTATCGGCGGTGGTCACGCGATTGGCCAGGCCCAAAGTCACCGCCAACTCGGCTGGAATGCGTTCGCCGGTGTAGATGTATTCCTTGGCCCGGATCAGGCTGGTCATATACGGCCACAGCAACGCCCCGCCGTCGCCGGCGGTCAGACCGATCGAGACATGTGGATCGCACAAATAGCTGCGCTCGGACATCAACACCAGGTCGCAACACAGCGCCAGCGATGCACCAAGCCCGACGGCCGGACCATTGACCGCCGCGACGACTGGCAGCCGGAAGTTGATCATCGCGTTGAGGATGTCCGACGCCTGCGCCGAGATGTCATACCGGAGGCTAAGGGAGCGGTGCTGGGCTTTCAAGAACGCGAAATCGCCTCCGCCGCTGAAGGTTTTACCGGCACCGGTGAGCACCACGCAGCGGGCTTCGGTGTCCCGCTCCAACTCGCGCCATACGTCGAGCAGCTTGTGGTGCAGGGTCGCGTCGATGACATTGTGAGCATCTGGGCGGTTGATCGTGACGATCCGTACGGCGCCGTCCGTTGTCACCCGAAGTTCGTCGCTCACAGTCGCTCAGATAGGCCTTCACTATTGACCCGAGGCTCATGCCGGGCGCCCTGGCTTTTTTGCTATGTTAGCATCAATAGCGAAGTTGCCGTCGCCTTTTCAGAGGTGGAGCCTCCATGTCGGATAACCGTGACCACCGTTGCTACGACCAGCTTTTCATCGGGGGACACTGGCGCAAGCCGTCCACTGAGCAACGGATAACCGTCATCTCCCCGCATTCCGAAAAGCCGGTCGGGGACGTGTCCGCTGCCACTCCAGCCGACGTCGACGCCGCCGTCATCGCCGCGCGAGACGCTTTCGACCGTGGCCCGTGGCCCCGGCTTGACCCAAGCGAGCGGATGCGCAAGGTGGAAGAGCTCGCGACCATCTACTCCGGCCATCTCGACGAGATGGCAGACCTGATCACCGACGAGATGGGTTCGCCACGCAGTTTCAGCAGGCTCGGCCAAGCGGCGGCCGCGGCGTCGTTGATTCATCTGGCGCTGGCTGTTGCCCGCCACTTCCCCTGGGCCGAACGCCGCCAAGGGGTGCTCGGCGAAGTACACCTGCGCCGAGCACCGGTTGGCGTGGTCGGGGCGATTGTGCCGTGGAACGTGCCGCAATTCCTGATCATGCCCAAACTGATTCCCGCCCTGATCGCGGGTTGCACTGTCATCGTCAAGCCTGCACCCGAAACTCCTTTGGATGCTTTGTGGTTGGCCGAGATGATCGAGCAACTGGACCTGCCTGATGGTGTGGTGTCGGTTCTCCCCGGCGGGACTGATGTGGGCGAGGCGCTGGTGCGCCATCGAGGTGTGGACAAGATCGCGTTCACTGGGTCGAGCGCTGTCGGACGCCGGATCGCCACGCTGTGCGGCGAGCAGCTCAAGCGGGTCAGCCTAGAACTCGGCGGCAAGTCGGCGGCGATCATTCTCGACGATGCCGACATCGACAAGACGGTCAAAGGCCTCAAGAGTGCGAGCCTGATGAACAATGGCCAGGCCTGCGTCGCGCAGACTCGCATCCTGGTCAGCGAACGGCGTCGTGACGAGGTCGTCGACGCGCTGGCCGACATGATGTCGGGCCTCCAGGTGGGCGATCCGTCTTCTGAGACGACCGACGTCGGACCGCTGGTGGCTCAACGGCAACAAGCTCGGGTGCAGGACTACATCCGGTCTGGAGTGAAAGAGGGCGCCCGGATCATCCTTGGCGGCGAGGATTCTCCGAGCGAACGAGGCTGGTACGTGCGGCCGACTCTGTTCGCCGACGCCACCAACGACATGCGCATCGCGCGCGAGGAGATCTTCGGTCCGGTGCTGAGCGTGCTGACTTACCGCGATGAAGAGGATGCGATCCGCATCGCCAACGACAGCGACTATGGTCTGGCCGGATCGGTGTGGACCGCCGATGTCGCACACGGCCTCGAGGTTGCCGCGGGTGTGCGCGCCGGCACCTACGGCATCAACATGTACACACTCGATATCGGCAGCCCGTTCGGTGGTTTCAAGCAATCGGGGATCGGGCGCGAGTTCGGCCCGGAGGGCCTGCACGAGTACGTCGAGCTGCAGTCGGTGGTCAGCAAGGGGGCGATGCCCCCACTGGCGGGTTCTTAGGACACAACAGTCACACCAGTCTCCGTGGCTTTGGGTTGCTCGATGTGCCCGCCTTGTAGCGATAAAATCGTGACACGCATTAGGTGTCGCTCCGAGGCGGGCACATCGTCACATCCTTCTCGGACGAGGCTGCTGTGCCGGATGTGACTGCCTCAGTTGCCTCAGCCGCGTCCCAATTACCGGCCGACAGCCGGGTTGCGGTCAAGCCGGGCAAGTAGTTTCGATGGCCTCAACGGTTCACGCGGAATCGCTTGTGCCGTGATCTTGCTCCGGATACCAATTCGACTCGGCTCCTTGGCAACTGAAGGTGGTCTGCCAGTAGCCGGGTGACCGCGTCGTTGGCCTTGCCGTCGACCGCCCGCTCGCGGATGTAAATTGTCAGCTCACCGTTGGGGCCGACCTCGATAAGGGGCCCCTTACGACTGCCGGGCTTGACCTTCACGGCGACGGAGTCGACCATGCCGCGTAAGGCTACCGTCAGACGGGGCGCAAGGCTCGTATCGCAAGAATGGACGACCTATGAACGTGATTCGCGTCAAGCGCGTCCCGGAGTTCAAGGGCGAGGACGTTGTGTTGTTGGCTGTGAACTGCGCTAGTAGCAGGTTCGAGTTTACCTCTTGCGATCGTTGGGCGATTGCCAGCTGGGGTTGCGGCCAAGCCGGGCAATAAGTTTCGATTGCACATCGGCGTGGTCATCTACCGCGACCGGATCGTCGAACATTCCCGAACCGCTCAGCGCCAGCGGGCCATTCGGCAGGGCAGCGTAAAACTGCTCGCACCACCGGGCATCCAGCCGGTCGTCGGCGCCCACCGCCCGGGCAAGGTCCCAGGTGTGCACCAACACATCGCGGGTCAGGTTCGGCACCACCGCGATCGCATCCAGTTGACCGGACTCGAACACCTTTACCAGTTGGTCGTACGTCAGCTGCCAACGCAGCTGTGGATCATCGCGTGGGCGGTCGGGCTTGAGTCCCAGCGGTCGCAACAGCAGCACGTCGTGAAAACCGATGACGTGCTCCAGCACTCCCCGGGCATCCCAGGCATCGCATGGCGACCGCCGATCCCATTTGCCGTCCGCCGCGCGAACCGAATCGCCGAATCTTCGGCACACCGCCAGATGCCGTTCGCCCAAGCCCTCGGCCATCGCAGCTACCCCGGCAGTTGCAGGGTGAGCTCGACCGGACAGCACAGCTCACCGCGCTGGTTGGTCACGTCAATCTGCACATCGAGCAGGTAGCGCGGCGGGTCGACGCCTGCGTCACAACGCTTGGCAACAACGCGTCCCCGGCCCACCATCGTGTCGCCGGCATAGATCGAGCCGGTCAACCTCAGCTTGCGTCGCACAACCCGGCTATCCGGCCCGGCCCAATCGGTCGCGATGCGGTCGGCGAAGCCGGCGAGATGCATGGTGTTGACGAAAATCGTTGGATGTCCTTGGCTTTCGGCGTAAGCAGGATCGAAGTGGCCCGGAAAGTAATCCCACGTCGCTCCCGAATTCATCACTACCCGCTGATAGCTGATCTCATCGCGTACCTGGGGCAGATCAAGCGGAACGCTGATCGCGTCCCAGTCCGCAGGGCGGGTCATGACGGCGTATCGGGGGTGAAGCGGAACAAGGTATTCCGATTGGTGGCCACCACCGCTCCGTCTTGGCGGGTATACGTGTCCAATGTCTCGACGAAATGGCCGACTCCGAGCCGGGTTCGTTTCTCCGGTGAAACCGACACGACTTGCTCGACGACGGTGAGCCGATCGCCCTCAAAGATGGGCAGCGGAAATTCGGCCTCGTTAGCCGCATTGATAAAGGTGGTGCCGGGCAACGGCACCCGCAGCGCGCTTGCCGACATCGGCAGCCGCTCGGTCGGCTCCCACGGCAGCGGGGTCAACCAGCCCATCAGCAGCGCGGGCGGCGCCAACAATCCTCCCCAGGTGCGCGTGGCGAACTCGGCGTCCCAATATGACGGGTTTCCGTCGCGTACCGTGGCGGCGAACATTTGGATCCGCGCCGCGCTGACCACGGTTCCCGCAGTTCTTGGCTCGCTCGTTAGACCAACCATCTGCAGCGCGTCCGCGTAGGTACCGAACGCCAGCTGGTAGCTGATGGGTTTTGTCATTCAGGGCGTCCGCTTCTGTCACACCGTGACTGAATGTCCATTCGACACCGAATCCCATTGCAGCTCACGGGACGTGAAGTACCAGCCGCCCCGTTCGTAGATGAGTTGGTCCCGATAGGTTCCGGTGGCACGCAAGGCGGTAGCGCCATCACCGCTGGCGCCGAAAAGCAATGCGACGCAACGCTGCGTCGCATTGACGCCGTCGACGGTGATTTCATGATCGACGGTGACCAGCCGTCCGCTGCCGCCCTCGAAGGCAGCGCTCAGGTCGGTGAATTCCTCCCCGTCGCGGGTGAATCGGGCACCGGTGTGACGAAACGTCGCGATCCAGCCGTTGCGATCACCATCGGAATAGCACCGGTTGTGCTGCGCGACCAGATTCAGAATGGCGTCGCGTCCCGCCGCGCCGTCGAGGACGTACTGCTGCTGGTAAGTCATGGCCATTTGTTCTCTCCCTGTTCTAACGACTGACGATGTATCCGTGGCTTTCTCGGTCCCACGCCCCGGGTCCGATGCCTCGGGCGCGCAGGACGTCTTTGCGGACCCGCCCGATAATGGTCTTGGGCAGCTCGCTAACGGTCTCCACGTATCGTGGCACACAGAAGTACGGCATCCGGGCGCTGCAAAAGTCAAGCAGCTCAGGGTAATCCAGCGTGCAGTCGGGTCGTAGCGCAACCACCAGCAGGATGTCGTCTTCGCCGAGGTCGCTCGGCACGCCGACCGCCGCCGCCTCGAGCACCGATGGATGACTCAACACGACGGTCTCGACCTCGACCGAGGAAATGTTCTCGCCACGGCGCCGCAGCGAATCCTTCACTCGGTCCACGTAAGTCAGGTTCCGGTCGCTGTCGAGCACGCCGAGGTCGCCGGTGCGAAACCACGGCGGGTGCCGGTCGATGCCACCATCACCGTTCACATACCCTTCGCTCATCACATATGGATAGCGCGGCCGGCAGGCGATCTCCCCGACCGATCCGTCCGGAAGCGGGTCGCCCTCCGGGTTGACAATCCGCACGTCGAAACTGGGATTGGGCCGGCCTGATGTCCCTGGCACGCCGTCCTCGGCAACACCTTTCACCGCGATCGGGAAGGCTTCAGTCATCCCGTACATGGTGACGATCCGGCAGCTGTAGCGCTTTTCGATGTCGCGATATACCGACGCGTCAATCGGCGCCGCGGAGATGAACCGCAGCGGCAACTGCGCGTCATGGGGATCGGGCGGCTGATTCCACAGCATCGAGACCATCGCGCCTGCACCGGCAAATCCGACAGCGCCGCAGGCGCGCACCTCATCCCATACCGTCGCCGGGTGAAACGTCGGCGCCAGCACGGTTGTCCCGCCGACCAGCATCGGCGCCAGCACAGACGGCGCCGCGCTGAGATGAAACAGCGGCATCGCCGTCCACAACACCTCGCCGGCTCCGAACTCCCAAGCTGACGCAGCTGTCGCAGCCGTGCTGAACAGGTAATGCCATGTGGTGGCAACAGCTTTCGAAGCCCCAGTTGTGCCCGACGTGAAGAACAGCGACCCGACATCCCCGACGCCACCGACGTACTCCTCCGCGACGCCGGTGGCCTCCAGCACCCCGTCCGGCGAATCACCCTGCACGACAACGCTGCTAAGCTCCGGCAGGTGTTCAGCCACCTCAGCGACTCTGGGTCGCCGTTCGGTATCGGTAATCACTGCCTTTGCCCGCGACACGCGAAGCGCGTGCAGGAGGAAGTCACCCTTATTGGCGGCGTTGACCGCCGCGGTCACCGCGCCGATACGCGCGGCACCTAACCAGAAATAGATCCATTCCGGACACGTCGCGGTGAACAACGCAACGCAATCTCCCGGCCGGATACCCAAGTCCACCAAAGCGCTGGCCGCTGCGCAGGACCGCCGCCGCATCTGCTCGAAGGTCACGTCGAGCCCGGCGATCGACATCAGCACCCGGTCGGGGAACTGCTCGGCACGACGATCGAGAACCGCCGCGACGCTGAACCGCTCGACGCCGAAATCTGCTGGGCTGATGGGTTTTCCGCCGCAAGCGGGTGCCGACCCAGCCGGCACGCGGGACATCGGGCTCCTTCTCAGACCTGGGCAGCCGCCGGGTCAGGCTCACCGTCAGCGGTGTAACCGAAGTCGTTCGGCGAAGCCTGTTCGTCCGGGTAGAAGCGGTGCGCCCAGCGGCGAAGGGCCGCATAGTCGTGGGCCTCCTCCGGTGCGAGGTTCGGCTTCTCCAGGTATTTCATGTTCTCCCAGGTGAAGAAGTCCTGCTTGATGACTTCCTGCTGCAGGGCAAGGAAACGCGCAGCGCGGCCGGTGGGCTTGTCGCCGGTGTCTCCCGGCTCGCGGATAGATGCCTGCGTGTAGAAGTAGTCGGTGTAGTCCTCGTCGACCGGAGTCTGCCCGGTGACTTGGCAGGTGGCCACCAACTCGCTGGGGAAGCGAACAACGCCCAACCCGAGCGAGTAGTTGTCGTAGATGATCTTGGCGTCGACCGGCCCGTTCGGGGTCAACCAGGTCTGCGCCCGGCCACCGCCGAAATGGGCGTTGACGGTGGCGTGCAGGTGATAGCCGGACACCTCGAACGACGCGGTGGTGGCGGGGTTGGCGGCCTTGTGCACGTATTGCACGTGATAAGGGTCAGCTGCGTTCTCGATGATCATCTGTGCGTGCACCTTGACGCGGTTGACCATCCGGGTGTGCGGGTGCAACGGGTAGTACTCGTCGGTCTCCAATTCGGCCAGCACCGGTGGTTGCCAGTACGGCGCTCGGCCGTGCCGCTCGTGCCAAACCAGGATGAAGCCATACCACTCCGCGCTGTGGTAGGTGCGGACGCGGACGTTGTTCTTGCAGCCGATCTTGCTGTACGGGATCAACGCGTTGGTGCCGTCGCCACGCCACCGCCATCCGTGCCAGGGGCAGACGATGTTCTCCCCCTCGACGGTGCCGCCGACGCCCATGTGGGCGCCCAGGTGTTGGCAGTAGGCGTCCAGCACGTTCAACTGGCCGGACTCGGTGCGAAACAGCACCATCTCCTGGCCGAAGTAGTGAGCTCGTTTGACCTCGCCGGCCGCCAGGTCCGAGGCGAAACCGATGATGAACCACCCGGTCGGGAACCGGTACGGCGACAGGCTGATGCCGCTCGTCCCGAACTCGCGTTCCGACGGGTCTATGGAGGAGTCCGAAACCGTGTCCGTCACTTCCCTCTCCGTTCCCGCGCATCTCGGTCGCCCACGGCAGCGTTAGTACTCGCCGCACCTGGACGACTTGGGTCTATTTTTACTATTTTAAGCATTGAACGTCAACGCGCGGCGCCGGCCGGGCCTAGTGGCTGGTGTGGCGTCCGAAAGTGAATCGAGGTTCTGGATGACGGCTGCGGCAGTCGATCTGTCCGATTTTTCATTGTGGCGCAACGGCTTTCCCGATGCGCTGTTCACCGGGCTACGGCACAACAGGCCACTGTTCCGCCACGAGTTAACGCCTGGCGTTGCCAAAACTGTGCAGCGGGATTTCTGGGTGGCCACCAAGCACCGGCACGCGGTCCGCTTGCACCGTGATGCCGACTCGTTCACCGCAGTTGACGGCCCACTCATTGCGCCTGCCGACCTGTTCTCGTCATATCCGACCATCATCAACATGGACCCGCCGGAACAACCCAAGCACCGCAGGCTCATCTCGAGTGCGTTCACCCCGCGGGCGATTGCCAGGCTTGAAGAAGGCATCCGGGCGCGCGCCGCGCGGATGATCGACCAGTTGCTCGCCCGCGGTGGCGGAGACTGGATCGCCGACGTGGCCGACGCGCTGCCGATGACCGTCATCGGCGACATCATCGGCATACCGGAAGACGATCGGCCACGGATCTTCGACGCGTTCGATCACATTTTGAAGGCACAGGCAGCACAGTCGCGGCTGAGCCGTCAGAACCTAATCGAGCTCTACGCCACGATCTTTGGGTACGCGATGGAGCTCACCGCCGAGAAGCGGCGCAATCCCGCCGACGACATCTGGAGCACGATCGCGTCCGCCGTCATCACCGGTGATGCCGGCGAGCAGTTCCGGCTACCCGAGAACGAACTCGAATTCTTCTTCTTCGTGCTCGCGTTCGCCGGCAGCGACACAACGAAGAACGCGCTGGCCATCGGCGTGCAAGCTTTCGTCGCGAATCCTGAGCAGATCGACCGGTATCGCGAGGAGGAAGCGCTGCGGCCCAGCGCGGTCGAGGAGGTGCTGCGCTGGGCGACGCCGGTGGCGTACTGGACGCGCACCGCCAAGGTCGATATCGAGATGGACGGTCAGCACATCCCCAAGGGTGATCGCGTGGTCTCAATGCTGCGGTCGGCCAACCGCGACGAGGAGGTCTTCGACCAACCGTTCAGCTTCGACATCGCTCGCCAACCCAATCCGCATGTCGCATTCGGCGGCGGCGGTGCCCATCATTGTCTGGGCGCGATGCTGGCGCGCGCCGAACTCCGCGCAGTACTCGACGAACTGCTGCTGCGCTGCGACGACATCACCCTCGGTCCCGCCGAGGTGGCCTACCCCAACCTGACCACCAACATGTCGATCTACGACGAGATGGCCATATCACTGAAGGCACGGTAACTAATCGACGATTCGCAGCGCGGCCTTTGGGCACTGGTCGACCGCGGCGCGCGCGTCGATTTCCAAATGCTCGGGAACTTCGCCCTCCGCGACGTGCACAATCTCGGCGTCCCCGATCTCGAAGATGTCCGGCGCCAACGATTCGCAGAACCCATTTGCCTCGCACAACGTCTCGTCAACGATCACTCGCATCGAATGCCCCTCCTCCTATAGCCCGGTTCCTCCTCGGGCCGCTTCTCGGCCCGCATCGTCTCCGGGCGTCGTCACAGACCCTTGGGCCGGGTGCCGATTATCCCGGCTGATGCCAGACGCGCGAGGTCTTGATCGGTGAGCCCGCACAAATCACGCAGCACCTCTCCATTGTGCTCGCCGAGCGTCGGCGGCGGACGCTTGAGCCAGTTGCGCCGCCCGTCGAGCGGCGCGAATGGCGGCCGCGGATAGCGCCCCGCGCCGGTGCGCGGGTGGTCGAGCGGCTCGAGAAATTTCCGGTCGCCCAGTTGCGGGTTCTCGGTGATCAGCGACGGCGACACGACAGGCGCAGCGGGAATACCCACGCCGGCAAGGCTTTCCACTGCGCAGCGCAGATCCTCGCCGGAGAACCAGTCCTGCAGCCGACGGTCGATGTCGTCGGCCCCCTCTCGCCGCCCGACCACGGTGCCGAAGCGGTGGTCGTCGTCCGTCCACGACGGCCGGCCCATCAAATCGACGAGCGCGCGCCACTGGTCGTCGGTGCACACGGTGACGGCGATCCAATCGTCGTCGCCCGCGCAGCGGTAGAGATTCTGGATGGCCGAGCCATGACCTCGGTTGCCCCGGCGGCTCAGCGTGACTCCGAATACCTCGGCCTCCATCGGCTGAATCGCGGTGGCGTTCATCACCGTTTCGATCATCGGCAGCTCCACGAGCTGACCGTGACCAGTGCGCTCGGCGAAGTTCAGTGCGGCCAGCACCGCGAACGCGGCGTGGACGCCGGCCAGCGGATCACACGCTCCCCTGGGCGGGACGGGCGGACCGTCGGGCAAGCCCGTTACCCAGGCCAGCCCCGCGATCTGTTCCATGGTGGGCGCGAAACCGACCCGGTCGCGCCACGGACCATCCAGCCCGAACGCCGGCATCCGCGCGATCACCAGCCGCGGGTTCACCGCCAGCAAGGCGTCCGCAGTGAGCCCGAAGTGATCCATCACCCGCGCGGAGAAATTCTCGATCACCACATCGGCGTCGACGACTAAGTCGGTGAACAGCCGACGGCCTTCGTCAGACCCCAAATCCAGAGTGACCGAGCGCTTGTTGGTGTTCATGGCGTGGAACACCCAGCCGTACTCCCACCAATCTTCGACGTCCTTGCGCATTCCACCCGAATACCGAATGCCGTCGGGACGCTGTATCGACTCCACCTTGATGACGTCGGCGCCGAACGCGGCGAGCAGATG
>NZ_JBAUZA010000050.1:0-8074 GCF_049585075.1 Mycobacterium sp.
ACCAGGGTCGGGTAGCCCGGTCGCGGTCAGCGCAGCCGCCACCGACAGGGCCCCGATCCCGGCCGCGATGCACCCGGCGAGCGCCGCCACTCCGGCGAGCAGCGGCCACACCGCCGCGCCTTGCTTAGTGGTCGGAGCGCCCGTCATACATCAAGAGTATG
Organism: Mycobacterium sp.; assembly: GCF_049585075.1. Taxonomy (GTDB): domain Bacteria; phylum Actinomycetota; class Actinomycetes; order Mycobacteriales; family Mycobacteriaceae; genus Mycobacterium. Next base: position 162 of record NZ_JBAUZA010000050.1, read on the forward strand.
GGCACCTGTCTGCCGGCTATTGATCGTGGCGACGTCCGGCCCGCGCCTGCACCTCGCGAGCGACGAACTGGTTGCGCGCGATCTGCGCGACATGGTCGAAATCCTGCAGAATCGATCGCAACTCTCGGCGGAACGCGACCCGGCGCTCGACCAAGTCCGGTGCGGGTTTCAGCAAGTCCTGGTCGGCGGCGACCTGGCGTGCGGTCGCGAACAGCAGCGTGGACACCGGCTCGCTGCTGCGCACTCGGCCCTGCGCGACGTATTGGCGGCCGACACCCAGCGCCAACTTGGTGAGCTCCTTCTCACCGATATCCGTCGGCGCATCGCGCAGCACATCAGCCACGATCTCGTAGGCCTCGAAGAACACCCGCAGCATCGCGTCCGACATCAACGGCCGTTTCGCGTACAGCATTGCTTCGATCTCGGCACCGCCCGCGCCAACGTGGGCTTCCCAATCCTCATGCCAGGCCATCTCTTCGGCGATGTTTTCCCGGAAGGCGGCCGAGTCAGCAAAGTAGAAGTCGAATTTCAGTAGGTCGCGCAGCCGCATGGCCTGATTCCAAAATGCCTCCAGGCGATCGCCTTCGGCGTGACTGGCATGCGCCAGCGCCAATTCGACGATGACGGTCTCCAGAAACGCGTGTATCACCGAATTGCGGTAGAAGGCTGCGGTGTGCTCATCCTCGGGGGTGATGCGCCACACGGGTTCTCGGCCGCTGTCGATTCGGGTGACCGGATGCCCGTTGGACAGCGCGTCCACCGCCGCCCGTACGCCTTCGGGTGTGCGCAGCCGCAGTGCACTGGTAGACATCGGGGTTTGTTTGCGTTCGAGATAGTCCAGTGAGTCCTGCAGGGTGTGGTGCAATTGCCCGAGCGTCAACGCCAGCCCGTGCGTGGTCAGCAACAATGCCGATACCAGACCGGTGGCATTCACCGGGGTTGCTTGCAGAATCCGCCATGCGACTTCGAACGACATCTTCTGCAGCGCAAGCCGTTTGGCAGCTTCATCCGCAGCGATCGAGCCATGCGACGGGCCGAGATGCTCGCGCATCGAGACAGCCTCGGGGAAACGAACATAGATCTTGCCGTAATTGCGTTCACCCTGGGCCTTGATGAAGCGGTACATCCAGCTCAAACCCTCGGGCCGCTTCTCGCCGCCGCGGGCATAGGCAGCGTACTCGGCGGTTTCGTGCAGCTGGTCGAAGCTGATCGAAACACCTTGCAGCAGAATGTCATCGCTGCGGCCGTCCAAGTAGGCGTCGGCCACGTAGCTCATCAGTCCCAGTTTGGGTGGCAGCATCTTGCCAGTCCGCGAGCGGGTGCCCTCGATGGACCAGCTCAGGTTGAAACGTTTCTCCACCACGTAGCCGACGTACTCCTTGAGTACGTACTTGTAGAGGGCGTCGTCGCCGATATTTCGCCGGATGAAGATGACGCCGGCGCGGCGCATCAGCGGGCCCATCACCCCGAATGCCAGGTTGACGCCGGCGAAAACATGCACCGGCGGCAGCCGGTTTTCCTGCATCGCGACCGGCATCACCGCGCCGTCGATGTAGGACCGGTGCGAGAACAACAACACCGCCGGATGAGCTTCCAGCGCGGTGCGCATCGCCGCCACCTGGTACTCGTCGTAGTCGATCTCCCGATCGAATCCTCGACTGAACAGGCGGTTCAGGACGGAGACCAGGTCCACGGAAACTCGGCTCCACCCGGTGGCGAGCTCGTCGAGCATTTTTCCGGCTTCCTCGACGGTGGCGCCCGGAATCTTTTCCAAGCCGGCACGAAATCGCGCGGACGCCAGAATCTCGGGCCGCACCAGCCGGGGAGACTTGTATTGCGGTCCAAGGATTCGGTATTCGGCGCGCTCCATCGCCAGTAGCGCTCGGCGGGTGACGAAATGCGCGAACTCACGCGGATTTTCGCCGATCGTGATGTCTCGCCATTGCTGACGAAGTTCGGATACCTTGGCCGATTCGCCGGCCACCACCCGGGCGCGGGACGGGTCAGCGCGCAGAATGCGGCGCTGCTGACGCTCACTGGGCTGGTAGGGATTTCGTCCGGGGATCAACGCGGCCACCCGGCTCAATGTCGACGCATCGGCCTCCGGCATCCAGAAGACCCGCACCGGCACGATCGATCGGTCCTCGTCCGATTCGAGCTGTTCGACCAGCTGGGCGAGCGCGGCGGGTGGCGAATTGCGTGCCGGCAACGGCAGGACCTCGAGTTTGGTTTCCGGGGGCCGGGTGCGTTGCTCGTCCAACCACGACCCCAGCAGCTCCGATTCGACCGGCGAGGACGCTGACGCCAACACCAACGTGTCGTCGGCGGTGCTGAACGTACCGGTATCGGCGGCTGATCTGGTCACGATCGCCCTCTCGGCCGAGGCGTGCGCGGTTGGGCCTGGGTGACCTTGCGCGCCGACGCTTTCGGTTTAGCCGCTTTAGCGGTCTTCTTCGCCCCGGCCTTCGCCGCAGTGGCCTTGGCCGGCTTGGTGGCGGCCTTACGCGGCGTCTTTTTTGGCGCCGCCTTCTTTTTCCGGCGATACACGCTGGCTTCGGGTAGCTCGTCGACCGGCCAGTCGGCCAACGTGTCTAGATACAGCTGGCGGACCTCGGCGATCCGATCCGACAAGGTGTCAAGTGTCCAGTCGCGCACCGAAATCGGCGGGAACACCGCGACATCCACCGTGCCCGGATTCATCGTCATCGAGTCCCGCGCGGCGACGATCTCGGCGTTGCGGATGACGATCGGCACGATCGGGATGCCGACCGTCATCGCGATGCGGAAGGCTCCCTTCTTAAACGGTCCGACGCTGGTGGTATCCAGTCGGGTGCCCTCGGGCGCCATCACGACCGACAGGCCCTTCTTCGCGCGCTCTTCGACTTGGTGCAACGTCTCGACCGCGGCGGCCGAATCATCGCGGTCGATGAATGCGGTGTCCAACAGCTTGCCCAGCGTGCCCATGATCGGGTCGCTGGCCAGCTCCTTCTTGCCCACACTCACCCAGTTGTCGCGGACCAGCGCGCCGCTGATTACCGGGTCAGCCTGGTTGCGGTGGTTGAAGATGAACACCGCCGGACGTTCGGCGTTCAGGTTCTCGGCGCCGATGACATTGAGATGCACGCCGCTGGCGGTCAGCAACAGTTGTGACCAGGTCGAGGTGAAGAAGTTCACTCCCCGGCGGCGGCTGCGGGTCAGCAGGCCGATACCCACTGCGCCCGCAGCTACCGGGATGATCGAGCCGAAACCGGCTAGGGTTCGCAGCTGCGAGCCGATCCCGCCCCCGCCGCGGCTGGTGAATTGCAGGATCGGCCAGCCGCGCCGGCGGGCGACCGCGGCCATCTTGCCTTCGGGGTTGGTCGGCCGCGGGTTGCCGACCAGGTACATCAAGGCGACATCTTCGTCGCCGTCGGCGTAAAAGTAACTGTCCTTGAGGTCGATGTCGTTCTCGGCGGCAAACTTTTGTACCGCAGCAGCTTTGCCGGGTCCCCAGAGGATCGGCTTGAGCACATCTCCGGTGAGGCTGCCGTCCTCGTTGGTCTCGAACTTGTTGGTGAGTGTGTTGGCGATGCCAAGGAAGCGGGCCACCGGACCGACCTGAATGGTCAACGCCGACGAACTGAGCACCACGGTGTGACCGCGAGCCAGGTGGGCGCGAACCAGTTCGCGCATCTCCGGGTAGATCCGCGACTCGATTTTCTGGTTGAACAGCCGCTCACCGATCTCTTCCAGATCGCTCAACGCGCGCCCACGGAGCGCACCCGAGGCCGTGCGGATCAGTTGTTCGAATTCGATGCGCCCAAGCTGGTGGTTGAGGCCGGCAGTGACCATGCTGATCAGCTCGCCGACGCCTATGTCGCGTCGGCGCAGCCTTTCCTGAGTCAGGATGACCGCAGTGAAGCCGGCCACCAGGGTCCCGTCCAGGTCGAAGAACGCGCCAATCTTTGGTCCTGGCGGGCTGGCCATGATTTCGGCGACCGACCCCGGCAAGCGAAGATCCCGCGGCGACTTCCGCGACTGTCGGTCCTCTGTATCGCGGTCGGCCGTCACGATCCCGCCACCGATCGGTTCGGCGAGCCGGGCGTCTGGGCGGCGAACGATGCGGGTGTCGCATGCAGGGCGGGTTCGCCGGCCAGCGCGAGGATCTCGTCGAAACCCTCCAGCAGGCACCGGGCGAACAGCGCCTCGTCGCGGACGGCGGCGCGGTCGTAACGGGCGGTGATGGTGCAGTACCCGCCCCTCGATATCAGCACGACCATCATCGCCACGCCGGGCAATGGGCCAATTCCGTACTGCCGCAAGACCTTTGCACCGGCTAGATAGGTGTCGCCGGGGAAGACCGGAACGTTGCTGGCCTGGACGTCGGACCCGACGATCGAGCCGGTCATCGACTCCAGCAGCGGCGTCGGCAAGACGCTCAACACCGGGGCGATGGAACCGATGATGTCCATGGCGGGCTCGTCGCGGCGCTGGATCATCTGTGCGCGAATCTTCTTCATGCGTTCTACCGGATCGGCAGTGCCTATCGGGGCCGCCAAGTTGACGCCGGTGAAGCGGTTGCCGCCTGCCGGATCGGATTCGGCACGTAGGTTGACCGGCACCGCCATCGGAATGGTGGCAACCGGTACGCCTAGTGCTTCGTGGTAGCGGCCGAGCGCACCACACACGGCGGCCAGGTAGGCGTCGTTGATCGAACCCCCGCCCGCTTTTGCCGCCCGATGCAAGTCGGCGAGCGGGATGTCGAGTGCCTCGCTGCGGGTGGCCAGGCTGCGGCGTCGAAGTAGCGGCGACGGTTCGGCAGCCCTGCCAACTACCCGCGCCCCTGAGCGGGCATAGTCGACCACACCCGCTAAGGCGGCTCCTGGGTTGAGCACCGCCCGCCCGACCATCGATACGGCTCCGGACACGGCGCCCAATACCCCATTGGCCACGTTGGCCGGCAGGTGGTTGAACCCTTCGCGCATCAAGTCGTTGGCCGAAAGATCCTGCGGAATGGGTTGCGCGGGCGTCGGCTGGGGCGGTGGGTCCCGCTCAAGGTCGTAGATGTGGGCGAACATCTCCACACTGCCGACGCCGTCGGTGACGGCGTGCGACAAGTGAAGCAGCGTAGCCGCCTTCCCGTCGGCGAGGCCCTCGATCAGGGTTGCCGTCCACAGCGGTCGGGCGATGTCCAGCGGGGATTGCAGCATCACCTCGGCCAGATCGAATACCTGCCTGATCGAGCCTGGTTCTGCGACGCGCATTCTTCGCACGTGGAAGTCCAGGTTGAAGTCGGGATCGACCACCCAGCGCGGCGCCGCGGTCGGCAAGGTCGGCACTACCACTTTCTGTCGCAGCCGCAACACGCGCCGGGATGCATTCTCAAAACGAGTCCGGAAGCGGTCCCAATCCGGGGTGGTGTCCAAGATTTCCAAAGCCATGATGCCCGAGCGAGTACGCGGGTTGGCCTCGCCGCGATGCAAGAGGTAATCGACCGGCCCCAGCGCCGCGGGCAATCCGGCCGCGTCGACCGTCTCAGCCACCGGCACTCCTCCGTCCTGTCGCCGCGCTCGTTGCACGGCGCGCCATACACAATGCCCAGGGCCCCACGTCGCGCTGCAGGCCACTTTAACGCTAGCCCGGTTGGCGCGATGGCGGTAGCTGATTGTGCGGATCAGAAGACCGGCTCAAACACGTTCCCGGTCTCCGGTGAATTGGCCTGGCGGCCTAACGAATTGGAAATGTGCCAGGCGGAATGCAGCGAGCAATTCAACTGGCGGGTGTCGCGCGTCTGCGCAAAACCGCCGATCGCGAGCGAAGATATCGTCCGTAGACGACACCAAAGAAGTCAGCCACAGCATCGGCGACCAGTCGAGACCGGACCGTGGCGAACATGTCAAAGGCGTGGTGCGCGTTAGGAAGCTCGGCGTAGCAGACGGTGCGGGCGCCGGCCTTGCGGAGCGCGTCAGAAAAAGCCCGCGCCTGCAAACTGGGAATCACCGAATCATTCTCGCCGTGCAAGACAAAGAACGGTGGCGCGCCGCGATGCACATGCGAAATCGGCGATGCCGATTCAAACAGTTCGGGCTGGTCGGTATAACGCGCTTGCATAACAAAATGCTCGAGAAAAGGCAGCATCATTTCGTGCATTTTTCCGACATCGGTCAGGTCGTAGACGCCGTAATAAGGCGCGGCCGCTTGAACGCTGGTGTCGGCATCCTCGAAGCCGGGCTGCAGGCGGTGGTCGTTAGCGGTGAGCGCGGCAAGGGAGGCCAGGTGCCCGCCGGCGGAGCCACCCGTGACCGCGATGAAGTCAGGGTCGCCGCCGTACTCGGCGATGTTGTGCCGCACCCAGGCCAGCGCGCGTTTGACATCGATGATGTGCGCCGGCCACGGCTTTGCCGGGCTCTTGCTGTAGTCGATGGACACGCAGATCCAGCCCAGCTCGGCCATCCGGCCCATCAGCGGATATGCCTGAGGCCGTTTGCCGTTGACGGTCCATGCGCCGCCGGGGACCTGCACCAGCACCGGCGCCCGGCCGCCGGGCTTGATGTCGGGATGGCGCCAGACGTCGAGCAGGTGGTTGCGGCGGTCCGGGCCGTAGGCGATATCCGAGGTCTGCGCCGCATAACGGCGGCGATGCCCGGTTGCTTGCAAGAGCCCACCGCGGCGAGCGCATGCCGTGGAATCGGTGATGGGGTGACGGGCCTTTTCACTGTATTGCGGCCCAAAGGACTCTTCCAGTGTGGCAATGAGGATGTCGTCGGCCCGCTGCGCCGCCCAGCCCGTCGCGACCCGGCCGACGGACAGCGGCGTCACCCCGGACAGCGCATGCCCGGTGACAACGTGCGGGGGAAATTCTGCCGATAGCCATTGGGCCAAAAAGCGGACCACCCACGGCGAGCCCCGTAGCAGCAGCGCGCCGGTGCGATATGCGCCAATCGGCGCCGCGGCCAGCTGCAGTCCCTGGCGCAGCACTTCGGTACGCGCATGCGAGTAGCGCGCTCTGACATCGATGGCTACGGTCATGCCTGCCACTCCTCGCCGTTGAGCACACGCAGCCGGAAGCGTACGTGTGTGGCGGGCCTCACACTAGCGAATCACTGTTCCTGCCAACGACATTTCCCTCGGCGTTGCGCACCGGGAGCCCGTCTTTTGCACGGTTGGATACACTGACCTGGGCTTAGTAGTCTCCGGCCCCCGTAGCTCAGCTGGACAGAGCACATGACTTCTAATCTTGTGGTCGCAGGTTCGAGTCCTGCCGGGGGCACCAGCCTCAGATGCCGCTGTGGCAAGCGAGGTCTATGTGGCAGATGGCCTCGGATGGTGCGCCATGTACCGTCGGCGGCGAACCTGCGGAGGTAACCGATGCCCGAATCCGAGCTGGTTTTGTTCAGCGTCGACAACCACGTCGCACTGATCACCATCAACGACCCAGACCGACGCAACGCCGTCAACGACGAGATCTCAAAGCAGTTGCGCGCGGCGGTGGAACGCGCCGAGGCCGATTCCGATGTGCACGCCGTTGTCATCACCGGCGCCGGGAAGGCATTCTGCGCAGGAGCTGATCTCAGCGCCTTGGGCAGTGCCGCCGAGCAAGGACTGCTGCGGATCTACGACGGGTTTATGGCCGTCGGCAAGTGCACGCTGCCCACGATCGCCGCCGTCAACGGCCCCGCCGTCGGTGCGGGCCTGAACTTGGCGCTGGCCGCCGATGTGCGCATCGCCGGGCCGAACGCGTTGTTCGACGCGCGTTTTCAGAAGTTGGGACTGCATCCCGGCGGCGGTGCGACCTGGATGCTGCAGCGCGGGGTAGGACCGCAAGTCGCCCGCGCGGCCTTGCTGTTCGGTATGCGCTTTGACGCCGAATCCGCTGTGCGGCACGGGCTGGCGCTCAGCGTCGCCGACGACCCGGTCGCCGCGGCGTTGGAACT
>NZ_JBAUZA010000051.1:0-3976 GCF_049585075.1 Mycobacterium sp.
CTGTTGCTCCATCGATCGCCGGGGTCAACGCGACCACCGCCGCGACGCGCCCGTCCTCGGCGGCAGCGCGCACGACGTGACCGCCGGAGAGCGAAATACCCCACAGCACTATGCGTTCCGGGTCGACGGTAGGAAGCTGCCGGGCGGCGGTAATCGCGGCGCGGTAGTCCCGGCGCTGGCGTGTGGCCGACACCAGCTGGCGCGGCGACCCGCTCGACCCGCCGAACCCGCGGTAGTCGAACAACACCACGTCGAATCCGGCACCAGCGAAGCCGCGCGCATAGTCCATCAAGGCGCTGGTGTCCCGCGTGCCGGCGAATCCCGGTGCCATCACCACGCAAGGCACTCCGCGCGCTCCGGCGAACGCGTCGCCTTTCGCCTTGAAATGCCAAGCGGCGCAACGGTCGCGGCCACTGATGAAGCTGATCTCGTCCATACCGGTCCTCGTCCGAAGGTGTTTCTTCTGACGCAGAACCTATGGCGCAAGAGCCCCGGGCGGAATCGCCAGAGGCACACTTCCGCCGCAATGTAGTGTGCGGCAGCACACCGTATCCGGGACCGGGTTGTGCCACGCTGGCCGCAATGCTCAAGGACTCGACACCCGACGCCGTGGTGGCGGTCAAGTAGATCGGTGAACAAATGCGACAACTGACGGCACTCGATGCCCTATTCCTGGCCGCCGAAAACGACCGCACCCAAGGTCATGTGAGCGCGTTGGCGGTGTATGACCCCGTTACCGCGGCCCGCCGACCGCTCGACGCGGCGCTTGTTCGTGAGCTGGTGACCGAGCGGCTGCACCTGCTTCCTCCGTTGCGGTGGCGACTGGCTCGTGTGCCTTTCGGCCTCGACCACCCGTACTGGGTTGATCAGGGCGCTATCGATGTCGATTACCACGTCCGCGAAATCAGACTTCCCGCACCTGGCGATGAGCGCCAGCTGGCTGAGCAGGTGGCTGACCTGATCGCCAGCCTTCTGGACCGGTCACGCCCACTGTGGGAGATGTACGTGATCCACGGGCTGCACGACGGTGCGGTGGCGGTGCTGACGAAGATTCATCACGCCGCCGTTGACGGAGTCTCGGGCGCCGAGGTCATGCGCATGCTGCTCGACGACGCGTCGACCGGTCGGGCGATGTCACCTGCGTCCGCCATACCTGCCGAGCGCTTCCCCTCCGACGTGGAGATGCTGGGCCGCGGCATGGTCGGGATGGCGCGCCATCCTGTTCGGGCGTTGCGCGCGATGCCCACCACCTTGCCTCACCTCGACGACGTACCGCCGATCCGCCACCTGCCCGGGGTGAAGATGATTGCCAGGACCAGCCGTCTGATCAGCCGGCTCGCGGCCGCAGCGGGTGATGGAACCGTCGCGCAGGGCAACGACCTCGTCGCGCCCAATACCCCATTCCAAACTCGGGTATCGGCGCAGCGCCGGGTCGCGTTCGGGTCGATGAGTCTTGATGACGTCAAGGCGATCAAGAACACGTTCGGGTGCACCGTCAATGACGTGGTCTTGGCCGTTTGCGCGGCCGCGCTGCGCTGCTGGCTCGAGGGGCGGGGTGAGCTACCGGCCGAACCGCTGCTGGGCATCATCCCGGTTTCGGTGCGCACCCGAGAGCAGATGGGGACCTTCGGAAACCAGGTCTCGGCGATGATCGTCGAACTACCGACCATCACGGCCGACGCGGGTGAGCGGCTACGCCGGGTCAGCCAGACAATGAGCGAGGCCAAGAAACAACACCGCTCGTTGCCCGTGTCGCTCATGCGCGACGCCACCGGCGTCATTCCCCCGGCGCTGTTCACCTCGGCCGCCCGTGCAAGGTCCCAGGCGACCCGGCTCCCCGGCGTCAACCAGCCCGTCAACCTGATGATCTCGAATGTCCCCGGTCCTTCGGCACCGGTGTACCTGGCCGGCGCACGGCAACGGGCGCAGTTCCCGATCTCCGGGGTAAAGGACGGTATCGGCCTGAACATCACGGTGTTCAGCTACCAGGATTCTCTCGAAATCGGCATCGTTGTCGACCGCGAGCAGGCCGATGACCCGTGGCCCATCCTGGATGCCCTGCGGGCAGGTCTGCGTGAGCTTCGTGATCTGGCCAACGTCCGCCCTTCGGTCATCCACCTCAAGCGGCGAGCAGGGAGGAGTCCTCATGGCGCGTCCGTCAGGTAATCCCGATTTCGATTTGTTCCGGCTTCCTGATGAACACAACGAACTTCGCGCCGTGTTGCGCGACCTGTGCGAAAAGGAAATCGCCCCGTACGCCGCAGAAGTCGACGAGCATTCGCGTTTCCCGGAGGAGGCGTTCAAGGCGCTGAACGCTGCGGGCTTCTCGGCGGTGCATGTGCCCGAGGGGTACGGCGGCCAGGGCGCCGACGCGGTGGCCACCTGCATCGTGATCGAAGAGATTGCGCGGGTGGATGCCTCGGCGTCGCTGATCCCGGGAGTCAACAAGCTGGGCACCATGGGGCTGATCCTGGCCGGGTCGGACGAGCTGAAGAAGCAGGTTCTACCGACGCTGGCGTCGGGCGAGGCGATGGCGTCGTATGCGCTCTCGGAGCGGGAGGCAGGAAGCGACGCGGCCTCGATGCGCACCCGGGCTCGTCAGGACGGCGACCAGTGGATCCTCAATGGCACCAAATGCTGGATCAGCAACGGCGGCAAGTCGACGTGGTACACGGTCATGGCGGTGACCGATCCCGACAAGGGCGCCAACGGAATATCGGCGTTCATGGTCCACAGGGACGACGACGGTTTCAGCGTCGGCCCCAAGGAAAAGAAACTCGGCATCAAGGGTTCCCCGACCACCGAGCTGTATTTCGACAACTGCCGCATTCCGGGTGACCGGATCATCGGCGAGCCCGGAACGGGCTTCAAAACCGCGCTGGCGACGCTCGATCACACCCGCCCGACCATCGGTGCCCAAGCGGTGGGTATCGCGCAGGGAGCGCTCGACGCGGCGATCGTATACACCAAGGAGCGCAAGCAGTTTGGCAGGCCGATCAGCGTCTTCCAGGGCGTGCAGTTCATGCTGGCCGACATGGCGATGAAGATCGAGGCTGCCCGGTTGATGGTGTACACGGCCGCGGCACGCGCCGAACGTGGGGAGGCTGCGCTCGGGTTCATCTCGTCAGCATCCAAGTGCTTTGCCTCAGACGTAGCCATGGAGGTCACCACCGACGTCGTGCAGCTGTTCGGCGGCGCCGGCTACACCCAGGACTTCCCGGTAGAGCGGATGATGCGCGACGCCAAGATCACCCAGATCTACGAGGGCACCAACCAGATTCAGCGGGTCGTGATGGCCCGGGCTCTGCTCGGCTAATGGCAATGAACAGCCTCGGCAGGTGTGCGGTGGCACACTAAACCCATGACGGCGGCTGCGCCGAGCGCGCGAACGTATGAACTGATCGCTGCTATCGCGGATCGACTCGCCCTCGAAGCCGATGAAACTATCGCCGCGATGGACGCCGCAGTGATGGAGGTTGTCCCGGAGTTCGGCGCCGACGCCGCGATCGCGGCCGAGCTCACCGCGACCAACCGCGGCAACTGGCAGCGATTCCTGGCGGTGGCGCGCCAGGCGCAATCCCCGCTATTGGAGGCGGTCCCGCCCGAGGCCCTTGACTCCGCCCGGACCGTCGTGCGCCGCGGCATCGACCTGGACAGACTCTATGAGGGCTACCGGCGCGGCCAGCAGATTGGACTCAAGCGCTGGCTCGCCTGCGCATATGAGATTGTCGAGCCGGGGCCTGAGCTGATCGGTGTCACCGAGCTGTCGCTGTCACTCGCCTTCGGCTATATCGACCAGATACTCGGTCGCGTGCTGGCGGAGGCCCAGCGCGAGCGCGAAGAGATCATCGGCGGCGCGCTTGCGCGGCGCACCGAGACCATCCGATTGATCCTCGACGGCGCCCCGATCGACCCCACCGCCGCGAGCCGCCGCCTCGGCTACGAGCTGGACCGCCGGCATACCTCGGTCGTGGTG
>NZ_JBAUZA010000052.1:0-2298 GCF_049585075.1 Mycobacterium sp.
GGCATGGTGTTGCTGGCTGCGTGGATGCCGTTCAACAACGGCCTGCGGCCCGAGCCGATCATCGCGGTGGGTTCCCTGATCACCTACGTGCTGATCGAGCGGTCGATGCGCTACAGCCGGATGACGCCGGCGGCGCTGGCCGTCATCACCGCGGCGTTCACCCTCGGTGTCCAGCCCACCGGTTTGATCGCCGTCGCCGCGTTGATCGCCGGTGGCCGGCCGATCCTGCGAATCCTGGTCCGCCGGCATCGTCTGGTCGGCACCTGGCCGTTGGTGGCGCCGATGCTGGCGGCCGGCTCGGTGATCCTCACCGTCGTATTCGCCGACCAGACATTGTCAACGGTGTTGGAGGCCACCAGGATTCGCACGGCGATCGGACCCAGCCAGGCGTGGTACACCGAGAACCTGCGGTACTACTACCTGATCCTGCCGACCGTCGACGGTTCGCTATCCCGCCGGTTCGGCTTCCTGATCACTGCGCTGTGCCTGTTCACTGCGGTGTTCATCATGTTGCGGCGCAAGCACATTCGCGGCGTGGCCCGCGGACCGGCCTGGCGGCTGATGGGTGTCATCTTCGGCACGATGTTCTTCCTGATGTTCACCCCCACCAAATGGGTGCACCACTTCGGCCTGTTCGCGGCTGTCGGCGCGGCGATGGCAGCGCTGACCACCGTGCTGGTCTCGCCCTCGGTGCTGCGCTGGTCGCGTAACCGGATGGCCTTCCTCGCGGCGGTGTTTTTCTTGTTGGCGCTGTGCTTCGCTACCACCAACGGTTGGTGGTATGTGTCCAGCTACGGCGTGCCGTTCAACACCACGATGCCGAAAATCGCCGGGATTTCAGCCAGCACAATATTTTTCATCCTGTTCGCGATCACCGCGATTTATGCGGCCTGGTTGCACTTCGCCCCACGCGGCCGCGGAGAAGGCCGATTGGCGCTCGCGCTGACCGCGGCGCCGGTGCCGGTTGCCGCCGGGTTCATGGTGTTGGTGTTCGTCGCGTCGATGGCGATCGGCGTGGTGCGGCAGTACCCCACCTATTCCAACGGCTGGGCGAATCTGCGAGCGTTCACCGGTGGCTGCGGCCTGGCCGACGACGTGCTTGTCGAGCCGGACGCCAACGCCGGTTTCATGGCGCCGCTACCGGGCGATTACGGTCCGTTGGGCCCATTGGGTGGCTCGAACCCGGTCGGGTTCACGCCCAACGGGGTGCCGGAACATACTGTGGCCGAAGCGCTTCGGATGACGCCGGAGCAGCCGGGCACCGACTACGACTGGGACGCGCCGACCAAGCTCAAAACGCCTGGGATCAACGGCTCGACGGTGCCGCTGCCCTACGGCCTTGACCCCGCGCGGGTGCCGCTGGCGGGCAGCTACACGACCGGTCCGCAGCAACAGAGCACGCTGAAGTCGGCGTGGTACCAGCTGCCCCAAGCAGATGACGGGCATCCCCTGGTAGTGGTGACCGCCGCGGGCAAGATTGCCGGCAACAGCGTGCTGCACGGCCACACCGACGGCCAGACCGTGGTGCTGGAGTACGGCAAGCCGGGACCCGGCGGTGCGCTGATACCAAGCGGGCGGCTGGTGCCCGACGATCTGTACGGCGAGCAGTTCAAGGCGTGGCGCAATCTGCGCTTCGCCCGCGACAAGATCCCGGCGGATGCGACAGCGGTCCGACTGGTCGCCGAGGATTTGTCGCTGACACCGGAAGAGTGGATCGCAGTGACGCCCCCGCGGGTGCCCGATCTGCGTTCGCTGCAGGAGTACGTCGGCTCGTCGCAACCGGTGCTGATGGACTGGGCGGTGGGACTGGCCTTCCCGTGTCAGCAGCCGATGCTGCACGCCAACGGCGTCACCGAGATCCCGAAGTTCCGCATTACGCCGGACTACAACGCCAAGAAGATGGACACCGACACCTGGGAGGACGGCACCAACGGCGGGTTGCTGGGCATCACCGATGTGCTGCTGCGCGCCCACGTGATGGCCACCTATCTATCCCGTGACTGGGGCCGGGACTGGGGTTCGCTGCGCAAGTTCGACACGATCGTGACGGCGCAGCCGGCTCAGCTCGAGCTGGGCACCGCAACCCACTTCGGCTGGTGGTCGCCGGGCCAGATCCGGATCAAGCCCTAACGCGTCGCCCCGTCCAGCGTGGGCTTGAGGCAAGCTTTTTCGCGGCGGATTCATACGGTCAGTGCAACATCCGTGGATTTAAGGGGTTGCGATGCCGAGTGGATATCCGCATTCGAGGGCTGTGCGCTGGAGGTTGTTCGACCGGGTGTGTCAGGGAATCCCGTTGGA
>NZ_JBAUZA010000053.1:0-3048 GCF_049585075.1 Mycobacterium sp.
GGCCGCTGTCGAATGCGGCCCGGGCCGCGGCAACCGCGGCGTCGACGTCGGCCGGCGCTGCCATTGGCACCTTGCCGACGTATTCGCCGGTGGCGGGGCAGTGCACCTCGATGACCTCGGACGTCGACGGCTCGGTCCACTTGCCGCCGATGAAAAGCTTGTCGTACTCCGTTGTAGCTTGCTTCGTTGTGACGTCAGTCATTTTCCGCCGCTCCTCCTCATCGCTCCGCTCTGCATCGTCGCCGGCGGGCATGGTCGCCACCCTACCCAAGCCACGGCGAAACGAGAACACGTTTCATTCTTGCGGCCGAAGTACCAGCACGAGATTGCTCACCAGGAACTCACGCACCACCGGCACAGCCGTCAGCCACCAGGCCCATTTTGGGTGGTAGCGCGGGAACGCGGCGATCAAGGCGCCCGTACTCGCCGCCCAGTCCAGGCCGTCCGCCGCCGACACCGCGAACAACGACGACCCGTAGTTGTTTTTGGCTGGATGGCCGTGTTTACGGGCATAACGCGCCGCGGCCCGGGCCCCGCCCAGGTAGTGGGTCAGGCCCATTTCGTGGCCGCCGAACGGCCCGAGCCAGACCGTGTAGGACAACACCACCAGGCCGCCGGGCCTGGTGACCCGCAGCATCTCGCCACCGAGTTCCCATGGCCGCGGCACGTGCTCGGCGACATTCGACGACAGGCAGATGTCCACGCTGTCGTCGGCGAACGGCAGCGCCATTCCTGAGGCGCGGACGAAGGGCACCGCTTCACGCGCCAAAATTGGCCCGCTGGAGTGCATTTCACTGGGATCCGGCTCCACGCCGATGTACCCAATCCCGGCGTCGGTAAAGGCTGTCGCGAAGTATCCGGGCCCGCCTCCGACATCGAGTAGGCGCAGACCCACCGGGCGTTCGGCGCGGATGCCCTGCCAGAGGTCGCTGACCATCTCCGCGGTGTCGGTTGCCAGCGTCCCGTAGAAGCGGGCCGGGTCGCGCTGCTCGTAGCGGAACTCCGACAGCAGCCGCACCGAGCGTCGCAGCGTCGCTCGCCGCGCGAAGATGTCAGTCACGGCCACCGGCCAACCCTACGGCTGGGCCGGCGAGCGTGAAGCCAGCCGCACGTTCGACGCCGAGCGTGCGGCCAGGTTCACGTTCGGGACCCATTAGGCTGACCAGTGATGTCTGAACTGCGCTCGGTACTGCTGCTGTGCTGGCGCGATACCGGCCACCCACAGGGCGGTGGCAGCGAAACCTATCTGCAGCGCATCGGAGCCCAGCTCGCCGAGTCCGGCGTCGCAGTCACATTGCGCACTGCCCGCTATGCCGGCGCCGCGCGACGCGAGGTTGTCGACGGCGTGCGGATCAGCCGGGCGGGCGGGCGGTACTCGGTCTACGTGTGGGCGCTGTTGGCGATGGCTGCGGCCAGGCTTGGGATGGGACCGCTGCGGCGGGTGCGACCGGATGTGGTGGTCGACACGCAGAATGGGTTGCCGTTTCTGGCACGGTTGATCTACGGACGACGGGTCGTGGTGCTGGTGCACCACTGCCATCGTGAGCAATGGCCGGTCGCCGGCCCGGTGCTCGGCCGATTCGGCTGGTTCGTAGAGTCGCGGTTGTCGCCGAGGCTGCACCGCCGCAACCAATACGTGACGGTGTCGCTGCCGTCGGCCCGCGACTTGGTCGGCCTGGGCGTCCAAGACGAGCGAATAGCCTTGGTGCGCAACGGTCTCGACGAGGCCCCGGAAGCATCTCTGCACGGTCCGCGCGCGGACAATCCGCGCGTATTGGTGTTGTCCCGCTTGGTGCCGCACAAGCAGATCGAGGACGCAATGGCCGCGGTGGCGCTGCTGCGAGAGTCGACCCCCGGACTGCATCTCGACATCGTCGGCGGCGGGTGGTGGTGGCAGCGCCTGGTCGATCACGCGGCGCGCCTGGGCATCAGCGAGACGGTGACGTTCCACGGCCACATCGATGACGTCACCAAACACCATGTCATGCAACAGTCTTGGGTACATGTGTTGCCGTCGCGCAAAGAAGGCTGGGGTCTGGCGGTCATCGAGGCGGCCCAGCATGGGGTGCCGACGATCGGCTACCGATCGTCTGGCGGGTTGGCCGACTCGATCATCGACGGGGTGACCGGGGTACTGGTCGACAGTCGCGCCGAGTTGGTGAATCGATTGCAGCAGTTACTGGACGATCCGGTGCTGCGTGATCAGCTCGGCGCCAAAGCGCAAGCGCGCAGCACCGAATTCTCTTGGCGGCAAAGCGCAGACGCGATGCGCAGCGTGCTGGAGTCAGTGATGGCCGGAGAACGCGTCAGCGGAGTGGTGTAGGACGCCGCTGCCGCCAGCGGGCCACCGCCATGCCGACGGCTCCGACAATCAACACCTGCAACCACACGAGATGGGCGATCACCGCGAGCAACCGGCGATCGGCCGGCGTTGCGGCTGGCGTGCCGTCGACACGATACAAGCTCAAGTCGTGTCCGCGATAGGTCACCGGTAGTCGTTCGAATGTCTTGGCGGCCAGGCCCATATCGCCGGGAGTGCCTGCTTCGACCACCAGCCACGCTACGCCCGCGCGGCGAAGCGCAGCAGGATCGGCGCCGGACAACATCAGCCGCTGCACCGTGTGCGCCCGATAGCCCTCACCGGGAACCGTTACACCCGCGATCGTCAGGTCGCCGGTTAGCAGCACATTGCCGCGCACCCAGCGCGGCAATGGATCCAGCACCGGTGCCGGTCCACTCCAGGCGAATCGCCGCATGCTATCGGCCGGCAACACCGCGACGACTCCGGGATCGCGGTTGATCAACGCTGCGACGGTTGGCCAGTCGCTCGGGTAGTGCACCGGCTCGACTTTTCCTCCGACACCCCAGGCCAAGTCGGGAAGTGCGAACAGCAGCGCGGCGCACAACACCGGCGCGGTGAGCGCGGGCTGCAACCAACGCCGCAACGCCAGCACCGCCGCCGCACCCGACAGTGCGTATCCAGGCATCGCCAGCGCCACCCACTTCTGGCCGTCGCGCAGCACGCCCACCCCCGGCGCGGCATCGACT
>NZ_JBAUZA010000054.1:0-2190 GCF_049585075.1 Mycobacterium sp.
GTGCAAGGCCCGGCCCATGTCGCTCCGGTTCGCGGCGGCGGCGGCCACGGTGGCTGGGGCCCCGGTGGCGGCTGGGGCCACGGCGGCTGGGGTAACGGCGGTGGCAATGGATTGCACCGCGGCTGGGGCCACGGCGACGGAGACGGCGACTGGGACGATTGGGGCCGCCGCGGCTGGGGCTGGCGGCCCGGCGGTTGGTGGTAAGCCCGCCAGGAGGGGAGCACCGGCTAGCCTCGCCGGTCGACAGGCAAGGCTAGCCGGCCCCTAAACCAATCCACGCCGACCTGATTACACCGTCAGGTCGGCGTCGATTGTTTGTGTAGGCCTACGGGTCGCGCGGCAGGCCCAGCAGACGCTCGGCGATGATGTTGAGCTGTACCTCCGAAGTGCCGCCGTAGATGGTGGTGGCGCGACTGGCCAGCAGGTACTCATCCCACTTGCCGGGCGCCGTGTCGGGGTCGCCTATCGCGGCGTCGGTGCCGAATGTGGCCACCCCGAACTCCGCGTAGCCCTGGCTGGTGCGCATCGAGAGCAGCTTGGAGATCGCCGCCGAGGGCATCGCGTCGCCGCCGGCCAACGTCAACAGCGTCGAACGCATGTTGAGCACCTTGGCGGCGTGGCCCTCGGCGATCAATTGGCCGGCGCGGTTTTGCGCGATCTGGTCGAACTGGCCGTCGCGAATGAACTCGACGAACTGGTCCAGGTTGGCCAAGAACGGCGCCTCGCTGCTGCCGATCGATACCCGTTCGGCGGTCAGCGTGTTGCGGCTGACCTCCCAGCCGCGGTTCACCTCACCGAGCACGCACTCGTCGGGCACGAACACGTCGTCGATAAACACGGTGTTGAACATCGCGCCGCCGGTGAGCTCACGTAGCGGCTTCACGTCCACGCCCTCGCTGCTCATGTCCAGCAGGAAGTAGGTGATGCCGTTGTGCTTCGGTGCGCTGGGGTCCGTCCTGGCCAGCAGCGCGCCCCACTGTGAGAACTGCGCCGCGGTGGTCCAGATCTTCTGTCCACTAATGCGCCAGCCACCGTCGACCTTGGTCGCCTTGGTACTCAGCCCGGCCAGGTCGGATCCGGCACCCGGCTCGGAAAACAGCTGGCACCAGATCATCTCGCCGCGGAACGTCGGCGGGAGGAAACGCTGCTTTTGTTCGTCGGTGCCGAAGGCCACGATTGACGGCACGATCCAAGCCGCGATGCCGATCGGTGGGCGCCGTACCCGCCCGGTGGTGAATTCCTGGGCGATGATGATCTGCTCGACGGGGTCGGCTGCCCGCCCCCAGGGCTTGGGCAGATAGGGCAGCACCCACCCGCCCTCGGCGATGGCGGTCGTGCGTTCTTCGCGGGGCATCTCCTTGAGCGTGGCGACCTCGGCACGAATGTCGGCCCGCAGTTTCTCGGTTTCGGGGTCCAGGTCGATGTTCAGTTCGCGCATCCCGGTGCTCGTCGCCGTGTCGACCACCCGCTGCGGGTACTCGGATTTGCGGCCAAAGCAGGCGGCGACCATCAGCGCGCGACGGTAGTAGACGTTCGTGTCGTGTTCCCAGGTGTAGCCGATACCGCCGTGCACCTGGATGCAATCCTGCGTGCAGCGCTGTGCAGCCGCCGGTGCCAACGTCGCCGCCACCGCCGTCGCGAATTCAACTGCGGAACCGTAAGCGTCCCAACCATTTTGGCGTGCCTCGTCGAGAGCGCGGGCGGCATCCCACACGGCTGCGGTGGCCCGTTCGGTGTCGGCGATCATCTCAGCGCACTTGTGCTTGACGGCCTGGAACTGGCCGATCGGCCTGCCGAACTGTTCACGGATCTTCGCGTATTCGGCCGCGGTATCGGTGGCCCACCGCGCGACGCCGACCGCCTCGGCCGACAGCAGCGTGGAGATCAGCGCTTGCGCGGTGAGCACGCTGAGGTTCCTCAGTACCGCATCGTCACTCACCTCGACGGCGTTGGCGCGCACATGCGCGATCGGCCGCAGCGGGTCGACGCTGGTAACCGGCTCGATTTCGAGTTGCTCCGCGCGCAGCACCACCCACTCTTCGGCGCTGTCGATGGCCACCGGCAACACCAGCACCGACGCCTCTGCGGCCGCGGGCACTGCCCGGACCTCACCGCGGATCACCAGCGCGTCACCCTGGCGGGTGGCCGTCAGCGCGCAGGCGTCCTTCGCGTAGGCGGCGATGGCCGCGC
>NZ_JBAUZA010000055.1:0-4182 GCF_049585075.1 Mycobacterium sp.
GGTCGATGCCCAGCTCCTCCGCCGCCCGGTAGACGTCGTCGTCGGTGTCGCGCATCTCGACCGCAACGCCGTCGCTGGAGAGCACCTCGACGTTGAGGCACAGCGACTGCAGCTCCTTGAGCAGCACCTTGAACGACTCCGGGATGCCCGGCTCGGGGATGTTCTCGCCCTTGACGATCGCCTCGTACACCTTGACGCGGCCGACAGTGTCGTCGGACTTGATGGTCAACAGCTCCTGCAGCGTGTACGCCGCGCCGTAGGCCTGCATGGCCCAGCACTCCATCTCACCGAACCGCTGGCCACCGAACTGCGCCTTACCGCCCAGCGGCTGCTGGGTGATCATCGAGTACGGGCCGGTGGAGCGTGCGTGGATCTTGTCGTCCACCAAGTGGTGCAGCTTCATGATGTACATGAAGCCAACCGTCACCGGGTACGGGAAGGGCTCGCCGCTGCGGCCGTCGAACAGCACCGCCTTGCCGTCGCTGTCGACCAGCACGTCGCCGTCGCGGTTGGGCAGCGTCGAGGACAGCAGACCCTGCAGCTCCTCTTCCTTGGCGCCGTCGAAGACTGGAGTCGAGACGATGTTGTTCGGCTCGGCGTCCAGCAACTCCTCGGGCAGATGCGCAGCCCAGTCCGGTTTCCCGTCGACCTTCCAGCCGCTGTGCGCGCACCAACCAAGGTGCGTCTCCAGGATCTGGCCGATGTTCATCCGTCGCGGCACACCGTGGGTGTTCAGGATGATGTCGACCGGCGTGCCGTCCGGTAGGAACGGCATGTCCTCTTGCGCCAGGATCTTGCCGATCACGCCCTTGTTGCCGTGGCGGCCGGCCAGCTTGTCGCCGTCAGAGATCTTGCGCTTCTGGGCAACGTAGACACGGACCAGCTCGTTGACACCGGCGGGCAGCTCGTCGTCGTCCTCGCGGGAGAACACCCGGATGCCGATCACCTTGCCGGACTCGCCGTGCGGCACCTTCAGTGAGGTGTCGCGGACTTCGCGGGCCTTCTCGCCGAAGATCGCGCGCAGCAGCCGCTCCTCCGGCGTCAGCTCGGTCTCACCCTTCGGGGTGACCTTGCCGACCAGGATGTCGCCGTCGCGGACCTCGGCACCGATGCGCACGATGCCGCGCTCGTCCAGGTCGGCCAGCACCTCGTCGGAGACGTTCGGGATGTCCCGGGTGATCTCCTCGGCACCGAGCTTGGTGTCGCGAGCGTCGATCTCGTGCTCCTCGATGTGGATCGAGGTGAGCACGTCCTCCTCAACCAGCCGGTTGGAGAGGATGATCGCGTCCTCGTAGTTGTGGCCTTCCCAGGGCATGATCGCCACGAGCAGGTTCTTACCCAGCGCCATCTCGCCGTTGTCGGTGCTCGGACCGTCGGCGATCACCTGACCGGCCTCGACCCGCTCACCGGCGTCCACGATCGGACGTTGGTTGGCACAGGTGCCGTGGTTGGAGCGGGCGAACTTGCGCATCCGGTAGGTGTGCCGGGTGCCGTCGTCGGCCATCACCGTGATGTAGTCGGCCGACACCTCCTCGATGACGCCGCTCTTGTCGGCGACGACGACGTCGCCGGCGTCGATGGCCGCCCTCAGTTCCATGCCGGTACCAACCAGCGGTGCCTCGCTGCGCACCAGCGGAACCGCCTGGCGCTGCATGTTGGCACCCATCAGGGCGCGGTTGGCGTCGTCGTGCTCGAGGAACGGGATCATCGCGGTGGCCACCGACACCATCTGGCGCGGCGAGACGTCCATGTAGTCCACCTCGGCCGACGACACGTACTCGACCTCGCCGCCCTTCCGGCGCACCAGGACGCGGGCCTCGGTGAACCGGCCTTTCTCGTCGAGCGGCGAGTTGGCCTGCGCGACGACGTGGCGGTCCTCCTCGTCGGCGGTCAGGTACTCGATCTCGTCGGTGACCACACCGTCGCGAACCTTGCGGTACGGCGTCTCGATGAAGCCGAACGGGTTGACCCGCGCGTACACCGAGAGCGAGCCGATCAGGCCGATGTTCGGGCCCTCCGGGGTCTCGATCGGGCACATCCGGCCGTAGTGGCTCGAGTGCACGTCGCGGACCTCCAGCCCGGCGCGCTCACGCGACAGACCGCCGGGGCCCAGCGCCGACAGGCGGCGCTTGTGGGTGAGCCCCGACAGCGGGTTGTTCTGGTCCATGAACTGCGACAGCTGGCTGGTGCCGAAGAACTCCTTGATCGCGGCGACGACGGGCCGGATGTTGATCAGGGTCTGCGGCGTGATCGCCTCGACGTCCTGCGTGGTCATCCGCTCGCGGACCACCCGTTCCATCCGGGACATGCCGACCCGGATCTGGTTCTGGATCAGCTCACCGACCGTGCGCAACCGACGGTTGCCGAAGTGGTCGATGTCGTCGGTCTCCACCGGCACCTCGACGCCGCCGGGGACGGTCATCGTGGTCTGGCCCTCGTGCAGGCGCACCAGGTATTCGATGGTGGCGACGACGTCCTCTTCGGTCAGCGTCGTTCTAGAGGTTTCGGCCGGCTTGCTGCTCAGACCCAGCTTCTTGTTGATCTTGTAGCGGCCGACACGGGCAAGGTCGTAGCGCTTCTCCTTGAAGAACAGGTTCTCCAGCAGGGTCTGCGCCGACTCCTTGGTCGGCGGTTCGCCCGGACGTAGCTTGCGGTAGATGTCCAGCAGCGCCTCGTCGGTGCCGGCGGTGTTGTCCTTCTCCAGCGTCGACATCATGATCTCGGAGAAGCCGAACCGGTCGCGGATCTGCTCGGCGGTCCAGCCCAGCGCCTTGAGCAGCACGGTGACCGGCTGACGGCGCTTCCGGTCGATGCGCACACCGACGGTGTCGCGCTTGTCGACGTCGAACTCCAACCAGGCACCGCGGCTCGGGATCACCTTGACGCTGTGCAGCAGCTTCTCGGTCGACTTGTCGATGGTCTCGTCGAAGTACACACCGGGCGAGCGGACCAGCTGGCTGACCACCACACGCTCGGTCCCGTTGATGATGAAGGTGCCCTTCTCGGTCATCATCGGGAAGTCGCCCATGAACACCGTCTGGCTCTTGATCTCACCGGTGTTGTTGTTGATGAACTCGGCCGTGACGAACAGCGGGGCCGCGTACGTCATGTCCTTGTCTTTGCACTCGTCGACCGGCGCCTTGACCTCGTCGAAGCGCGGGTCAGAAAACGACAGCGACATCGACCCGGAAAAGTCCTCGATCGGCGACAACTCGTAGAGCACCTCTTCGAGGCCCCCAACCGGGTTCGGCGCACCTGCGCCCGCACCACGGGCTGCGGCGGCCTCGCGCCAGCGCGGCGCACCGATCAGCCACTCGAACGAGTCGGTCTGCACGTCGAGCAGACCGGGCACCTCGAGTGGTTCGCGCAGCTTGGCGAATGAAATCCGGTTCGGCGCTCCGGGAACGGAGCTATAAGAGGAGGCGGAACTTTGAGGGGTTTTCTTGCTTTGGCGGGAGAGTGCCAAGATGCATCCTTCCAGCACCTCGTGCGACTAACGGATGCCGGCGGGCCACCGGTCCTACTTGCCGCGATAACTGTGTCGGTTCGGCTGGCGGACGATCTGTCCGGGTCTCACGCACACAGCTAGACGGCTGAGCCAGAAATGGGCTCAGGCTAGGACCACGGTGTCAGTGGCGGGTGAGGTGGGCAGGAAGCAGCCAGCGCAATGTTCAACAATAGCGCAGGACTGCGCATTCCTCAACTACCGTGCTCGGGGATATCGGCGCTGGCTGGCGTTTGGATCTACCCGTTCACGCATGCTGCCCAACAGATTGGCCCCTTTGGGCGCTTCCGTCAAGAGGTGACGCGCCAAGTTGGTCGATCAACTCCTTTCGGATAGGTGCTCCGGGCCGTCACTAAGAACCGGGGTCAGTAGTTGCGCTGGGTGGGGATGGAGGCCGTGTCGGCTTCGTCGCCGCGGTGGCGGGCGGTGGCGGCGTCGTAATCCTGGGCGGGTTTGTTGCCGTTGCCCTCCAACGACTCGAGGATCGCCTCTTGCGCGTTCTTCGGCAGCAGGTGCAGGTTCTCCCGGACCCGGGCCTGTCGACGTTCGACCGCCTTGCGCTCCGGCATACCGGGCGTGGCGAGGATCTGCGGCGGCACACCCTCGATCTCCTCGACACCGCCGTCGTGATGGCCGGCCTCCAGGTGGGCCTGCTCCTCGGCCATGGTGGCCTCGTC
>NZ_JBAUZA010000056.1:0-19366 GCF_049585075.1 Mycobacterium sp.
CCGCATTTGGGCCGGCCGGCTGGATGTTCGTCACATCGTAGGACTGCGGAAACTTCCCAGCCCGGAACGCGTCTCTCAGGTCGTGGTCGGCAACGCGGCCGTCGTTGTCACTGATGCCGCCTGCAACCAGACCCGTCTTGCTGTGGTAGTTCACGCCAGGATTGGTGAGGTTGGTGCACAGGCTGGATATGTCGCCCGCCGTCGGCAGTTCCTGCCCCCCCGGCGGCGGGGGTGGCGGCGGGTCTTGGGCAAACGGCACACCGACCGCGACCGGCTGCACCTGCAATGCGGCCGGGTGGCCAGCGGCGAGCGACGTCGCGCCGGCAGCTGCGGCTCCAATCGCGGCGACGGCTGCCACCCCGGTGACGAAAGTTTTCACGGTCATTACTGTCCCTTCGGTTTGGACCTAAACATCGATGTCATTGTGCTGGCCGCAGTATCGCCCGCGGCGGTACCGACGTGGTGTGTCGCGCCGGCAAGTGGCGCTCTACCCGGTAAGAATCCGCCATTCGGTGGCACCTTGCTGCTGACGCCAGAATTCGTCGAAACGTCCCCCGGCGGCGATCAGCTGGTCTACGCTGCCGTCCTCGACAATTCGGCCATCGTCGAGAAAAAGAACCCGGTCGGCATGACGGATGCTCGCCAGCCGATGGGCGACGATCACCCGGGTACGCGATTGCGGATCGGCGGTGAGCGCGTCAACAACGGCCGCCTCGTTCTCGGTATCCAGCGCGCTGGTTGCCTCGTCAACCAGCAGGATCGGTGCGGGTTTGAGCAGGGCCCGCGCGATGCTGACCCGTTGACGTTCACCGCCCGACAGCGCGGATCCGGCTTCGCCGACGATCGTCTCGGCACCGTCGGGCAGCCTATCGGTGAGCTCGTCGACCCGTGCCAGCGCAACAGCACGGATGAATTGATTGGTGTCGGCGCCGGGGTCTCCCGCGAGCACATTCTCGCGGATCGTCCCGTGAAACAGGTAGGGATGTTGGAACACCACACTGCTTGCAGCGCGCCGAGTTTCGGCATCGAGGGTTGCGGCGTCCACGCCGTCGATCAGGACACGGCCGCGGGTGGGCTGATGCAAGCCGGCGATCAGCGCCAACACGGTGCTCTTGCCCGAACCGGACGGTCCGACGATCGCCGTCGTAGTGCCCGGTTGCAACGAAAAACTCACGCCATCAAGCACCGCCGCACCTGCGCCGTCGTAGCTGAACGCGACATCTTCGAACTCGATACGTGGTGCGCTGCCGTGGCCGCTCAGCGATTGGGTTCCGGCATCCATGACCGGTGCGGTCAGTACGGCTCGAATGCGGTCGAGCGTGGCACGCGTGCTCTCCAGGGCCGGCGCCAGCTCGCTGATCGTGGTGAAAGGCTCTAGATAGCGGGCGATTACGACAATCAGAGCGATCGCCGCAGGCACGGGCAGCGCGTCCGTCGCCGTCAGCACGGTGGTCGCACCGGCAAGCAGGATGAGCGCCAGCTGGCTGGCAATGCTGAACAGCAGCTGGCCCGGAATCCGCATGCCCAGTAACCGCATCGTCGCGCCATGCTGTGCGGCCAGTGCGTCGCCGACCAGACTTCGGGCCGGCTCGACGCGCCGCGCGGCCCGCAACGCCTGCTGGGTGCGGGCGAACTCGATAATGCGTTCGGTGAGCGCGGTGTTGGCTTCGCCGGCCGCGGCATCCGCGCGGCGCGCCAGGCGTACCGATGCCCACAACGCTCCCAACAGCAGTGGCACACCACCCATCGCGGCGACACCAAGCTGCCAAGAAACCGGCAACAGCGCCACCGCGATCGCTGCCGGTAGCAGGACTGCGGTGACAAGCGGTGTCAGCAGGTTGACTACCAGACCGACGAGTTCTGGCCCCGTCGCGGCAATCGCCTGCCGCGCCGCCGCGGTGTTGTCGGCGCCAAACCAATCCAGTCGCACATCAGGAAGCCGGTCCGCCACGTCGTGCTGGGTGTGGTCGAGCACGGCAAAACCAAGATCGAAACCGATTCGCGCAGTTGCGGTGTCGATCACCCATCCAGTCGCCGTCGCTGCGGTCAGCCAGCCCAGCCACACCAGCGCCCGTTGCGGGGTGTCGCTGAACAGGGCTGCGACCAATGGGACCAGCAGCACGGTGGCGATCGCCCGCACTATCACGGAGACCAACGCGAGCACGGTGTAAGCGACCACCTTGCCGCGGCGATCGCTCGGGACCAGACCTAGCCAGGTACGGATCATCGGATCGCCTCCTGCGCCGTGCTGGCAGCCATCTGGCCTCGATGACCGCTATCCCAGAGCCGCCGGTATCGCCCACCTACAGCGAGCAATTCGTCGTGGGTACCACGCTCGGCGATCCGGCCATGGTCGAGCACAACGATCTGGTCAGCTCCGGTTACGGTGTACAGCCGATGAGCGATCACCAACACGGTGCGGTCCCGCATGAGCCGGTTGAGTGCCTGCTGCACAAGGTATTCCGATTCCGGGTCGGCGAACGCCGTGGCCTCGTCAAGGATGAGCACTTGCGCATCAGCGAGGATGGCACGGGCGATGGTCAGCCGTTGGCGTTCCCCTCCCGAAAGTCCAGTGTCCGCACCCAGCACGGTGTCGTAGCCGTGTGGCAATCGCATGATGCGCTCATGGATCTGCGCGTCGCGGGCGGCGGCCTCGACCTGCGCGGCGGTGGCATTCGGGACGGCCAGCGCGATGTTCTCGGTGACGGTGCCGTGCACGAGCTGAGTTTCCTGCAGCACGAAACCGACTCGGGTGTAGAGCTCGTCGGGCGTCATCGTCCGGATATCTTGTCCACCAACGCGTATCGCACCATGCTGAACGTCGTGAAATCGCGCCACCAGCGCCGCTAGCGTCGACTTTCCAGATCCAGACGGGCCGACGAGCGCGGTGACCGTACCTGGCCGCAGCGTCAGCGAGACGTCGTTGATCACCGGCACGCCCACCCGGTAGCCGAAGCTGACGTGGTCGAACACCACGGTGGCAGACGCGTCGCCGTCGCCAGCCTCCGATGGCTGTTCACGCACGGAGAGTTCCGGCTCATCCAGCGCGATCTGCAGGCGTCGGGCCGCCAACATCCCGGCACGGATGCCGCCGAGCCCGTAGGCGATATTGAGCAGCCGCGCGCCGAATGTGGTGCCCAACAATAAAAACGGCAACAAGTCGACCGGATTCATCCGGCTCGTGACGACCAGCAGGGTCCCGGTGGCGGCGATCAGCCACAGGAAAGTCGACGGACGGGTGGCCAGATCCATCAGGGTCTTCTTGCCGGCCAGCGGACGCTGCCAGTCGACCAGAAACCGGATGTACTCGTCGAGGCGGCGTCGGAAGCTCGACGCGGCGGCACCGCCGAAGACGCGGATCACCGGCTGGCCGTCGAGGTAGGCACCGGCCTCGCCACTCATCGTCTCGGCCCAGCGCTGCGATTGCGGGATGCGCGGCCCGGACTGAATCGTGATGGACGACGTCAAGATCAGATAAATCAGCACCGGCACGAACAACACCAGCGCCACCCGCCAGTCGACGACAAACAGGTAGACCAGTACCGCCACTGGGGCAACCGCTGCGGCGACCGCGTCGGGGATGGCGTGGGTGACCAGATAGTGCAGGGACAGCGTGTCGTCTTGCACCAGTTGCTTGATCGACCCCGACCCGCGAGCGGTGAACCAGCCCAGCGGCAGCCGCGATAGCTTGCTCAATAGCCGCGAGCGCAACTGGCGGGCAAACCGCGCGTCGATAGCGTGCAGCCACAACGTGAGGGCAGCGCCGAGCACGGTGCCGACCCCCAGCAGCGCGACGGCGGCGATCCCGATCTCCCGCACCCTGGACGCCTCGGCGCCACCGGCCAACATTCGCGCCAACCCGACGAGAAGCACGAACGGCGCGAGCTGCAACAGCGTTATCATCGCCTGCAGCACACCGGAGACGATCAGCGCCGAACGCAGCGGCGCTAGCAACCGGCCGGCGGCCTGCGCACGCCAGCTGCCACGAGACACCGGTGCGGTCGGTTCCTGTTGTGCCACAGCATCTTCCGATCGCACTTCTTCGGGCTTGTCATCGCGGCGAGTACCCATCGCACGACCGGCGCTCCAGTAGGCCTGAGCGTGTATCTCGGATTTGGGAAAACCGAATTCGTCGCGCAGCCGTGTCCGGACGTGCTTGAGCGTCGTGGCCTCCGGTGTCGCCCACGCGTACCAGTTCGACCAGTCCCGCTGGTCGATCGCCGCCGCCAGTGATTTCTCGTCGCGGCGGGCAATCCAATGCACCTTAAGCCGCGGATGCTGCGCGAGTGGGATCAGCGTGTCGTTGTCGTCGTGTTGTTCGAGATACATCTCGATCGGGACGTCGACGGGGACGACCCCGATGATCCCGTTCATCCCCGGGATCGACGCGGAGTCACCAATCAACAGATAACCGGCGGGCTGCTCGTCGGGGATGTCGAAACGCGACGACCCCATCAACGACATAACCGCGATCGTCGCGCCGGGGTGTACGGTGCGCGCCCACGACGACGCGGGGCCGGCCGGGTCGTGCAGCACGATGTCTACCGCGAAGCGGCCGGTGGACACGTCGGACTCGGAGATCGTGTAGGCGCGCTGGAACTCGCTATGCGACCCGTCCGGGTCGGGAAACCAGAACCGCAGCCACGCCGCGGGTTCGGCCTGCGCGTCGTCGAACAACGTCGGTGACTGCATCCGGATCCGCAAGAAATGCGGCGCCAATTCGACGGTTTCGAGCACTGTCGCGGTGTGGTCGCGCGCGCCGAAGCCGCGCAGCATCGCACCCTGAAATCCGCGCGCCATCAGCCGTTCATCGCCTCGCGAAGGGTTTTCGGCCGGATGTCGGTCCAGTGCTCCTCGACATATGCCAGGCACTCCGCACGGCCGGCTTCGCCGAAGACCTTGCGCCAGCCGACCGGGACGTCGGCGAACGCCGGCCACAGACTGTGTTGGTCTTCATCGTTGACCAACACCAGGAAGGTGCCGGATTCGTCATCGAAGGGATTGCTGCTCATTATCTCTCCTAGTCGAGGGGTCGGTTCGGGGCCGGAGTTCGGCGCCCAGTACGCGGTCGGACAGCAGGCCCAGGCAGCTGAGGTTGGGGAATCCGGGGCCTTGGTTGAGCCCGGCGAGGTTGGGCAAGAACAATTTTGGGGCGACGTCGACGACGGCTAAGTCGTGTCCGATGGCCTCCTGCAGGCTATCCCCGGTCAGCGGACCACCCAACCCAAGCTCAAGCAGGTCAAGTGCGTCCTGGCTGAACAGCGTGGTGAACCACAGCGGGTCGGCACCCGATCCGTCGATGACCAGATCGAAACCATGTACGGTTTCCAGGTTTTCGCTGCCCCGGTTGGTGGACAGCGTCAACCGGATCTGCTCGTCACGGCCGACCGCGTGGGCTACCCGTCCGCGCAGATGGCGAATGCGGTCGTCGGCCAGCAAGGCGTCCTGGACACTCGACGAGAACACTCCGCGGTCGGTACGGGCGATCGCGTCCCGGCGTTCGTCCAGCGTCAGCGCCGTCCAGTCGGTGGGGTCGGAGAACAGCGCGTTCTCAAAAAAGCTCTCGCCGCGGGTAAACAGGGTCACTTGCGGCGAGATCACGGTGACGGTCGAAACGCTATGCCGAAAAAGTTCATTGAGCATCGCCGCAGCGGTCTCGCCGCCCCCGATAACCGCTACCCGCTCGGCGGTGATCCGCTCGTGTTGGCCGGCGCGATGCCAGAACTGCGCGATCGACAGCACCCTTGGGTTGCCGGGCAGCAACGACCGTTCGGCCTGGCCGGGCCCAGTGATCATCAAACCGTCCGCGTGCACGGTGCTTTCGTTCGTGTGCAGAGCCCACCGCTCGCCGTCCACAGCAAGCCGTTCGACGTCGCCGTAAATGACTGTCATGTCGATCTGCTCGGCGACCCAGCGCAGATACTGGCTCCACCGCCTATGGGCAGGCGCTGGTCGACCGCGGTCGATCCAGTGGGCAAACTGGCCGGTGGCAATCAGATACGACTGCCAGCTGTAGCGGGTCATCCGCTCGTCGAGTTCAGCGTTGCGGCGTGGCGCCAACGACGAGCGATACGGGAAGCCGATGTCCTTTTCCGGGCTCGTCCCCAGTCGCTGCGCCCCGTCGGTCCAGCCGCCGCTGGCCTGCCAGTTGGCGCCGACCCCGATCCGCTCGACGGCAACCACCTCCGGTGCGTCGATCCCCATCTGACCCAGCACACGGGCCTTGGCGGCGACTGCCACCGCCTTGACCCCGGCGCCTAGCACCGCAAGCGTGGTCATGTCACCATCTCCTCGAGCGCTTCGGTCCAAAGCGCCTGCAACTCAGCGATATCCGAGTCATCAAGAATGTCGGGGAGCGCCCTCCATTGCGACCCGAGCAATTGCCGACCACCGTCGCGGACAACGACGACCATGATCGTCAGCTCATGGCGCACCGCGAGGTCGGGCTCCGGCACCGCCGACATTCCGGCGAGCAGGCTGCGGTCCAGCCGCAGACCGGTACCGGACGAGTGGGCGGCGCCGAGATAGTTCACCAGCAGCTGCGGACCGGGGAATGCGCCGAGTTGCTCGGCGGTGTCGGCGCGCAGATAGCGCAGCAGTCCGTAGTCGAGCCCGTCGCCCGGGATCGCCGCTCGCAGTCCTCCGACACGTCGCGGGTCAGCCGAGTCCACTCGCAGCGGGTAGATGGAACTCAGCAGGCCCACGGTGTCGCCGGTGTCGACAGCGCGGTCGATCGTGTGCTGCACCAGAGCGTCGGCGCGGCCGTGGGTTTCCAGCGCCAGCAGCGGCGCCGGGGTCGGTTGGCCACGTGCTTCTCGCCACCGCGTTACCATCGCCGACGCCGCGGCCACGAGCAGGTCGGGCAACGGCACGCCGCATGCCAGCAGTCGAGCGGTGACGTCGGCGTCCGCGATCGTCGTGCGGACAAGCAGATCCCCGGCCCGGTCGTCGCGGTGGCCTAGCCGCCGCGCGCCCAGGTCTGGGTCGTCACCGGCCAGTTGGGCACGCCAGAACGGCGCGGTATCAAGTTGATTGGCGCGTTCCTGCAGCGCCGCTGCCCAGCGTCGGTAGCTGGTGTGCTCACGTACCGGGGCGGGCGCGTGTCCGGTCCCCAGTGCTTGCAGGGCCGTGGCCAGTTCGCCGAGCACCACCCGCCACGACGCAGGGTCCATCGCCAAAACGTGTGCGGTGAGCAGCAATACGCTCTCGCCTGCGGCGGGCCGCAGCCACACCGCCGCCAGCAGCACGCCGCGCTCGGGATCGAGGCGGTCGACTGCCGCCGCGGCGTGCTCGGTGACCGCCGCTTGCAGGTCGTGAGCCACCTCAACCTCGGTCAGGTATTCGCTCCCGGCAACCGGCTGCAGTGTCATCGTGGCGCGATCCAGCCGAGTGTTCAGCACTTCATGACCGTCGACGACGCTGGCCAGCGCGGCGTGCAAGTGCGCGCGGGTGAGGGTTTCAGGCAACCGGATGGCTTCCGTTTGCGCCAGACGGCGCGGCTCGCCGTATTCGTAGAGCCAGCGCGCGTTGGGCAGCAACGGCATTGGGCCGGCGCCGTCGTCTGCATTCTCGGTGATGTCGACGGTTTCGGAGTCGATCGCCGCGGCGAGTTCGCGGATCGAGGGGTGCTGCAGGATAAGCCGGGCGCGCAGTGCTATCCCCCGTGCCCGCGCTGCATGCACCACCGACAACGCCGTGATGCTGTCCAGGCCAAGTTGCAGAAAATCAGCGGAG
Organism: Mycobacterium sp.; assembly: GCF_049585075.1. GTDB lineage: Bacteria > Actinomycetota > Actinomycetes > Mycobacteriales > Mycobacteriaceae > Mycobacterium. Next base: position 7,735 of record NZ_JBAUZA010000056.1, read on the forward strand.
ACGTCGACGCGGGGCAGTTGTAGGACATCTGTGACGAGTTCCGCCAGAACAGCTTCGGTGGCGGTCGCGGCCTCGGTTTCGCCGGTCACTGCCGGATCAGCTCTATCGGCCGCCGCCAACACGGTTTCATCCAGCTTGCCGTTAGAGGTAAGCGGAAATTCGTCGAGAAAAACGATCCGCTGCGGAACCATGTAGCGCGGCAGCCGGGATCTGAGCATGTCACGCAGTTCGTCCGTCGAGGCCGACCTACCCGTCGTGTCTGTCGTCGTGACATAGGCGGTGAGCCGCGGAACTTCCAGCCGCTGCTGTACCACGACACCCGCCTGCCCAACATCGGGATGCGATTCGAGTGCGGCGGCGATTTCGCCGGGTTCGACGCGGTAGCCGCGGATTTTCAGTTGGGAGTCAGCGCGTCCCAGGTATTGCAGTGACCCGTCGGGGTGGCGGCGCACCAGGTCGCCGGTGCGATACATTCGCTCGCCGGCAGCGAACGGATTGGCGACGAAGCGCTGGCTGGTCTCCGCCGCTCGACCCAGGTAGCCGCGGGTCAACTGGGCGCCAGCCAGGTACAACTCGCCGGTTGCGCCGTGGGGCACCGGCCGCAACCCCGAGTCCAGCACGTAGCCGCGGGTGTGCCGCGTCGGCCGCCCGATCGACGGTTCGTCGTGCTCGGCGATGCCGGCCACCATCGCCTCGACGGTGGTCTCGGTGGGCCCGTAGCAGTTGTACGCCGTCAGCCCACTGTCGGCGCACTGGTTGCGGATGAATGTCCACGCCGCCCGGCCAACCGCTTCACCGCCCATCGCCAGCACCGCCAGTGGCACTTCAGTCAGCAGACCAAATGCCTTCATTTGGGCGAACATTGACGGGGTGGTGTCGATCATGTCGATGCGGTGCTCGGCGATCACCTGCACCAGCGCCTCGGCGTCGGTCTGGGTGTGCTCGTCGACGACGTGCACGGCATGACCGTCGAGCAGCGCGACCAGTGGCTGCCAGGCGGCATCGAATGCGAACGACCACGCGTGCGCGACGCGCAGCGGGCGGGCTAGCTTCGCGGCCGCGGATCGCAGCACGTGATCCAGATGGTCGTCGGCGTAGGCATTCACCGCGGCGTGAGTTCCGATGACGCCCTTGGGTTCTCCCGTCGTACCGGAGGTGAAGACGACGTAGGCAGCCTGCTCGGGTGGCACGTCGACCGAACGGAGGTCAGGGTGTTCACCTTCGCTGGCCTCCACCAACCAGCCGTCGATGATAATCGTCGCGCCGCTTTGGCGCAGAATCGAATTCACTCGTTCCGGGGGCATCCCCGGCTCCAGCGGCACACAAATGGCGCCGGCCTTGAGCACCGCCAGCATCGCGATGATGTATTGCGGACCGCGCGGAAGCTTGATCGCGACGGGGGTTTCGCATGCGGCGCCTCGGGCGGCCAGCGCGGCCACCAGTCGGTTGGCCGACATGTCGAGCTCGCGGTAGCTCAGCCTGCCACCGGCCCAGCTGACCGCGAGGTTGTCCGGCATCTTCTCCGCGATCGCGGCGAACCGCCCCTGAATGCTCTGCGGTGCAGGTGGCGTCGCCGCGTCCACGGCGTGCAGCGGCGTCGCTTCGTCGTCGAGCAGCACGCTGACGTCATGCAGCGGCCGCTCCCACATCTGCAGTAGGCGCGCAGCGGTGGTCAGCACACGGCGGCTCAGGGTCGCGGCGGTCGTCGCACCCAGCGCGCCGTCGATCAGTTCGATCTGCGCAATGAGTTCACTGCCGGCCATGTGGAACGCAAGCACGACCGGGAAATGCGTCAGGCTTTCCAGCGCGGCGGGCCGGAAAGTGACACCGGCACTGTTGAGTTCGGCGTCAGCGGCCATTCCACCCAGCGGAAAATTTTCGTAAACCAGCAAGGTGTCGAACATCTCGCCGATGCCGCCCAGCGTTCGCAGCTGCGCATGGCCGAGGTAGCCGTGCTCGCGCAGCATCGCCGCATCGCGCTGTACGGCTCGGCATTGCTCACCGACCGCGACACCCGGGGTGAGCCGCACCCGCAGCGGCATGGTGTTGATGAACAGCCCGATCATGGTTTCCACACCGGCCAATTCGGCCGGCCTGCCCGATACGGTTACCCCGAACACGACGTCGTCGCGGTCCGTCAGCCGCGACACCACCAGCGCCCAGGCCATCTGCAGCAGCGTGTTGACGGTGATACCCCGCGTGCGGGAGCCGTCGACCAGTTGCGCGGTGGCCTGAGGGTCTGTTCGGAATTCGGTGCGCTGCGGCAGCCCGGTGGTGAGCGCGCCATCGCCTAGCGCAGCGGTCAGCAACGTCGGGCCGGGTAGGTCGGCTAGGTGTTGGCGCCAGATCTGTTGACTGGCAACATGATCGCGGTTGGCCAGCCATCCGATGTAATCCCGGTACGGCCGCGGCGCTGCGGGTAAGGCTGCGAGGTTCCCGCCAGCCTGATAGAGGATCATCATTTCGTTGACGAACACCGGCAGCGACCACCCGTCAATCACAATGTGGTGGGCGGTGATCACAAAGCGCCATTGCGCGCTCGGCAATTCCAGAAGCAGGAAGCGGATCGCCGGCGTGCGTTCGAAATCGAACGGCCGTTGACGTTCCGCGGTCTCCAGCGCCTCGACATCGTCGGGTGCGGCGGTGATGTGTCGCCACGGCAGGTCGACCCGTGACGGCACGATCTGGACTGGCCGCGCAATCCCCCGGCTGAAAAAGCTGGCCCGCAAGTTCGGGTGCCGGGTCAACATCTTCGCCGCGCAGTCGCGCAGCAGGTCGGCGTCCAGCGTGCCGGAGATGTCGGCGGCCATCCCGATTACGTATGGATCATCGGCGGGTTCAGCTTCGGCGGAATCGGCGAGCCCCGAAAGCACCGTCAGCGAGTACAAGCCCTCTTGCAGTGGGCTCAGCGCCATGACGTCCTCGATGTCGGACGCGATATCGCGACCGGAACCGGTTGCGGTGCTGGCGATCGTCATGGTGCACCGTCGCGCGATGTTGACCAGAGCCGTGTTACGGCAGCCAAGTCGGTCTCCGATAGCCCGGAGGTGCTCATCGGCTCGAAGGTGATGTCGGCTGGTTCGCGGGCGTGCTCGATCATTGCGGCATCCTCGTCGAGCGCATCCAATGCGGCGGCCAGCTGCCGCACGGTGGGGTTCTCAAACACCATGCGCGGGTTGATCGCAAGGCCGGCCGCCCGTGCCCGGGCAGCCAGCTGCACCGACAGGATGCTATCGCCGCCGAGGGTGAAGAAGTCGTCGTCGCGCCCGACTTCGGCGGTCGACAGAAGCTCGGCGAATACGGTGGCCAGCGCGCGTTCGGTGTCGGTGCGCGGTGGTTCGGTCTGCCCGCTGGTGCTGACCGCCGGGCACGGCAGGCCGGGCCGGTTCAGTTTGCCCGAGTCGGTTTTGGGCAGCGTGTCGAGGAGGGTGAGCGACGACGGAACCATGTAGCCGGGCAGCGTCGCGCTGACCGCGGCGCGCACCGAGCCCGCGAATGCCGCTTTCTGCGCCTCGTCGGTGATCGGCTGTTGTGGCACAACATATCCGGCCAGCGTGCTGCTGCCTTCGAGCTCCCAGGTGCGGGCCGCCGCGGCCGCGACGCCATCGGCCGCCGCCAGGGCGGCCTCGACTTCGGCCAGTTCGACCCGGAAACCGCGCACCTTGACTTGATGGTCGGCGCGTCCGACGAATTCCAGCTGGCCGTCTTCGGTCCACCGGGCGAGGTCGCCACTGCGGTACAACCGCGCACCCGGCTCGGCGGCATACGGGTTAGCGACAAATCGCGACGCGGTCAGCGCGGGCCGCTTCCAGTAGCCGCGGACCAACTGGTCGCCGGCATAGTAGAGTTCGCCGACCACGCCGACCGGTACCGGCCGCAGGCTGTCGTCGAGCAGATACGCGTCCGCTCCCGGTAAGGGCTTGCCAACCAACGGGATCGGCAAGCTCAGCGATCCCCGAGATACGGCGCCGGACGTTTCGGTTGAACCGATATTGTTCAGCAGCTCGGGGCCTTCCCCGCACACCGTCACCAGCCGTTGTAATAGCGATGTGCTTACCGGTTCTCCGCCGCACACCAACCGCGACAGCCCGTGCAGCGACTCGGGGCCGCTATCCACCAGCGCTGAGACCAAGCTGGGCACCGCGGTCAGCTGTGCGACCGAATGCCGTTGCATCAGCGCCGGCAAAGGTTCGGGGTTACGGTGCTCAGCGTCGTCGGCGAGGATCATGGTGGCACCGGCCGCCAGGCCGGCAAGCAGCTCCATACCGCCCTCGAGGAAGGTAATCGAGGCCTGTGCCAACCGAATGTCGCGGGCCTTCGGCGGGTACCGCCTCAGCTGCCAATCCAGCCGAGCCGTCATCGACCGATGGGTTCCTACAGTACCTTTCGGCTTCCCGGTAGACCCGGAAGTGAAGACCAGGAACATCGGGTCATCGGGGTGCGGTGCCGGCAACGTGCGTCCGTCGGAGGAGTTCTCCACGGCGGCACGTATTTCTGGGTCGTCCAGCGAAAGAACCTCAATTCCGGCCACTTGCGGCATTGTGTCGAGTGCCTCTGCCGTTACCACTACCACTGGCGGCTCGACGTCGTCGAGCATGAATTGCTTACGCGCCGAAGGGTAACCGGGATCGATCGGGAAGTAAGCGGCACCGGCTTTCATGATGGCCACCAGCGCCACCACCAGGTCAATGCTGCGTCGCGTTGACAGCCCGACCAGCGAGCCTGGACCCACCCCGCGATCGGTGAGCAGCGCCGCCAGGTTATCCGAACGACGGTGCAGCGAGGGATAATCGATTTCCTCGCCGCCGCAGCGCACCGCGATGCGATCGCCTCCCCATTGCCGACTGGGTTCCAGCAACTGCGGGATCGTGCGTGGCCGATCGGGCGGCGGCGCATCGCCGCGGCTCCAGTCCAGGATCCGATGTTGCTCGTCGGCATCGATCAACCCGACGTCACGCAGAGTCTGATCGAGGTTGTCGGCGAGTTCGTTGACAACCTGGGTCAGCCACCCGGCGAACCGCTCGATTGTCGACCTGCGGTACAGCTCGGTGCGGAAAATAATTTGTCCGTGATAGCCGGTGTCTGCCGAACCGTCGGTGCCGAAAAAGTTGATGCTCAGATCGGCATGCGCCATGTCGAACGGCGGATCCAAAGTCGTGCAGACGGTCTCCACGTCGCCCGGAGCGGTGGCGATCACCCGGGTGGCGGGCAGTTGATCGCGCACGTGCACGACAACCTGAAACAGCGGGTTGCGCGCCAGCGACCGCACCGGGTTGACGCTGTCGACGACTCGATCGAACGGTAGGTCTTGGTGCGTGTAGGCGGCCAGTGCTGCTTCCCGGGCCCGGTTGCACACCTCGCGCAGCGTCGGGTTGCCGTGCAAGTCGTTGCGCAGCACCACGATGTTGACGAAAAACCCAACCAGATGGTCCAATTCGGCTTCGGTGCGGCCGGCGACCGGTGTGCCCAGCGGGACGTCCACTCCCCCGCCGGCCTTATGCAGCACAACGGCGACGGCGGCCTGCAGCAGCATGAATTCGGTGATGCCCAATTCGCGGCATCGCTCGGCGAGCTTGGCGCGGGTTTCGGATTCGACACGGAATTCGACGGCTTCGCCGTCACCGCTGGGCAACGCGGGCCGGGGAAAGTCCGGCCGCAACCCGGTGTCCTCAGGCAGCCCGTCGAGCTGCCGAATCCAGTACTCCCGCTGCGCGTCCGAAGCCTCCCTCAGCACGGCACCCTGCCAGGCTGCGTAGTCGGCGTACTGCACTCGAAGCGGCGCCCATGCCGGCACCTCGCCGGCCAGACGCGCGCGATAGGCGGTCAGCAAATCGGTGAACAGCACGCCAGCCGACCAATGGTCCGCGGCGATGTGGTGCACGACCAACGACAACACCTGACCTTGGTCGGCATTCGCGGTGCCGAGCAGCGCAACCCGAAATGGCAGTTCGCCGTCCAACTCGAAGCAATGCCGACGCTCGATATCCAGTTGCGCTTGCAGCCAGCCGTCGCCGTCGCCGGTGGCACGGCGGACCGGGATCTCGCCGACCGGGGTGACCACTTGATAAGGAACGCCGTCGATTTCCAGGTAAGAGGTGCGCAGGATTTCATGCCGGGCGACGATGTCGCCGACGGCCGCGATCATTGCCTCGACGTCCCAGGGTCCGGTGAGCCTTGCCGCAAACGGAATATTGTTGACGGGGCTGGGTCCCTCCACCCGATACGCAAACCAGGTGCGCAGTTGGGAGGCCGACAGCGGCTGGGGTTCGTCGTGGGCGGTCGCGATCAGCTTGGGCCGCGATCGCACCGCCTGGCCACTGCGCAGCTGATCGACCCGCTCGGCAAGCCGGCCAACCGTCGACAACTCGAAGATGTCCCGGATGCCAAGTTCGACACCACATTCCGATCGGATTGCGGTGACGAGCCTCGTGGCAACCAGCGAGTGCCCGCCAAGGTCGAAGAACGAATCGTCGACGCCAACCCGTTGGTGGCCGAGCAGCTCGGAAAACAGCGCGGCAATTCGCCGTTCGGTCACGGTCGCGGGGTCGCGGTATTCGATGGCAGTCGCGATCTGCGGCTCGGGTAGCGCCCCGCGGTCGATCTTGCCGTGCGTGGTAATCGGAATTTCGTCGAGCACCACGTAGGCTGCCGGCGTCATGTAATCCGGCAGGGCCGCTGCCAGCCTGGCGCGGATCCGCTCGACGTCGACCGTCTCACGATCGGCGCCGTCGGCCGGAGTCAAATAGCCGACCAGGCTCTTGCCCAGATGCGGCAAGTCGGCGGCCACCACAACGGCCTGCCCGACGCTGGGGTCCACCGAGATGGCGGCGCCGACCTCGCCCAACTCGATGCGGAAGCCGCGGATTTTCACCTGCTCGTCGGCGCGGCCGACGAACTCGATATCTCCATCGGCGTTGCGGCGCGCCAAGTCACCGGATCGGTATAACCGGGCGCCCGGGTTGAACGGGTCGGCGATGAAGCGTTCGGCGGTCAGGGCCGCCCTGCGGTGATAGCCGCGGGCGACATGCGTTCCACCGATATAGATTTCGCCGATTACGCCCGGCGGAACCGGTTGCAGCGCGTCGTCGAGCAGATGCACCTGGGTGTTGATCTTGGGCCGACCGATCGGCACTACTCGGGTGCCCTGGGAACCTTCCACAGGGTAGCTGGTGGCGTTGACCACGGTTTCGGTTGGACCGTAGAAGTTGTACAGCAGCGCATCGAAGATGGCGTGGAACTTGTCGGCGATCTCACCCGGCAGCGGCTCGCCACCGATGGGCACTCGGCGCAGCGTGCGCCACTGGTTGACGCCCGGCAACGACAAGAACAGCCCGAGCAGTGACGGGACGAAATGCATTGACGTGATGCCTTCGCGGCGCAACAGCTCGGTCAGGTATCCGATGTCACGCAAGCCATCGGCCCGCGGAATGACCAGCCGTGCACCGCAAATCAACGTCCCGAAGATCTCTCCGATCGACACGTCGAAGCTCGGCGACGCAACCTGCAGCAGCCGGTCGGTTTCGTCGACCCGGTATTCGTCACCGAACCAGATGAAGTACTCGGCGATCGGTGCGTGGGGAACCGGAACACCCTTGGGCAGCCCGGTGGAACCTGAGGTGTAAATTAGGTAAGCGGTGTTCTCCGGCCGTAACGGCCTGATCAATTCCGGCGCCGTGATCGGGTAATCCGCCAAACCGGCAACCGGCTCGCGCAGCACCAATGTGGCTGCCGCGTCTTGCAAAATGAACGCCAACCTGTCCTCGGGATAAGTCGGATCGACCGGCAGGTAGACCGCTCCAGCTTTCAGAATGCCCAGCGCCGTGACGACCAGTTCTGGTGACTTGTCGATCAGCACCGCGACTCGGTCCTCGGTGCCGATCCCTCGCTCAATCAGCCAGTGCGCGAACCGATTTGCTTCCTCGTTGATCTCGCGATAGCTGTAGTGACGAGCTTCGTACACCACCGCGACGGCCTCTGGCGTACATGCTGCCCGCTGGCTGACCAGCGCAGGCAGTGTGGTGGCCGCGGTCGCGAAGTCTTCGCCCGACGACACCTGGCGCAGCCACTCGGCGTCGGCTTCGCTCATCAATCCGCATGCCGACAGAGCGCTATCGGGATGGGCCAGCGCGTTGTCCAGCAGCACGGCGTAGTGCCGCAACAGTTGATCCACGAGTCCGCGATCCAATACCTCGACCAGGTATTCGGCTTCGACCAGTGCGCCGCCGTCAGCGCTGGGCAGTTCGATCATCAGACTCAACGGCAGCTGGCTGAGGTGACCGCGCAGTTCGGCGCGCTCACATCGCACCCCGGGCGGGCAGAAGCCGCCGCCGTCGGGTTCGCGTAACCCGAAGCTAACCCGAGTCATCCGCTCGGCGCCGTGCCTGCGGTCGGGATTGGAGGCGCGCACCATCCATTCCAGATCGACACGCGAGTGGGCGAGCGCGCCTATTGCGCTATCGCGGGTTTGGGTCAGGAGTTCACGGAACGTCTGCCGCGGCTGCGGCTGCATCCGCATCACCACGGTATTGCCGTAGTACCCGATCGCCTTCTCGGTCCCGGCGCCGCGATTCAGCACTGGAGCCGCCACCAGGAAATCGGTTGAGTGGGTGTAGCGATGCACCAAAGCGCCGAACGCGGCCATCAACACCATGTATGGGGTCGCCCCGACCTGCCGGGCTAGCGCCGCCACGCGGTCAACGGTGTCCGACGACAACCGGGCTAAGGCGCGCTGCGCGCGCCAGGTGCTCGGCACCACCGATCCGTTAGGGCCTGGAAGTTCAAGCGGTTCAGGTAGATCCGTCATCAGCGAACGCCAGTACGCCAGGTCTTCATCAAAATTGCCAACGGCGTCGGCGATCACAGCCGCCGATGCTGCCCCGGCAACGGCCTGGTCTGGATCGACGTAGGCGTGAGTCAGATCGGCGAAAAACGGCGCCCATGACCCATCGTCCCAGGCGATGTGGTGCGCGGTGAGCAGGAGCATCAGCTGGTCCGTGTCGATCCGCACGGCCGTCACCCGCAGCGGCGAATCCTTGGTCAAATCGAACGGCTGCTGAAACTGCCTCTGTGCAAGCACTTCCAGCCTCAGCCGACGGGCCTGGTCGGCGAGCTCGGACAGGTCGTGCTCGGCCCAGCCCGGCCGCAGATCATCGCGGACTACCGAATGCGGAACGCCGTCACCATCGGTCTGGTAGATCGTGCGCAACAGCGGGTGCCGCACCGCGACGGTGTCAACCGCCCGTCGCAACGTTCCGACATCGACACTGCCAGTGAGCCGATAGGAGACGCAGATATTGAGCAGGGCGCTGTCGGGGTCTACCGACTGCACGAACCACATCCGCCGCTGACCGTCAGACATTTCCGGATGCTGCGAACCAGCCACATCCGCGGCTACGTCCGGCGCTGTGGTCGGCCGGGCCAGGCCGCGCTCAGCGATCCTGCGGCGCAACAACTCCAGCCGCTGTTCGTCCAGCGTATCGGTGCTCGTGATGTCAGTCACGCGTGGCTTCCAGCCTTTCTGGTGCTCGCGGTATGCAACGTGTCGATCAGTTCAGTGACGGTGATGCCGCCGAGCATTTGCGCCACCGGCGCGGAGTGCCCGACAACACGGCGCAGTCGCCTGCGAAGATCGAGCGCCAACAGCGAATCCAAGCCGAGATCGATAAGCGACGCACCCGGGTCGATCGAGCCCGAATCACCCAAGTGCAATGTCGTCGCCAGCTCGCCACGTACCACATCGGCGAGGGGTTGCGCGGTGAAGCCGTCGCCGGCCGGGGCCGTGTCTGTGTCGCCGTTGGGCACAATGCCGAACAGCGTTGGCGTTCCCTGGCTCTGGAAAAATACCCGCAGCCGGTCGAAGTCAGCGGCGAAGATCAGCGGATCGTCAGCGTACCAGCCCAGGCTGGCGTCCAGCGCCGCCGCTGCTTCCATCACAATCAGACCGGAGCGCTCGGTGCGGGTGATCTCACCGGCCTCGACCACCCCGGCGTCTTGCCACAGCCCCCATCGAATCGCCGTGCAATCCAGTCCCTTGGCACGCAGCTGGGCGGCCAGCACATCGAGCAGCCGGTTGGATGCCGCGTACGCGGCGTGGCCGTGGCCACCCCACACACCGAACACGGACGAGCAGGCCAGGATTCGGCATTTGGCGCGCAACGGCCATACATCGGTCAGCAACGCCAGCCCCGCGACCTTCGCCGCACACACTGCCGCCAGGTCCGCGCCGGTCAGGTCAGCATGCCCGCGGGCCGTGGCGATCCCGGCGGCATGGATCAGCAGCGACGCGCCGTTACCGCCATATGTGGCGGCCACGGCCGACAACGCAACGGGATCGGTGATATCGCATGGCGGGGCGTGCACTTCGGCATTGTGTTGTTCGGCCAGCTGGCCTAGTACGGCAGGGTCGAGGCCGTTGCGGCTCAACAGGATTACGTTTCGCGCCCCGTGTTCGAGGCAGTGCCGCGCATAGTGCAGGCCGATCGCTCCGTTGCCGCCGGTGATGACCACGTTCTCCAGCGTGGCGGTATCCAGACGTCGATTACCTGTGGAATCACGCCACTCGCGAAAGCTTCGAACATGGTGTCGACCGTTGGCACGCAACGCCGTTATGGCGGGCTCACCGAGCAGCACGTCGACGACAGCGGCCGCAGTCCGGGCATCGACATCGCGCGACGGCAGGTCGAGGTGGCCGAAAGCCTGATCGGGGAACTCTAAGCCGATGCTGCGGTGCATCGCCGCCAACGCCGCCTGCGCGGGCCTGACCTCCACATCGTCGGACTGGACCCGTTCGCCGGCTGCGGTCAGCAACCAGACGGCTCGGCATCGTCGACCGATGACCGCGGCATAGTCAGCCAGCCCCAGGTCGGGCCGACCGGCCATCTGTTCGATCGCCGCCGCCACGTCGAGCTGATCAAGCGCGGGCGCGATTACCGCGACCACGTCCGCCTCGCGCGGCGAAACTAGGTCGCAATGACTATGTGCCGCAATGGTATCGGCCAACCGCTGCGCCAGTGTGCCGGCAAAATCGCCTGCGATCGCGATCCCGTGCCGTGTCTCGATGGAGGTGATCGGCAGCGCTGCTTGCTGCCAATCCTCGACGGCAACCGTAAGCGCGCTCGGCGGGTCAGGTGCGGTGCCCGCCGGGGGTGTAGCCGCGGCCCAGAGGTGCACGGCACGCATCGGCGCATTCGGGAACCCGGTAAGCGGTGGTTGGATCGCCGTGGGCATCGCATCAGCCCAGCGGTAGGCGGGATCGGCGATCGCGACGGTGGCGATGCTCGTCGACAGCACCTCGGTGATGGGCTGGTCACGATGCCCTGAGCCAACAATGACTGCCGACTCGTCATCGACCAGTTCGGCGAGCGGATACAACAACGACGGGTGTGCGGCCAACTCGACGAAGGTGTCTGCCCCGGACTTCTGCGCCGCTTCCACCGCCTGGTCGAACCGCACTGTGCTACACAGACTCTCATACCAATAGTCGAAGAAATCAACGTCGCCGCCAACGTGGGCGCCGACACTCGACGCGATGAATTTCACCGGGGGGTCTTGGAATGTTGACCTGGGTAACAGGTCGACAAGGTCGGTGCGCAGTGGGCGGAGCGCGCTGGTGTGGCCCGGGTAGTCGACGGAC
>NZ_JBAUZA010000057.1:0-16837 GCF_049585075.1 Mycobacterium sp.
TCCAACGGGATTCCCTGACACACCCGGTCGAACAACCTCCAGCGCACAGCCCTCGAATGCGGATATCCACTCGGCATCGCAACCCCTTAAATCCACGGATGTTGCACTGACCGTATGAATCCGCCGCCGAAAACCATGCCTCAAACCCATACTCGGCCACTCGGGCGTCGTTCGCCGCCGGCGAAACTCATTTTGCAATGTGTGAAATGGTGTAATTATGTAAGCATGAAACATCATCACACACATGGGCGGCGCTACGGCCGCCCCGGCGGTTGGCAACAAGCCGGCCAACCCGACGCCAGCGACGCAGCGGACTGGTTCGCCGGACGCTTGCCCGGCGCCTGGTTCGACGGTGACCCGACTGTCGTTGTCGACCGCGAGGAGATCACCGTCATCGGCAAGCTGGCCGATCCAGAAAGCTCGAAGGAAGAAAGCGAGGCTCGTGCGTCAGGCCGCGTCTCACGATTTCGCGAGGACACCCGCTCGGAGCGGATGAACATCGCCGACGAGGCTCAGGACCGCTACGGCCGCAAGGTTTCCTGGGGCGTGGAGGTCGGTGGCGAGCGAATTCTGTTCACCCACATCGCGGTTCCGGTCATGACGCGGTTGAAGCAGCCGGAGCGCCAGGTGCTCGACACGCTGGTCGACGCCGGTGTGGCCCGATCTCGTTCCGATGCCCTTGCCTGGTCGGTCAGACTGGTCGGCGAGCACACCGAAGAGTGGCTGGCCAAGCTGCGCGACGCCATGTCCGCGGTCGACGACCTACGTGCGGAAGGCCCAGAGCTCTAGGCCTGCGTCATCGCGTAGTACGCACCTCGGCGGGCCAGCAGCTCGCTGTGGTTGCCCTGCTCGACGATCTTGCCCGCCTGCATCACCAGGATGACGTCAGCGTCGCGGATCGTCGAAAGACGATGCGCGATAATAAAACTCGTCCGATCACGGCGAAGCTCATGGGTAGCCTTGGCTATCAGCAGCTCGGTGCGGGTGTCCACCGAGCTGGTCGCCTCGTCGAGGATCAACAGCTGCGGTCGAGCGAGAAACGCCCGCGCGATGGTAATCAACTGCTTCTCGCCGGCGCTGATGTTGCTGCCCGCGTCGTTGACCCGGGTCTGGTATCCGTCGGGCAGCGTGTGCACGAACCGGTCGACGTAAGCGGCCTTGGCCGCATCGACTACGTCGTGGTCGCTGGCATCGGGTCGACCGTAGGCGATGTTCTCGGCGATCGTCCCGCCAAAGAGCCAGGTGTCTTGCAGCACCATGACGATGCGGGATCGCAGCGAATGCCGGCTCATCGTCGTGATGTCGATGTCATCGACCAGGATCCGACCGGAGTCGACGTCGTAGAACCGCATGAGCAGGTTCACCAGCGTGGTCTTGCCCACTCCGGTCGGTCCGACGATTGCCACCGTGCTGCCCGGTTCGGCGGTGAACGAGAGGTCGTCGATCACCGGTATACCCGGGCGATAGCCGAAGCTGACATGGTCGAATTGCACCCGCCCGGTTGACCTTTCGCCGTTGGGCGAGGACAGCAGTGGTTCGCGGTCCGGTGATTCTTCCGGTTCATCGAGCAGGTCGAAAACCCGCTCGGCGCTGGCCACCCCGGACTGCATGGTGTTATACATCGAGGCCATCTGGTTCATCGGCCCGTTGAACTGGCGGACGTACTGGATGAACGCCTGGATACTCCCGACTGTGATCTGACCGGTGGCCACTTGCACACCGCCTACGACCGCCGCCGCGACGTAGCTGAGGTTGCCGATGAACCCCGTCGCCGGCGACAGCAGACCGGAGATGAACTGGGCACCGAAACTGGCTTGGTACACGTCGTCGTTGAGCTGACGGAACTCGTCTTCGGCCGCCGCGCGTTGGCCGAACGTCCGGACCACGGTGAAACCGCTGTAGGTCTCTTCGATGTGGGCGTTGAGGCTGCCGGTATTGGTCCACTGCGCGACGAATAGTCGTTGGGAGCGTTGGGTAATCGCCCGAGTCGCGACCAGCGCAAGCGGCACGGTCAGCAAGGTGATGCCGGTCAGCAGCGGCGAGATCGAGAGCATCATCGCAAACACCGTCGCCACTGTCAGGACGGCGGATAGCAGTTGGGTGATCGTCATCGCCAGCGACGTCTGGAGGTTGTCGATGTCGTTGGTGACGCGGCTGAGCACCTCGCCCCGTTGCCGGGAATCGAAGTAGGCCAGCGGCAGCCGGTGCAGCTTGTCCTCGACATCGGCGCGCAGCGCCTGCAGCGTCCGCCGCACGGTGACGTTGAGCAGCCGCGCCTGTGCCCAAATCAGCAGCGCTGCAACGATATACATCGCAAGAGCCAGGGCCAGCGTCTGGGCGACCGCGGCAAAGTCAACACCTCGGCCGGGTACCACGTTCGTCCCGGACAACAGGTCGGCGAAGGTGTTGTTGCCATGAGCCCGCGCGGCCGCGATGGCCTGGGCCTTGGTGATACCGGCGGGCAGCCGCCGGCCCAGCACACCGCTGAACAGCAGGTCGGTGGCATGGCCGAGGATGCGCGGAACCAGCACGCCGATGACCGTTCCGGCGATGCCCAGGACGGTCACCGTGACGGCCGTCCGCCGCTGCGGCGCCAAGCGCTTCACCAGCCGGACAGCCGAGCCTTTGAAGTCGCGGGATCGCTGATTCGGGTACTGGGCGGCGCGCGTGGCGGCGGTCATCGCTGCCCTCCCACGTGAGAGTCCATCGACTGCGAGTCGGCGAACTCCCGATAGGTTGGGCACTGGGCCAGCAGTGATTCGTGCGTGCCCGAGCCGATCACCCGCCCATCCTCGACGACGATCACGTTGTCGGCCTGTGCGACGGTCGAGATGCGTTGCGCCACAACGATTACCGTCGCATCGGCAGCGATCTCGGCAAGAGCAGCGCGGACCCGCACATCGGTGTGCACGTCGAGTGCGGAAAACGCGTCGTCGAACAGGTAGATCGACGGACGGCGGATCACCGCCCGCGCGATCGCCAGCCGCTGCCGCTGCCCACCGGAGAAATTGATACCGCCCTGAGCGACCCGCATCTGCAGCCCGTCATCGTCTGCCTGGACGAATTCGTCGGCAGCTGCCACCCGCAGGGCATCCCACATCTCGTCCTCGGTTACTACCTGTCCGCGGGCGGCACCGATACGCAGGTTGTCGGCGACGGTCCCGGAGAACAGGTAGCCGCGCTGAGGCACCAACCCGATACCTGACCAGAGCTCTTCGATGTCCTGGTCGCGCACGTCGACACCGTCGACGAGGACGGCTCCGGATGTCACGTCGTACAAACGGCAGATCAGCGATACCAACGTCGACTTACCCGAACCGGTGCTGCCGACGATAGCGGTGGTTGTGCCGGGCAGCGCGGTCAGCGAAACATCCTGCAGCACAGCGCGATCAGCGCCGGGATAGCGAAATGTCGCACCGTCTAGTCGGACCACCCCTCGCATACCGGGGGTTGGCCGCACCGGATTCTCCGAGGTGGTGACGGCCGGAACGAGCGACAACACCTCGGTGATCCGTTCCGCGCACACCGAGGCCCGGGGCAGCACCATCACGGTCATCGTCGCCAGCAACACCGCCATCAGGATCTGCGTGAAGTAAATGAGAAACGCGATCAGGGATCCGACTTGCATCCGACCGCTGTCGATGCGCATGCCGCCGAACCAGATCAGCGCAACGGTGGAGCAGTTGACGGTCAAGGTGGTCACCGGCAGCATCAACGCCTGCCAATTGCCGGCACTGAGCGCGGTGTTGGACAGCGTGAGGTTGGCCTCGGCGAACCGTTGACGTTCGAAGGGCTCGCGGGCAAATGCCCGGATCACCCGCACACCGGACAGTTGCTCGCGCATCACCCGGTTGATGTTGTCGATTAACCGCTGCATGTTGCGAAAGATCGGCAGCGTGTGCGCGACGATCCAGTAGTTGGCGACGACCAACACCGGCACGCTGACCAGCAGCAGCCAGGACAGCCCGGCATCCTGGTGGATGGCCATGATCACGCCGCCGACACACATGATCGGCGCGGTGACCAGCACCGTGCTTGTGATCTGCACCAGAAATTGGATCTGCCGAACGTCGTTGGTGGTGCGGATCAGCAGCGACGGTGTGCCGAACCGGGCGGTCTCATGCTCGGAGAACGTGATGACTTGATGGAACATCGCTGAGCGCAGATCGCGGCCGAAGCCCATCCCGATCCGCGAGCCGAAATAAACCGCGCCGATCGCGCACACCACCTGCAGCGCGGTGACCGCGAACATCACCAAGCCGAGCCGCACGATTGTGGCGGTGTCTCCCTTGGCGATGCCGTCGTCGATGATCGTGGCATTCACCGTCGGCAGGTAGAGCGACGCCGAGGTGCTCACCAACTGCAGCGTCATCACCGTCGCCACCAGCCGTCGATACGGCCGGACGTACTGGCGCAGCAGTGCCAGGAGCATTGGGTAACTGTTGCACACCGCCGAGTGGACAGTCGTGCTGATCACCGCACGGTTCGCGCGGCCACCGGGCCGGGCGGTGGGGCAGAAAATACAGGTCACCGGGTGTGCAATGGTTGAGCCAAGGTGCTGCCGCTACAGTGCATCCTGTGATCAGCAGAAGGTGCGCGTAGCCGTGCGGCGCAACATGGCGGCGCTGGCCCTTGCGGCAGCAACCTTGATTCCGGTGGTGGCCGCGTGCTCCGACTCCGGCTCCAACCAGTCCCAGTCGACTGCGCCGACCGCGCCGGGGTCGGGCCAGGGGAAGCACGGTCCGTTCTTTCCGCAGTGCGGCGGCATCAGCGACGAGACGGTGACCAAGCTGACGCAGGTAACTGGGCTGGTCAACACCGCGAAGAATTCGGTGGGCTGCCAGTGGCTCGCGGGCGGCGGCATTCAGGGCCCGCATTTCTCCTTCTCCTGGTATCGCGGGAGCCCGATCGGCCGAGAACGCAAGACCGAGGAGTTGTCGCGTACGAACGTCGAGGACGTCAACATCGATGGCCACGGCGGCTTCGTCGCGGTCGGTAACGATCCGACGTTGGGCGACTCGCTATGCGAGGTCGGGATTCAGTTCTCCGACGACTTCATCGAATGGTCGGTGAACTTCAGCCAGAAGCCGTTCCCGGATGCGTGCAACGTCGCCAAAGAGCTGGCCCGTCAGTCGATTGAGAACGCGAAATGACGATCACCGTGCGTGATCGCGTGTTCGTCGGCGTTGCCGTCGTGGCCGCCGCAGTATCCGTACTGACCGGCTGCACGAGGTCGGTGGCCGGCACCCCGCACAAAGCGGGCATGGGCGATGAGCCGCGCAATAACACCTCCGAGCAGCAGTACCCCAACCTGCAAAAGGAATGTGAGGTGCTCACGACCGACGTCTTGGCCAAGACGGTAGGCGCCGACCCTCAAGACATCCAGAGCACCTTCGTCGGCGCGATATGCCGTTGGCAGGCCCTCAACCCGGGCGGGCTGATCGACATCACCCGGTTCTGGTTCGAGCAAGGCAGCCTCGACAACGAGCGCAAAGTTGCCCAGAACCTGAAATACCAGATCGAGAACCGATCGATCTCCGGCGTGGCGTCGATCGTGATGCGGCCGAACGACCCCAACGGCTCGTGCGGCGTGGCCAGCGATGCCGCCGGGACGGTTGGTTGGTGGGTCAACCCGCAGGCGCCCGGTATCGACGCGTGCGCTCAGGCCATCAAACTCATGGAGCTGACGCTTTCCACCAACTCCTAACACGTTGACCAGGAAATTCGTTGCGACGACGTGCGGTTTCCTGTATCGCTGACTATCGCTGCGCCGGCATGCTCGGGATTTGGCCGGTCTCTGCACGCTTCTCGTCGGTGCCATGCGCGAGAATAACTGTGGCACTTGGGCTTTATTAGCACACGACTGCCGAATGCGATGGGCCAACCCGCCGACGCGCCGGACATTTCGGCCGCGCCGCCAACTGTTCAGCCAAAGAGATTGAAACAACGTTTTTTTGACACCCAAACAGCCACCGGCTACGAGGTGCGAACGTTACCATCGTCGAATGTCTGAAACGCCTCCTAATGAGCCAACCTCCGCGGCTGACGAAACTGAATCCTCTGCGCAACCTTCGCCCGAGTCTGAAGCGGCCGAGCCAGCCGCCGAACCTTCGCCAGCGGCAGCTGCCAAGGAATCTGCTCCCGCCGCACGGGAGTCGAGGCTGTCACGCTGGCTCGCACCAGCAGCGCTGGTGCTTTCCGTGATCGCTATAGCGGGTGGCGCCGTCGGATGGTTCTACCCGCACAAGAGCGCATCGTCCGCGCCCACCTATAGCGACCAACAAGTTAAGGACGCGAAAAAGCACGTTTGCGAGACGTTCAAGATCGTCGATCACGAGGTGGTCAGGAACTCTCGGTTGAAGAACCCGGACAACGGCGGGCCGATCGGCGCGCTTTCGGTGGCGACTGCCGCACGGCTGGCGTTCTACACCGGTGGCGCGTTCCTGCGAGACCGGGTGGCCCAAGAACCTGCCACCCCTCCGGCCTTAGCGAAATCGGTCAACGACATGGGCTCAAACCTCGAGGAGCTTGCCATCGGCTATCTCGCCGGGGGGGCGGAGTTCGCTCAGGATGCGTTGCGGCAAAGTCTCGACGACAAGATCAAAGCAACAATCGAGATGTGCAAATAACGCGACCTGATTTAGCGCGGCACGTGGAAATCGACGAGCTCAGCCGAACCGAGTTCGAGGTCCTTCCAGCTGTGGGTGAGTCGTAGTACCGCCATCGCTGAAGTCGGGAACTTCGTCGAGATACGTTCGGCAGCAGCGCTGTTGGAATTATTGGCACCGGCCAAGCCCAGCGCCACCTCGGTCATCGTTGGCTCGTGCGCGACGACGAGCAGGACATCGGCGTCGTCACCGACGTGGGTGATCTCGTCGATCACCGTTCCGGGGACGGCGTCGTAGAGCCGGTCCGCGTAACGAACCGGTGCGTCGATGCCCGTGTGCGCCAAGGTTTCCCGAGCACGAGTCGCCGTCGAGCACAGCACCGCGCCGATCGTAGGCAGGTTGGCCCGCAGCCAGTCGCCGGCCAGCCCGGCCTCGCGCTGTCCGCGGGGGGCAAGTGGCCGGTCGTGGTCTGGGACCCCTTCGGGATAGGCCGACTTCGCATGCCGTAGTAGCACCAGGGTGCGGACTTGCTGGCTCACTCGATCGAGGTTACCGGCAGCGCTGTGGCTGGTTGGCGGGGCGCAACGCGGCCCCAACAGTCCCGCCTTTTCGCGGGGCTGCTGTGGCTGATGTGACTTGACTGGCGTCTATGAGGTGACCCGCGCCGGCCATTTGTGGACCTGCCGATCGAGGTCCCCGGACTTGTCGGCGCCGAGTCCTACACTCGCGGTGCCCGGTCGCAGAGCGGCTGGACGTGGGGCAGAAGGGACGGGATCGCAATGCGATTCGTGCACACCGCCGACTGGCAACTCGGCATGACCCGTCACTTCCTCGCGGGCGAAGCGCAGCCACGCTATTCGGCGGCACGCCGCGACGCAGTGGCCGGCCTGGGTTCGCTGGCAGCGGAGGTTGGTGCCGAGTTCGTCGTGGTGGCCGGTGACGTCTTCGAACACAACCAGCTGGCGCCGCAGGTGATCAGCCAGTCGCTGGAAGCCATGCGCGCCATCAAGGTTCCGGTGTACCTGCTGCCCGGCAATCACGACCCGCTGGACGCGTCGTCGGTGTACACCAGTGCTCTCTTCAAGGCCGAATGCCCAACCAACGTCCACGTGCTCGACCGGCCCGGCGTGCACGAGATTCGGCTCGGCCTGCAGATCGTCGCTGCGCCATGGCGATCCAAAGCGCCGACCACCGACCTGGTCGCCGACGTGCTCGACGGCCTGCCGGCCGACGGTGTCATCCGGGTGCTGGTGGCGCACGGCGGAGTGGACGTGCTCGACCCCGATCCGACAAAGCCCTCGCTGATCCGGCTGGCCGGTATCGAGGACGCGTTGACCCGTGGCGCAGTGCACTACGTCGCGCTGGGCGACAAGCATTCGGTGACCGAAGTCGGTAGTAGTGGACGGGCGTGGTACTCCGGTTCGCCGGAGGTCACCAACTACGACGACGTCGAAGCTGACCCCGGCCATGTGCTGGTGATCGAAATCGACGAGGCGGATCCGCATCGCCCAGTGATTGTCGAGGCCCCCAGCGTCGGTCGCTGGCGGTTTGGCACCCTGAGCCGCCAGGTGGACAACAGCCGTGATATCGCAGACCTGGATCTGAACCTCGATCTGATGCCCGACAAAGACCGAACGGTGTTGCGGCTGGCCTTGATTGGCTCGTTAACGGTCACCGACCGCGCCGCCCTGGATGCCTGCCTGGACAAGTACTCGCGGCTGTTCGCGTCGCTGCGGGTGTGGGATAGCCACAGCGATCTCGCGGTCATACCGGCCGACGGCGAATTCCGCGACCTCGGCATCGGCGGATTCGCCGCCGCGGCGGTCGAGGAACTGGTCAAAACGGCGCGCACCGGGGACGCCGAGATCGCCGGTGACGCACAGGCAGCGCTGGCGCTGCTGATGCGGCTGACCGACGGAGGTAGCCAGGGTCGAGGTGCGGCGTGAAGTTGCACCGGTTGGTCCTGAAGAATTACCGCGGCATCGATCACCGCGAGATCGAATTCCCCGACCACGGCGTGGTCGTGGTATCCGGCGCCAACGAAATCGGCAAATCGTCGATGATCGAGGCGTTGGATCTGCTGTTGGAATCCAAGGACCGTTCGACGAAAAAGGAAGTCAAGCAGGTCAAGCCGACTCACGCCGACGTCGGATCCGAAGTAACCGCCGAGATCAGCACCGGCCGTTATCGTTTCGTCTATCACAAGCGGTTCCACAAGAAGTGTGAGACGCAGCTGACGGTTCTTGAGCCGCGCCGCGAACAGCACAGCGGCGACGAGGCGCACGACCGGGTACAGGCGATGCTGACCGAGACTGTCGACACCGAGCTCTGGCACGCCCAACGGGTATTGCAGGCGGCGGCGACAGCGGCGGTGGATCTTTCGCGGTGCGATGCGTTGAGCCGGGCGCTGGATGTCGCGGCGGGGGACACCGCCGCGCTGTCGGGCACTGAGCCGGTGCTGATCGAGCGAATCGATGCCGAGTACGGCCGCTACTTCACCGCGACCGGGCGTGCCACCGGAGAGTGGGCCGCGGCCATCGCCGCGCTGCGTGACGCCGAAGAGGAAGTGCAGCAATGCACCGCCGCCGTCGCCGAAGTCGACGACCGGGTGAATCAGCACGCCGCGTTGAGCGCCGAGCTGGCCGAGTTGTTGCCTCTTCAACAGGCGGCCGCGCTCCGGCAGACCGCGGCCCAAGCCGCCGCCGACGAAATCGCGCAACTTACCGAACAGATGAAGGAAGCCGAGCTGGTCGCTGCTGCCGCCACGGCTAGCAGCGCGGCATCAACGGGCGCGCATTCCGAGCGATTACGGCTGCGCGCCGAAAACGACACGCGCGCCGCGACAGTCGCGACGCTGGACGCCGAGGCCCGAGAGGCCACCGAAGCGCGGGGACTGGCTCAAGAAGTCACCGCAGCGGCCGACGCTGTGGTGGAGGAGGCCAACGAGCTCCTCACGGCCGCCCAGCAGCGAGCCGAGACTGCCCGGCATGTCGTCGACGAGCTGGCCCGCCGCGACGAGGTTGAGAAGCTGACCGCCCGGCTTGCCAAAATCGACGGCGCTCAACGCGACCGTGATGTGATCTTCGACGAGCTCTCGACAATTGCGCTGACGGACAGCCTTTTCCAACAGATCGAGCGAGCTGCGGCAGCTGTCGAGCGGGTCGAGGGCCAGCTCGCGTTGGTGTCGGCGACGGTGGAATTCGTCGCGGCCACCGACATCGAGCTTGTCGTGGGCGACGAGCGGGTGTCGCTGCCCGCGGGTCAGAGCTGGTCGACCACCGCGAGCGGCGCGACCGAGGTCGAGGTTCCGGGTATCCTGACCGCGCGGTTCACGCCAGGAGCGACGGCGCTCGATATTCAGACCGAACACGCTGCAGCGCAACAAAACCTGGCCACTGCACTGACGGCCGGCCAGGTGGCTGACCCGGCCGAGGCGCGACGTATCGACCAGCGGCGCCGTGAACTGCTGAACCGCCGCGACCAGACCGCCGCGACCCTGATCGCATTGTGCGGTGACGACGAGGTGGAGCAGTTGCGCTCCGGGCTGGCCGAGTTGCATGACAAGTCCTACGCCGACGATGTCGCCGTGGACACCGCCGCCGCCCGCGCCGAGCTTGAAGAGGCCGACGCGGCGCGGGTCAAAGCGATCGCAGACCTTGAGACACACCGCAGGGTTGCAGCCGCCGCGGCGGCCAAACTCAGCGAAATATCGACGAAGGCAACCCTTTCCGAGCAGAAGCTGGCTACCCAACGCCTCGAGCTGGCTGCGGTCGCTGACCGGCTGGCCCAGCAGCGCGCAGCCGTCGCCGACGAAACGCTGGAGGCCACCGCTACCGAAGCGCTGCGGGTGGCACAAACGGCAGCAGCCCGGGTAGCCGAATTGTCCGAACAACTGACCGCCGCGGAACCAGCCGCTGTGGCCACCGAGCTGGCCGACGCCGCCGAGGCGGCTCAGGCAATGCAAACCCGACACGACGAAATCGCCCGCACATTACATGAGATCAGGGTGGAGCTAACGTTATTCGGCACCGAGGGCCGCAACGGAAAGCTCGACGCCGCCGAGGCCCGGCGTGAACACGCCCGCAGCGAGCACGACCGGGTCGGTAGCCGAGCCCGTGCCGTCCAGTTGTTGCGCACGGTGATGGTCCGCCACCGCGACACCACACGGCTTCGTTACGTCGAACCGTTCCGCGCCGAATTGCAGCGGCTGGGGCGTCCGGTCTTCGGCCCCAGTTTCGAGGTCGACGTCGACACCGACCTGTGCATCCTCAATCGCACGCTCGACGGTTGCACGGTGCCGTACGAATCACTGTCGGGCGGAGCCAAGGAGCAACTGGGCATCTTGGCACGGCTGGCCGGGGCAGCGCTGGTCGCCAACGAGGACGCCGTTCCGATTCTGATCGATGACGCCCTCGGCTTCACCGACCCGCAGCGACTGGTCAAGATGGCCGAGATGTTCGACACCCTGGGCGAGCGCGGCCAGGTGATCGTATTGACCTGCACGCCAGCGCGATACGACGGTGTCAAGGGTGCGCAACGTATCGAGCTGTGCGCCTAGCGCATGAATCCGATCGCGGTGTAGTCGATGTCGGCTAGCCCGGGTGCACCGAAGTTGGCCAGATCTTTGCGCACCGCGATATCGCCGGGCGACTGGAAAAGGGGCAGGTTGAAGCCCTCCTGCCAGATCATCGTGTCGACCTGGTTGGCCAGCCCGCGCGCCGCAGTCTCGTCCAGTTCGGAGAGCGTCTGATCGATTTTGGCGTCGATGCTTGCATTGCCGATCTTGCCAAAGTTGCCCTCGCCGTCGGAGGTATAGATCTGCGGCAGCGCAGACAGCGGGAAAGCATTACCGACCCAACCGAATTGCACGATGTCGAAATCGCCGACGCTCACGTACTGGTTGAAGAATCCATTCCCGGCTTTGACATCCAGCACCAGCTTGACACCGATCTGGGCCAGGTTTTGCTGGGCAACCAGGGCGATCTGGCGCGCGGCCGGCGAGTCGTAAAGCACGTCGCGGACGACTAGCTGCTTACCGTCTCGTTCTCGCACGGCCCCGTTGAGCCTCCAGCCCTGCGCATCCAATTCTCTGCGGGCCTGGTCAGGGTTGTAAGCGGCTGGTGCGCTGTTGTTTTGGTAGCCCACCTGGCCGACGACGTAAACGTGATTGTCCAGCGGCTTCGGGTGACTGGTCAGGCCATGCTGAACAACATTGACAATCGCTTGGCGGTCAATGCCTTTGCAAATTGCCAGCCGCAGCTTGTCGTCGGACAGGATGGATCCGTGCGCGCCATTGAAAGTCATGTGATACCACGTCGGCGCCGGCGCGCTGCGGATTACCACTCCCGGTGTGCGCTCGGCCGTGACCATATCGTCGAGCGTGCCGACGCCGGCAGCGTCGATCGCGTTGTTTTGTAGGGCGGGGATGACGGCGGTGGAGTCCAGCACCAGAAAGGTGATCGAGTTCAGCAGCGGCTTGCGGCCCCACCAGCGGGGATTGCGAGTCAGCACAATCCGCTGTGCGCTGTGGTTGATCCTGGACACGATGAACGGCCCGGCCGACGGGCCAGGGTGGTCGAGTTGGCCCTTGTTGAAGACGTCCGGGTTCTCCGTCATGCTCCGCGGCTGCATGCCACCGGCGAACATCCCGCGCCACTCCGCATACGGCTGGGCGAAGGTGACCACGGCTTGGCGGTCGTCAACGCCCTGGGTCACCGACTTCACCCGTTCGAACCCGGCCCTGCTGGCGATCAGGTAGCGCTTGTCGTGTCCGCTGCATGCGCCGACCTCGGATTTGATGTCTTCCCAGGTGATCGGGGTGCCGTCGCTCCACACCGCTTTCGGGTTGATCGTGAGCGTGACGACCTGCGGGCTGGCGCTGGTCAACTCGGCAGCGGTGAAGTAATCGGTGTTGAGTTTCAGCGACCCGTCCGCCTGGGTGATGAACGCCCCCGGCAGCGTCGGCGTGACGACCGAACCGACATCGGCGGTGTTGCCGTCGATGTTCAATTCATTAAAGTTCGGCGGAAACGAGCTGATCGCAAGCCGCAGGTCGCCGCCGTCACGCAGCGTCGCCGGGTCGCGTGGGTTGATGTCGCTCGAGGTGCCGACCCGCACGGCCTGACGCCCCACCACGTCCTGGTAGCCGTCCGAGCAACCCGTGACGATCACACAAATCAGCACGGTGGAAAGCAGCACAAGCCTGCGAATTGTCGAATAGATGCTAACCACCGCCGATATCCGAGTGCGCCCGTGGGACTGCGGCCAACAGTCGCCGGGTGTATTCGTGCTGCGGCTTAGTGAACACCTGCTCGCCATCGCCCTGCTCCACAATCTTGCCTCGATACATCACAGCCACTCGGTGGGCCAGGTGTTTGACCACCGAAAGGTCATGCGACACAAACAGATAGGACAACCCAAACCGTCGCTGCAGGTCAAGCAGCAGGTTGATGATGCCGGCCTGAATTGACACGTCGAGCGCCGACACCGGCTCATCGAGCGCAAGGATCTTCGGCTGCAGTGCCAGCGCCCGCGCAATACCGATTCGTTGCTTCTGCCCGCCGGAGAACTCCGCTGGATAGCGGCTGGCGTCGGCATGATTCAGCCCGACGATTCCCAGTAGCTCGGCGACCCGCTCCTCGCAGCGGTGCCGGTCAAACCCGTTGGTAACCAACGGTTCAGCAATGACGTCGAATACCGGGAGCCGCGGGTCCAGCGACGCTACCGGATCCTGAAACACCACCTGCAGTTCGGTGCGCAGCTTACGACGGGTGGCTTTGTCGAGGCCGGCGACGTCGGTGCCGAGAATCTGGATCGCACCGGCCTGAGGTGCGGCGAGTTCGAGAATCTGGCTCAACGTCGTTGATTTGCCGGAACCGGATTCGCCGACGATGCCCAAAGTGCGGCCCTGCTGCAAGGTGAAGCTGACGCCGTCGACCGCACGAACTTCACCGATCCGCCTGCGCAAAACGACGCCTTTGGTCAGTGGGTAGGTTTTGGCAAGGTCGGTGACTTGCAGCACCACCGAACGGTCGGTGTCGGTGGTATCGCCGGCAGCCGGCTGCGTTGACACGTGATAGATGTCGGCCGCGCTGCGTCCAGCGACATCGTTGGTGCGGATGCACGCCGCCTGGTGACCGTCCCGGATCGGGACGAGATCGGGCTCTGCCGAACGGCATTCGCTGATCACCAGCGGACAGCGCGGCGCGAACTGACAGGCATCGGGCAGCGACGTCATCGTCGGCGGAGCACCGGGGATCGGCACAAGCCGAGTGCCTTGTCGGGCGTCCAGCCGCGGCACCGAACCCAGCAGCCCGACCGTATATGGCATCCGGCGGTCACGGTAAAGCTCTGCAACTCCCGCGATCTCGACCGGACGTCCCGCGTACATGACCAGCGCACGATCGGCGAACTCCGACACCACACCCAGGTCGTGGGTAATGATCAGCACACCGGCGCCGGTGACGTCGCGTGCCGTTCGCAACACGTCGAGGATCTGTGCCTGCACGGTGACATCCAGCGCGGTGGTCGGTTCGTCGCAGATCAACAGGTCGGGATCGTTGGCGATCGCAATAGCGATCACCACTCGCTGCCGTTCGCCGCCGGACAGCTCGTGCGGAAAAGCCCTCGCCCTGCTTTCCGGCGCCACGATGCCGACCAGCTCGAGCAACTCGATGGCGCGCTTTCGGGCACCCGCTCGACTGATCTCGCGGTTATGCACCTTGATCGCTTCGGCTATCTGATCGCCAATGGTGTAGACCGGCGTCAACGCCGACATCGGGTCTTGAAAGACGGTGCCGATCGACTTGCCGCGGATCCGCGACATCGCCTGGTCGGACAGCCCGAGTAGCTCTTCGCCGTGCAATCGCACCGATCCGGAGACATCGGTGTGTTGGGGAAGCAAACCGGCAACGGCCATCGCGGCGGTGGTCTTGCCGGAGCCGGATTCGCCGACGATGGCGACCACTTCG
Organism: Mycobacterium sp.; assembly: GCF_049585075.1. GTDB lineage: Bacteria > Actinomycetota > Actinomycetes > Mycobacteriales > Mycobacteriaceae > Mycobacterium. The sequence goes on from NZ_JBAUZA010000057.1 coordinate 14,579, forward strand.
CCGGGGTCAATGTGATAACTCGTGCCGCGCACTGCCGAGACGCACGCGTCACCGGTTTCAAAGGTGACGTTGAGATCCGTCACCTCGAGCAGGGCCGTCACTTGCGACGTCGCTTCCCGCGGCGCGACGCTCGGCTGCTCGGATCCAGTGCGTCGCGCAGCCCATCGCCGGTGAGGTTGGCGCACAACACAATCAGGACCAACGCTCCCGCCGGGAACAGGAACACCCAAGGGAACGTGGTGGTCGAAGGAGTGCCGTCAGCGATCAGCGTGCCCAGCGAGACATCGGGTGGTTGAATACCGAATCCCAGGAAGCTCAGCCCGGTTTCGGCCAGCACCGCGAAGCCCACGTTGAGGGTCGCGTCGATAATCAGGATCGAGGCGACGTTCGGCAGGATGTGATGAACGATTACGCGGCGGTCTGGCACTCCCATAAACCTTGCCGCACGCACGAATTCACGTTCCCGCAGGCTCATCGTCAAGCCCCGCACCATCCGGGAGCTGACCATCCATCCGAAGATGGCCAGCAGCACGATGAGCCACAGCATGCTGCTCGACTGTTTGATGCGCGGAGTGATGATGGCGATGATCAGGAAGCCGGGCACCACCAGCAGCAGGTCGACCAGCCACATCAACGCCCGGTCGCGCCAGCCGCCGAAGTAGCCGGCGATCGATCCGACGGTGGCGGCGATGCTGGTCGAGATCATCGCCACGCAAAAGCCGATCAGCATCGACTTCTGCATGCCGCGCAGAGTCCGGGCTAACAGGTCCTGGCCCAATGCGTTGGTGCCGAACCAGTGCTTGCCCGACGGTGGCTGCAGCAGCGCGTGGTAGTCCAGAGCGGTGTAGTCGTAGGAGAGCAGGGGCGGCAGCCCATAGCAGCCGACGAACAGCACTACCAGCAATCCCAACGCCACCACGGCAGGTCTGTTGCGCATGAAGCGACGTGCGACCAGGCTGCGTCGTGAGGTGAAGGTAGCCGGCTTGATGCCGACCCGCAGTGGCGTGGTGTCCGTGGGGGCCTCTTGGGTCATCAGCGCGTCGTCGCCCGGGTGGGTCATGAGACCCGCACCCTGGGATCAAGGGCCGCATAGATGACGTCAGACAACAGTCCGGCGAATAGTAGTGCGGCACCGGTGACTAGCGTGATCGTCGCGACGATGTGGGTGTCCTGACTCTGAATGGCCTGCACCACCCACTCGCCCATGCCGTGCCAGCCGAAGATCTTCTCGATGAACACCGCGCCGACGACAAGGCCGCTAACCCCGTAGGCGAACAAAGTGGCCAGCGGGATGAGCGCGGTGCGTAAGCCGTGCTTGAACAACGCACGCCGGCGAGTCAGCCCCTTGGCTCGAGCGGTCCGAATGAAATCCTCGCCGAGCACGTCCAGCATCGCGTTGCGCTGGTATCGGCTGAAGCTCGCGGCCGCGCCGAGGGCCAGCGTGAGGCTCGGCAACACGATATGCCGAGCGCGGTCGACCAGCTGGTCCCAGATGCCGCCCGGCGGAATCGGCGACGTTTCCCCGGTGTAGGCAAAGATCCGCACCCCGGCCACGTTGTTGACCCGCAGCGAGGCAAGGATGAGCAGGCCGGCCAGCACGAAGAACGGAATGCTCAGCACGATCAGTGACAACACGGTGATCACCCGGTCGCTCAGCCGATACTGACGGACCGCTCCCCAGGCGCCCAGGACAACGCCGGCCAGTGTGCCCACGAGGGAACCGATCAGCACCAGCCGAAAACTGACCCCCACCCGCGGCCACAACTCCTGGGTGACGGTGTGGCCGGTCACCGTGGTGCCGAAGTCGCCTTGGACGACATCGGCAGCCCATTCCGCGTACCGGATGGGTATCGGCTTGTCCAAGCCGAGCTCGACGGCTTTGGCGTGGATCGCCTCGGCGGGCGGCTGGGGGTGACGTTCGATGAAGCTGTCCAACGGATGAAACGCCACCGAGGCCAGGTAGAAGGCCAAGAACGACGCCAGTACCAGCAGCACGATGTAGTTGAGCAAGCGGCGCAGCAGGAAGCGGATCATGGCCGCCGGCCTTGCCTGTCTTGCATGGGGCCAGGGTAAAAGATCTGATCTGGCCCGGCGCGGGCACGGGCCAAAGGCGCAGCTAGGCCGCGCCGCTACCGAAATCCGTTCCCGCTGCGACACCGGCCGAGCGCTCCGAGCCGTTCTGATCGGACTGATCCGGACCGGTGAAAGTCTGTCCGTCGATTGTTAAACTGACCCCTTTGGGTCGGGGCTGTGCAGCAA
>NZ_JBAUZA010000058.1:0-3942 GCF_049585075.1 Mycobacterium sp.
GCGCCGAGCCGCTCGCCGTCCTGGTCCAGCACTGTCACCGCGCGTTGTCGGGCACCAGAGGGGCTGCGATGACGTTGGCGCACATCGACTTTCGATCTGACATACTCAGCTGGATCGGCATAGGCAATGTGACCGCCGACCTCGTCGCCAAACACCCGGCCGGTGTCGAGGTGCGATCTTCAGCGCGTCTGGCCGGCGGTATCGTCGGTTACCGCATACCCGAAACGCTGACACCGCAGGAAGTTCCGATCCGACCCGGCGACCTGCTGGTGATCACCAGCGATGGCATCGTGGAAGACCATTTGGACGACATCGACTTCTCCGCATCGTCTTTGGCGATCGCCAACGACATTTTGCACGAGCACGCCAAAGACAACGACGACGCGCTGGTGCTCGCCGCACGTCACCGGGGCGCGTCGGGATGAACGACCCCGGCGAATTCCACGCCGGGTACGCCACCGCCCTGCGTACCTACTTGCAGACGCGCGGTGAGGAGGAACTCGCCGTCGGCCACGAACTCGGACGCCAGGCCTTGCAGATGAGCGTCAGCACGCTGGAGATCATCGAGAACCACTTCCAACTGGTCGACGACCACGCGCAGAATCCGGTCTTCGATCGACCGGCGGCGCTGGCCTTCCTTCTGCAGACGCTGGCCCCGCTAGATATCGCGACGCGCGGATTTTTAGACGGCACAAAGCGTTACGAGGAACAGCGGGCCCGGGCGGAAAACTTGGCCGATCGCGACGAGTTCCGCACCGCATTGGTGAACTCGCTGCAAGAGGGGTTCTTCGTCGCCAACCACGAAGGGGCCGTTACCGAGGTCAACGACGCATTCGGCAAGATCACCGGCTACCCGGCCCACGGTGTCCCCTACCGGTGGCCACACCCGTGGTTGGTCGACGAGAAGGCGGCGCGGCAACAACAACTGCGCCTCAATCAGGAGAACCAAGTCCAGTACGAGACGCCGATCCGGCACCGAGACGGCCGCCTGGAATGGGTCGCCGTCAACATCAACCGGGTGACGGCGGACGTCGCCGATGAGGACGTGTACGTCGGAACGATCCGCGACATCACCGCTGAACGGGCGTTCGCCGCGCGGGAAAGCGCCGTGCTGCGCCTTGCCACGGCGGTTGGCGTGGCCAAAAGTGTCGCCGAGGTGCTGACGATCACCCTCGACGAGTGTCGCGTCGCGCTCGACGTACACCGGGTGGTGGGCGCGGTGTGGCCGCCCAACGACGGCGACCCAACAGTTCAGGTGGCCGGAGAGAACGCCACACTGCCGTGGCGCCAACTCGATCCGGTGCTGCGCCAGATATTTCAGCAAGCCCGCCACCAATTGCCGCTGACGGTGCAGCCCATCGAATGGCCGGGCAATCCGGGCATGGCTCGCGGAATTGTCGCGGTGCTCACCGGCGGCGGGGACGTCGCGCTGTGGCTGGAACTGCGGGTGCCACGCCGGGTCAGCGCCGAGGATCGGTTGCTGGTCACCGTGCTCGTCGGGCATCTGGGATTGGCAATCCAGCATGTGCGCCAGTTCGAAACCGCGCGCGAGACCTCGCTGACGCTGCAACACGCGATGCTGGCACCGACCGAGCTTCCAGCCGGCTTCGCGGTGCGCTACGAACCCGCGGTCCCGCCTCTGGAAATCGGCGGCGACTGGTATGACGTATTGCGGCTGGGCGATCACCGGATCGGCATCATCGTCGGAGACTGTGTGGGACGCGGCCTTTCCGCTGCGGCGGTGATGGGTCAGCTTCGCAGCTCTGCCAGGGCGCTGCTGCTCACCGGCGCGGAGCCCGCCAAACTGCTCGAAGAACTTGACGCCGTAGCCAAACTGATCCCGGATGCCTTCTGCACCACCGTCTTTCTCGCGGTCCTGGATACCGAGACCGGTGAGTTCTGTTACAGCTGCGCCGGCCACCTACCAGCCGTGCTCGCCGTGCCACACGCCGAGCCGATGCTGCTCTCTGATGCTCGCTCGGTGCCGTTAGCCGTGCACCGCAAGGATTCTCGTCCACAATCGTCGGTAGTCCTTCCGCCCGGATCGACGTTGATGCTGTACACCGACGGACTGGTCGAGCGGCGCGAGATCTCAATCGACGACGGGATCGCGCGGGTCAGTGCGACGGTGGCTACCGGGATGCATCTGCCCGTCGACGACATCGCGGACGCCGTCCTCGACGAAATGGCCCCACCAGCCGGATACGACGATGACATTGCGATAGTTGTCTACCGGCACCCGTACCGCCCGTTGAAGATCGAAAAAGCCGCAGCCGCCGAGCAATTGAGTGATGTCCGGCATCAGCTTGCGGCATGGCTGCGCGGCGCCGCGATACCGGACGAGGCGGCCGCCGACATCGTGTTGGCGGTCAACGAGGCGGCGGCCAACAGCATCGAACACGCCTACCGCGGACATAAACCGGGTACCGTTCGGATCGAAGGAGAAAACGACGGTGCCCGAGTGCACGTGCGGGTCATCGACCAAGGTTCGTGGAAAGTGGCCCCTGTCGACCCCGGCGTCCGGGGACGTGGATTGGTATTGATCCGCGCAGTCAGCGACTGGCTCGAGATGGACTGCACCCCGTCGGGGACCACGGTGGACATGAGCTTCCGGGTGCCCGAAGTGGGGTCATGATCTGGTCAGCTATGGCAGCACGGTGTGCATCAGCATCACGTCGTACGCCGACCACAGTGACAGGTTGAAGTACAAGTCTCGACCCGAAGACCACGGATGAATCATCGGCGCGTATATACCGCCGGGCATCGAAAACGACGACACCAGAGGTTGTTCCGGGCTCCAGGGTCCTTCCGGAGACGGCGCGGTCCGGGCCACCACGTCATTGCTGCCGCCGTTGGTGTAGAGCACCAGGTATTGCTTGAGATAGTCGTTGTACTGGGCTGACATCTCGCCTACCGGACCCGGGAAAATCGGCGTCGCCGCACTCGGGTCCCGCGCCACCCAACCCTTGCCCTCGCCGTTCCAGTACTGGTACTTGGTGAGGTCGGGTAAGAAGTTCGGCGGAACCCGTGACAGGAACGCCGGGCCGCCGCGTCCCGACGGGGTTCCGAACGAGTAGAGGTAACCGTCCTTTCCTTTCATGAACGCCCCCATCTGGAAGTTCTCGTTGCCCGGGAAGTAGTGGCCTCCCGGGACAGCGTCCGCCGAGGCCAACCTGATGGTGCCGGGGAAGATGCCCCAACTCTGGCCGTTGTCAACCGATCTCGCGAGTCCCGAGTAGTTCGTCGACCATTCGCCGTCACGGCCCCAGTTCCTGATCGACATGAAGTTCATATATTGCGTTCTGCCGAGGGACATCGCCGACGTTGGAATGATTCCGGTCTCGTGTGCCGCCTTGTGGATGCTGTTGACGACCTGCTTGGACAAGCCCGGCGCCCATACCGGCGAACCGGAGTACGGGTTGTTCGGCACCCCGTCGGTGACGTGGATACCCTGGTTCAGATCGCGGTCTTGGCTGCGGAAAAGCACGTTGTAGCGCCATTGCTGGCCGTGCACGCTGCAATAGCCGAACGTGTCACCGAAGGCCATCAGAACCTGACGATTGCCGGGATCGCCATTGTCCCAAGGTATCCCGAGGTCGGTTCCGGAGATACCGAACCGTTCGAGGGTGCGGTTGGGACTGTTCGGTCCGGTCACGAAGTCGACGAGTGAGGTCGGAGCACCCGCGACGTTGGCCGGCGGCGGCGGTGCCGGAACGGCCTGCGGAACCGCCTGATTGGCGTTCGGGGACCCCGGGATGGCGCCCGGCGGAGTGGGCCCCGGCGTCACCGCCGCCTGAAGCTGCGCGGGATTTCGGGTGAGCGGTTTGAGGAATTGGGAGATCAGCGGACCCAATTTGGGTAGCGGCGCCTTTTCATTGGCACCTCGGGGCCTGCGGCCCGTCGGTGGCACGACGACCGGCGCGGGCGCCGGCATCTCCGGCA
>NZ_JBAUZA010000059.1:0-8945 GCF_049585075.1 Mycobacterium sp.
GCCCCGGGTACCGCACCCTGGGCCCCGGACACGGCCTGCGCCGCCGCATTGGGTAGACCAGCTGGCAGGCCACCGGGCAGCGCGCCCTGGGCGCCCTGCATCATGCCGAGCACCTGGGGAAGGCTGATCGGCATCTTGCACCTGCTTGACAGGCCCGCAAGCGGGAGCGCGATCGTCTGCATGTCGCTGGCGGCCTTCGGGTTGGCGTCGAAGTAGCCCTTCAGCGAGTTGACCGACTGGGGTCCCGCCGGCTCCTGCAAGACGGTGGTCATCGCCTGGTTGGTCTCCGGATGCCCGTCCAGGTAATCGCCGGCCGACCGGGCCACGTTGCCGATCGCTCTCGCCATCTCGCTGGCAGCACAGGGGTCAGACGCACCTACCGCCGAGGGCGCCGACAGCAGCACCACCGCGGTGGCGCCAGCCACTGCGGTGGCGGTCAGCACGCCAAGCAGCCGTCGGCGCAACGTCGCAGCATTCCCAGTCAGGGAAGTCATACAGAACTCCTTAGTGGCTTGCGGGCGAACGCCCAGAGGCCATCCTGCCATCGACTCCGGCAGCGCGCCCAATTCAGCCGCCACGAAACTGCTCACACCCGATCAGCCTCGGGCACCGTTGCCGAGTTGTTGCAGCTCAGCGAGCCTTAAGCGGCCTCGCCACATAGCCTGCTGAGGTAGGCTCGGCCGCAAAGACCTGATGCGTGGGAGACCGAAATCCAGCACTTCATGATGCGCCTAAGCAGCAACCTGCGCAGATTCCGCTGGCTGGTCTTCACAGGTTGGTTGCTCGCGCTGCTCCCCGCGATTTACCTGACCGCGACTCAAGGGGGTCACCTCACCGGCGGTGGCTTCGAGGTGGCCGGATCGCAATCGCTGCGTGTGCACGACGAGCTCGAGGCGCATTACCCCGACCAGGGCACGTCACCGTTGGCACTCGTGGCGGCGCCACGCGCTGATGCCAGCTACCAAGACATGAACGCCGCTGCGGAGTTTTTGGAGCAAGTCGCCGGCCAGGTCTCCGACGTCGCGGTGGTGAAAAATCCGGCCCAGCCGGCCCCGCAGCCCGACCGGCCGTATGTGGTGTCGTTGCGCCTGGACTCCTCGAACAACAGCAGCGCCAGCGACGCCGCGAAGAAGTTGCGAACAAAGATCGGCGTCCAGGGCGTCCGGCCGGGACAGACGGAAAACGGCCATGTTCGGCTATATGTGATCGGCCAGGGCGCGCTGAGTACAGCCGCGGCGGCCAACACCAAACACGACATCGCCGCGGCGGAACGCTGGAACCTTCCGATCATCCTGATTGTGTTGCTGGCGGTGTTCGGTTCGCTTGCCGCGGCCGCGATCCCGTTGACATTGGGCATCTGCACCGTCGCCATCACCATGGGACTGGTTTATCTGCTGTCGGCCTACACCACGATGTCGGTGTTCGTCACCTCGACGGTGTCGATGTTCGGCATTGCGCTGGCGGTCGACTACTCGCTGTTCATTTTGATGCGCTTCCGGGAGGAACTGCGCGCCGGACGTCAGCCCCAAGAGGCGGCCGATGCGGCGATGGCGACGTCCGGCCTCGCCGTGGTGCTGTCCGGGATGACCGTCGTCGCCTCGCTCACCGGCATCTACTTGATCGACACCCCGGCGCTCGCGTCAATGGCCACCGGAGCGATCCTCGCGGTGGCGGTCGCGATGCTGAGCTCGACAACCTTGACACCGGCGGTGCTGGCGACGTTCGGCCGCGCAGCCGCCAAGCGATCGGCGGCGCTGCACTGGTCGCGGCGACCCGAAACAACCCAGTCGCGGTTCTGGAGCCGCTGGATCGGTTGGGTGATGCGCCGGCCGTGGGCATCGGCGATCGCGGCGTCGGCTGTTCTCATCACCATGGCGGTGCCCGCCCTGTCGATGGTGCTGGGCAATAGCCTGCTGCGGCAATTCAACTCGTCACACGAGGTTCGCGCCGGCGTATCGGCGGCCGCCGAGGCGCTCGGTCCCGGCGCGCTGGGCCCGGTGCAGGTGCTGGTGACCTTCCCCGACGGCGACGCGTCGGCGCCCGCCCACGCGCAGACCCTCGCGGCGATCCGTCACGAGATGGCGCAGGCGCCCGGCCCCGGCGTGTCGGTGACCCCGCCGGTGTTCGCCGACAACAACACCAGCGCCCTTTTGTCCGGTGTGCTGTCGGTGGATCCCGAGGATCTGGGCGCGCGCAGCAGCATCGCCTGGATGCGGGCCCACCTACCGGCGGCGGCGGGGGGCACCGCGCAGGTCGACGTCGGCGGGCCGACCGCGCTGATCAAAGACTTCGACGACCGGGTGGCTGCGACCGAGCTGCTGGTTTTGGTTTTCGTCGCGTTGATCGCCTTCGTGATGCTGCTGGTCTCGATTCAGTCGGTGTTCCTGGCGTTCAAGGGCGTGCTGATGACGGTGCTGTCGGTGGCCGCGGCCTACGGCAGTTTGGTGATGGTCTTCCAGTGGGGCTGGCTGGAGAAGCTGGGGTTCGCGCCGATCAGCTCGATCGACAGCACCGTTCCACCGCTGGTGCTGGCCATGACATTCGGCTTGTCGATGGACTACGAGATCTTCTTGCTGACCCGAATCCGGGAACGGTTCCTGCAATCCGGTCATACCCGCGACGCGGTGGCCTACGGCGTGAGCACCAGCGCGCGCACGATCACCAGCGCCGCGTTGATCATGATCGCGGTGTTCATCGGTTTCGCATTCGCCGGCATGCCGCTGGTCGCCGAGATCGGGGTGGCGTGTGCCGTCGCGATCGCGGTGGACGCCACGGTGGTGCGGCTGGTGATGGTGCCCGCCTTAATGGCGATGTTTGCCCAGTGGAACTGGTGGCTACCAGGCTGGCTGCACCGCATCCTGCCGTCGGTCGACTTCGAAAAGCCGCTGCCCACAGTCGATCTGGGCGACATAGTGATGATTCCCGACGACATCTCTGTACCTGTGGTGCCCGGTGCAGACCTGCGGATCGTGTTGAAGTCTGCAGCCCGACTCAAACACCTGGTCCCAGACGCGATCACGGTGGCCGACCCGTTGGCCTTCACCGGTTGTGGACGCAACGGCGGACTGCGAGGACACGTCAAGGGCGGCGACGACGCCGCCACTGCGCAGTTGGCCGCGACGGGGACGCCGGCCGGGACCAACGACCATTCGATGGCCAAGAAGTTCGTCGGCGGCTTGTCGCACCGCAACGGCGTCGGCCGCGCCGCACCCCGCGCGGTGCGGCCGATACATCCGGTCACGCTGTGGCGCGGTCGACTCTCGGTTGCGCTAGACGCGCTGGAAACCCAGGCGGAGACTGACCATCCGACGTTCGAGCGACGCAGCCCGGTGGAAACCACCCACGTGCAGTTGCCTACCGGTGATCGGCTGCAAATCCCGACCGGCGCGGAGACGCTGCGGCTCAAGGGCTACCTCATCATGTCGCGCAACAGCAGCCGTGATTACGCGGAATTTGCTGAGCTGGTAGACACGATGGAAGCCGAGACTGCCGCATTGGTGCTGGCCGGTATGGATAGGTATTACTGTTGTCAGTCACCTAGGCGGCAATGGATCGCTACCCAGTTGGTCCGGCGGCTCGCGGATCCACACCCAACGGATCTCGACGACGAGCAGTGGCCCGGACCGGATGCGAAGGCAGACTGGGAGGAGGTCAGGCAGCGCTGCCTGTCGGTGGCGGTGGCGATGCTGGAGGAGGCGAGGTGACGTTGGCAGCCGACCGACGCCACGGACCGTCGCCGCATCGACCGCCCGTCCGCCGCAATGTTGAGCGGCCAGTGGAGTTCTGGCCCACCTCGGCGATCCGCTCGGCCCTGGAAGGTGGCGATATCGCCACCTGGAAGCAGATCGCCGTGGCGATCAAGCGCGACCCGTTCGGGCGCACTGCTCGCCAAGTCGAAGAAGTTCTGGAGAGCTCGCGGCCGTACGGCATCTCCAAAGCGTTGGCGGAGGTGCTGGACCGCGCCCGCGCCCACCTAGAGGCCAACGAGCGCAACGAAGTGGCCCGCCATGTGCGGGTGCTGATCGAACGATCGGGGCTGAAGACGCCTGAATTCGCGTCTCGGATCGGGGTGCCCGTCGACGAGCTGAACGGCTACCTCGCTGCCACGACCAGCCCGTCGGCGTCGTTGATGATCCGGATGCGCCGGCTTTCTGACCGGTTCGCGAAAGCCAGAACTCAACAACCGGCGCAGCCGCCGCCCCAGCGACCACCCCGCAGCAACTGATGCTCGGACAGCCCGACGAGGCGACGCTGCGCCGCATCCTGGCCGAAACCCACACGATCGCCGTGGTCGGCGCATCGGACAAGCCGACACGGCCAAGCCACGAAATCTATACGTATCTGATCTCGACCGGCCAATACCAGGTCTTCCCGGTCAATCCGACGATCGCCGAAATCGACGGTGCACCAGCGTATTCCCGGTTGGCCGATTTGCCGGTGATACCCGACATGGTCGACGTGTTCCGGCGATTCGACGAGCTGCCATCGGTACTGGCCGACGTGCTAGCCCTCGAGGAACGTCCGAAAACCCTTTGGCTGCAAGAAGGTTTGTGGCATGAGCAAGTGGGCCGCGATGCCGAGGCAGCCGGAATGCAAGTGGTGATGGACCGTTGCCTGATGGTTGACCACGCCAGGCTGCGCTGAGCTCGTTAGCGAGCGTTGATCGGCGACACGTCGAGCACCAGCCAATGGTCGCTTCGTTTGCTCAGTGCGATGCGCAGCGCCAGCACGGTGTTGTTGGGAGGCTGACCCGGTTCGTTCTGAGTAGCGCGCAGGACCACCGCCACGGCGGCCGCAGAGGGCCCGATCGCTTCGACGCCGGCCTCCAGCGTCGATGCCGAAGCGGTGACGTTTCGATGTGCCAAATCCGCTGTGGCCTTTGCGAAATTGTCTTTGAACGCGGTCGCCTGCTCGGGCACCATCATGGTTGCGGCGCGATCGATCGAGGCCGTCGGTTGCTGCGGCGAGAAGGTGGCCGTCGCCTCGGCCATCCCGGTCGCTACCCGCACCACCTCTGCCGCGTCGGCCTTCAGACGGCGATCCGGCAACGTCCAGTGCGTGTAGCCGGTCAGCACCGCCGACACCACCGCCACCGCGCACAGCGCGACTACCGCCAACCGGAGACCAGGCGCGTCGTCGTCGGTGCCGACGGTGACCGAATCCCGGCGCAGCAGCCAGACATTCACCGCCACGCCCTGGACGATCAGCAGCACCAGAATCGAACACGCCGACACCCACCACCACGGCCAGGCCAGAACGACCCCGATCGCCAACAGCGCGGCGATCGCGGCCACCGGTGCCGCGATATCGAATACCAGTACCCGCCAGGCGTTCCTCATCGGATCGACTCGAGCCGCGAGATCATCGGCTTGCCGTCCACGTCGGAAACCCCCAACCGCAGGTTCCAGTGCACAGTCTGCGGCTTGCCGCCGGTGTTCTCGCTGACCGACGTGGCGACCACCAAGAGCGTGTCGGTGCGACTCGCGATCGACGCCGGCAGTTGCTCGGCGGGCGCAGGACGAGGGGCGCCCGGCTGAGTGTCCAGGTCGTGGTGCACCGTTTCGAACGCCACCGCCTCGACCTGACCGCGGCTGGTCGACTGCAGCCGCTGCACCACTTGCTGATAGGGCTGCATGGCAGAGTCGAAATCGGCGTTGAGTTCACCGACGGTGCCGTCGTGCAGCCGTTGCAAGCTGGCCGCGACGTTGCCGGCGTTCATGTTGATCAGCACGCCCGTCCACTCGACGGCAGCCTGCATGGCTCGGCTCTGATAGCCGCGTTCGTCCACATCACTGCGATGGGCCAGCCAGATCGTCGCACCCAGCGCGATCGCGGCCACCGAAAGCGCTCCCAGCGCCGCCGATGCGACGCCGTAGCCGGAGATGAAAGGGCCCTCGAAACCATCGGGGTATTCGTCCGGCGCCGTTTCATCGGCTGGCTCGGTCTGCTCGGGCATGGCCGTGAGCCTAGCCGGGCGACGATGCAGAGCCCGCAGGGCGATGAGGTGGGGGTACCCCCAGCCGCGCAGCGGCGAGGGGGCGAGCCCGGCAATCGAACGTAGCCGGGCGTGCAATCGCGGAGATGGTAAGGATGGTGTGGTGACCGTAGAAGTTATCCGCTCGGGCATCGACCTGAGCAACGTCGACGTTGGCGCCCGTCCCCAAGACGACCTGTTCGGCCATGTCAATGGCCGCTGGCTGGCCGAGTATGAGATCCCGGCCGACCGCGCCACCGACGGTGCCTTCCGCGCGCTGTTCGACCGGGCCGAAGTCCAGGTGCGTGACTTGATCACCGAAGTCAGCCAGAACACCGGGTCTTCTGAGGTGCCCGGCACCGACGAACAACGCATCGGCGACCTGTACGCCAGCTTTCTCGACGAGGGCATCGTCGAGCGCCGGGGTGTGCAGCCGCTACTCGACGAGTTGGCCGCGGTTGACGACGCCGCCGATCCCGACGCGCTGGCGGCCGTCGTCGGCGCCCTGCAACGTACCGGCGTTGGCGGTGGGGTCGGGCTGTATGTCGACACCGACTCCAAGAACTCCAGCCGCTACCTCGTGCACGTGAGCCAGTCGGGGCTGGGACTGCCCGACGAGTCTTACTATCGCGACGAGCAGCACTCCGAGCTGCTGTCCGCCTACCCCGAGCACATCGCGCGGATGTTCGCGCTCGTCTACGGCGGTGCGCCCGACGACCATCGCCAGACCGCCGCCAGGATCGTGGCGTTGGAGACCAAACTGGCTGCCGCGCATTGGGATGTGGTGAAGCGCCGCGACGCCGACCTTACCTACAACCTGCGCACCTTCGCTGATCTGCAGGCCGAATCACCGGGTTTCGATTGGTCCGGCTGGGTGAACGCGCTGGGCAGCACACCGGATGCGGTAGCTGAACTTGTTGTGCGCCAACCAGATTACCTCACCGCTTTTGCCGGACTGTGGCGTAGCGAAGATCTCGACGACTGGAAGAACTGGGCTCGGTGGCGAGTCATCCACGCCCGCGCTGGATTGCTGACTGATGCGCTGGTCGCCGAGGACTTCGCATTCTACGGCCGCAAACTCACCGGAGCCGAACAGATCCGCGAGCGCTGGAAGCGAGGCGTCGGTCTGGTCGAAGGAATGCTGGGCGATGCAGTCGGAAAGCTCTACGTACAAAGGTATTTCCCGCCTGATGCCAAGGCGCGAATCGACGTGCTGGTCGCCAACTTGCGCGAGGCATACCGGGTCAGCATCACCAACCTGGGCTGGATGACCCCGCAGACCCGGCAACGCGCGCTGGCCAAGCTGGACAAGTTCACCGCCAAAGTCGCCTATCCAATGAAGTGGCGGGACTACTCGAAGCTGGTGATCGACCGAGGCGATCTCTACGGCAACTACCTTCGCGGCTCCGAGGTCAACTCCGACCGGGAGCTGGCCAAGCTGGGCGGTCCCGTCGACCGCGACGAGTGGTTCATGACCCCACAGACCGTCAACGCCTATTACAACCCGGGGATGAACGAAATCGTCTTTCCCGCAGGTATTTTGCAGCCGCCATTCTTTGACCCCGAGGCCGACGACGCCGCCAACTACGGCGGTATCGGCGCGGTCATCGGCCACGAAATCGGCCACGGCTTCGATGACCAGGGCGCCAAATACGACGGCGACGGCAATCTGGTCGACTGGTGGACCGACGATGACCGCACCGAGTTCGGCGCCCGCACCAAAGCGCTGATCGAGCAGTACGACATCTATACGCCGCGCGGGCTCGACAACGGCCATCATGTCAACGGCGCATTCACCGTCGGTGAGAATATCGGCGATCTGGGCGGTCTTTCCATCGCCTTGCTGGCGTATGAGCTGTCGCTGAACGGCGAAACCCCGCCCGTCATCGACGGTCTCACCGGCGTACAGCGGGTATTCTTCGGCTGGGCGCAGGTGTGGCGCACCAAATCCCGTGATGCCGAGGCGATTCGGCGGCTAGCTATCGACCCGCACTCGCCGCCGGAGTTCCGCTGCAACGGCGTCATCCGCAACATCGATGCCTATTACGACGCCTTCGATGTCGCCGAGAGCGACGAGCTGTATCTGGACCCACAACAGCGAGTCAGGATCTGGAACTAGGTAACGTCTCAACGCGAGCAGTCCCCCGCAAACGGGGACTGCTCCGCGTCAGAGCTGCCAGTCGTTGGAGCCGTCGTTCTTCGAGTAGGTCCCCCCGGTGGAGTTCTTCACGACGATCGGATCGCCGGTACCGAAGTTACTGAAGAACCACTTGGCATTAGACGGGCTGATGTTGATGCAGCCGTGGCTCACGTCACGCTTGCCCTGATCGTCCACCGACCACGGCGCGCTGTGCACGTAGTCGCCACTGTTGTCGAACCGGACGGCATCCTCGACGTTGACCTTGTAGCCCCAGGTCGAATTGACCGGCACGCCGTAGGTGGACGAATCCATCACGACCGTGGCCTTCTTGTCGAGTACGTAGTAGGTGCCGTTCGGCGTCTGGTGACCCCCCGCCGCCATACCCATCGACATCGGGATCGTCTTCTCGACCGTCCCATTGCGGGCGACGGTCAGCGTGTGCGTGGCGTCGTCGGCCGTCGCGATCAGCTGGTCGCCGGTCATGAAGTCCGACATCGTGCCCGCGGCGTCGATGTGCACCGCCGTGTGCGCGGGCCAGAAGCTCAGCGGACGCCACCGTAGCTGGGTGGGGGTCACCCAGTAGAACTTCCCGGAAACCGGCGGAGTCGACGAAATGTGGATCGCTTGTTCGGCCATTGCGGCGTCCGCGATCGGCCGCTGAAAGTTGATGACGACCGGCTGAGCAACCCCCACCGTCGATCCGGGGGCCGGTTGGAACGACGGCGGCACGAACGGCGGCTCACCGACGAACGGCGAGGGGTTCTGCCCGGTAACCGGGCCGGCCGGCGCCGCGGCCGGAGTTGCTGCCGGCGGTGCCAGCGGGTCACCCGG
>NZ_JBAUZA010000060.1:0-11752 GCF_049585075.1 Mycobacterium sp.
CAGGCCGGTTACCCCGTTCCAATTCGCTCGTTCGTGATCATCACCGACGCCCACATCGGCGCACGCTTGTTGTCTGGCCAAATCGCCGATGCCGAGAGACCGGCGGAAACCATCCGACAACGTCAAATCGAATTCCGGGCATTCCAGTCTTTCCAAGTTGGTTCTCTCGCGGTGGGGAGGGTGGCGCTTGGTTCGGGGCGACTCCATGCCGCAATTACCCTGCTGACCCAATGCATCGAAACCGTCGACGCGTCCCCCAATTCCAATGGGTGGGGTTATCGATGCCAGATTCCGCTGACGACGGCGCTGGCGATGCGCGGCTCGATGGATGAGGCAGCGGCCTGGATCGTCACCCTCGAAAAGCAACGCCATCCGAGCTGGCGATACCTCGACTACGAGTTCGCGATCGCCAAGGCGTGGGTGGCCGCCGGGCAGGGCGCCGTCAGTGAAGCTATCGCGATCGCGCTTGCTGCCGCCGAAACAGCTAGGGACAACAGTCAATTCGCCCCTGAAGTGATGTGCCTACAAACAGCCACACAGTTCGGGGAGCGGTCTTGCGGGCCACGACTGCGGGAGCTCGAAGCGATCGTCGAAGGGCCGCGCGCCGGTCTCGCAGCCCGCTTCGCTGAAGCCTTGCGTGATGGCGATGGTGCCGAACTATCCGCGGTATCAGCCGAGTTCGAGGATATGGGTGATCTCATCGCTGCTGTCGATGCGGCGGCGCACGCAGCCCTCGCCTACCGGCACCACGAGTTGCGCGGATCGGCGTTGGGATGCTCGGCAAAGGCCGAGGCGTTGGCCGAGCAATGTGGCGGCGCCCGCACGCCGGCCCTGCGTAAGGCTGTCGAACGATTGCCGCTGACCGACCGCGAACGAGAAATCGTCATGCTTATCGGGGAAGGATTATCGAACCGGGATATCGCGACAAGGCTGACGTTGTCGGTTCGCACCGTCGAAAGCCACATCTATAAGGCGATGGCCAAAACCGGCACACTCAACCGCGAGGAACTCGCGGCGCTGCTGCCTCGACGCCGGGAATGCCCTGGCGACGACGGCTCGCGTCAGCTCAACTGATCGACTACCGCGGCCGTATCCAGCCAGATGTTCTCCCGGCTGATCAGGCCGTCGCGGAACTCGAAGACATGCATCATTCGAAAACTGATGCGTCGTCCGTTACCCGGAAGCCCAAGCAACGATCCGATGACCGTTCCGGTCATCAGCTGCTCGAGGACCATCGCGCCGTCGGCAAAATACTGGCGCAGGATATCCCAGCTCTCGCTGCGGAAGTTGGCGGTGAGGTAGGCGTAGAAATTGCGCGCCGCATCCTTACCGCGGCTCGGGCTATCGGGGAATCCGACGACGTCGTGCTCAACATCGTCGGTGTACACCGCCACCGCCCCGCCGATATCGCCTTGGTTTTCGGCCTGCATGTGGCTGTCGACCAGCCGTTGCATCTGGCTGCTGTCCATCGTCGCCTCCTGGGGTCAGTGCTATCACGTCGCAACGCTGCAAAAGATCAGTAGTGCGCCACTGACATCGGTCGATCGGCGGCGATCGACGATTCCAGTAACGGATCGCACCGATGGAGGATTGAAATGCTCACCCAAAAGCTCGAACTCAACACTTCCACTCAGGCCGTCGAGAACGACGAGGCCCAAGAGAAGCTGGTATCGCCTGCACCGGTGCTGATCACCGAGCAGGAGGTTGTGCTGGGCACGGCGGTGGCTCTGCGGCCGCAGCCGACGACCCGGCGCCGGTGGGCCGAGGCAACGCGCGTTCTGCTCGCAGCCGTGAATCGTGCGTTTGCGCCGTCGCCGCAACATGACCGCCCGGTGCGCCGCGACTACCCGAAGAACTACGGATTCTTAGAACGCGCCAGCATGGCGCGCGCGATGGAGCGCCTTTAGTAGTCGTGGTCTCGGCTGGTAAACCGCCAGACGCCCATTGGTTTGTGTGACACGGTTGTCACCGCGGCTGATACCTCGTCAGTCGGGGAAGGACGCCCACGTGTCGCTCGAGGAAAACAAGAATCTGATACACCGCTACTTGTCGGCTATCGATGCAAATGAGGCCGACAACTGGGACGTACTCGACAATTACATTGCCGAAGATTTCGTTGCGCATCACGCTCCGGCCCCGGGCGTCACGCTGGACCGAGCCGGTATGAAGCAGTCAGCGGAAATCTTCCGCGTCGGAGCGCCGGGCACAGACCAGATCGTCATGCAGGTAGCTGAAGGCGATCTTGTCGTCAGTTACATCCGGGGCAGCGGGGTCCACGCAGGAGAGCTGTTTGGCATTCCAGCGACAAATAAATCTATTGAGACGGAAGGGATTGCGATCCACCGGGTTCGGGACGGGAAAATTATCGAGTATTGGTCGGTGGTGGATTTCGCCGGGATCCTGGCGCAATTGGGTCTCATGCCCGCACCTGGCGGCTGAGAAAAGGCCGGGCTGCATGCCTGGATGAACCAACACGGGAACATCGCGAATGCCTGGTAAGGCAGGATCAGTTCCCATGGACCAGGTGTGGGTCAACCGGGCGGTCAGCGCGGAAGCCGCCGTCACCGGGCGGCATCTGAAACGGCTGTGGGCATTGCCCGCCACCCAGCTCGGCGTGGTCGCCTGGCCGCCGGCCCGACGCGACCGGTGGTTCGGCGGCTGGCATTACTGGTGGCAGGCGCACTTGCTGGACTGCCTGATCGACGCGGAGTTGCGCGACCCGCAGCCGGAGCGGCGCGTCAAGATCCGCCGGCAGATCCGCTCGCACCGGCTGCGCAACAACGGGTCCTGGGTCAACAGCTACTACGACGACATGGCGTGGCTGGCGCTGGCGCTGGAGCGGGCCGCCCGGATCGCCGGCGTGGAGCGCAAACGCGCACTGCACAAATTGAACGACCAATTCGTCAAAGCGTGGGTGCCCGAAGACGGCGGCGGCATCCCGTGGCGTAAGCAGGACCAATTCTTCAACGCCCCGGCCAACGGTCCAGCGGGAATCTTCCTGGCCCGTTACGGTGACCGGCTACGACGGGCCCAGCAGATGGCGGACTGGATCGACGAAACGCTGATCGACCCCGACACACACCTGGTGTTCGACGGCATCAAGGCGGGTTCACTGGTCCGCGCGCAGTACACCTACTGCCAGGGCGTAGTGCTGGGCCTTGAGACAGAGCTGGCCGCCCGCACCGAAGATGAGCGGCATGCGGCGCGAGTGCATCGCCTGGTCGCGGCCATCGACGAGCACATGGCGCCGGCCGGGGTGCTGCGCGGCGCCGGCGGTGGCGACGGCGGGCTGTTCCACGGGATTACCGCCCGCTACCTGGCTTTGGTTGCCACCACGTTGCCGGGCGAATCCGCTGCCGATGCCGCGGCCCGTGAAACCGCCCGCGAAATCGTGCTGTCCTCGGCGCAGTCGGCATGGGACAACCGACAGTCGGTGCAGGGGCTTCCGCTGTTCGGTCCGTTCTGGGATCGCACCGCCGATCTGCCGACGTCGGGCGGGCAGCAGGCCGACTTCGTTGAGGGTGCGGTCACCCAGTCGGAGGTACCGGAGCGCGATCTGTCGGTACAGCTGTCGGGTTGGATGCTGATGGAGGCCGCACACGCAGTGATCACCAACGAGAGGACGATTAATGAGTAAGGTCCACCCCGATGCCGAGTCGGCTCTGCACGGGCTGCTGAAGGATGGCATCACCATCGCTTCCGGTGGATTCGGCCTGTGCGGCATTCCGGAAAATCTGATCCAGGCTCTGGTGGACAGCGGCGTCAAAGACCTCACCATCGTCGGAAACAACGCTGGCGTAGACGGTTTCGGCATGGGCCTGCTGCTCAAGGCGCGGCAGGTGAAAAAGGTCATTGCCTCCTACGTCGGCGAGAACAAGGAATTCGAGCGTCAGGTGCTTGCCGGTGAACTGGACCTAGCGCTGACCCCGCAAGGCACGCTCGCGGAAAAGTTACGGGCCGGCGGGGCAGGCATTCCCGGCTTCTATACCCGCACCGGCTACGGCACCAACCTTGCCGAAGGCAAAGACACCAGGGTCTTCGACGGCACCGAATATGTTCTGGAAGAAGGCATTCGCGCAGACGTGGCAATGGTCAAAGCGTGGAAGGGCGACACGGCCGGCAACCTCGTCTACCGCAAGACGGCGCGTAACTTCAATCCCATGATCGCCACCTGCGGCGCCGTCACGGTGGCCGAGGTGGAAGAACTGGTCGAGGTCGGCGAGCTGGACCCCGACCTGATCCACACCCCCGGGATCTATGTGGACCGCATCATCGCGGGTACCAACTACGAGAAGCGCATCGAGTTCCGTACCACCAGCGGTGGCGCAGCGCTCAAGCACGACAGCCCAATTCGCGAGCGGATGGCCCAGCGCGCGGCACAGGAACTGCGCGACGGCTACTACGTGAACCTGGGCATCGGCATTCCGACGTTGGTGGCCAACTTCATCCCCGAGGACATCAGCGTGACGCTGCAGTCGGAGAACGGTCTGCTCGGCATCGGCTCCTACCCGTCCGAAGACGACGTCGACCCCGACCTGATCAACGCCGGCAAGCAGACCGTCACCAGCCTTCCGGGGTCAAGCTTTTTCAGCAGCGCCGACTCTTTCGCGATGATCCGTGGCGGCCACATCGACCTTTCCATCCTGGGCGGCTTGGAGGTTGCCGAAAACGGTGACCTGGCCAACTGGATGGTGCCGGGCAAGATGGTCAAAGGGCCCGGTGGCGCAATGGATTTGGTGTCCGGCGTCAAACGAGTGATCGTCGTGATGGATCACACCGCGAAAGATGGCAGCCCGAAGATCCTTAAGCAATGCACGCTGCCCATCACCGGCAAGGGCGTGGTGGACATGATCATCACCGACCTGTGCGTCTTCGACGTCGAGCCCGAGCACGGACTCACGCTTACCGAGTTACACCCCGGGGTGAGCGTCGCTGACGTCCGGGCCAAGACTGGATGCGATTTCAAGGTCGCCGTCTAAGGAAGCGGTCGTATCGTGGAACGGTGACGCTGACCCGAAGGCACATACTTCTCGGCACCGCCGCGCTCGGCGCGCTCGTCGGCTGCGGCTCATTGCCCGGTTTCCGCGCCACCGGTGCGCCGAACCGTCCGATCGCAACATTCGAGGTCAACCACACCGACGAGGAGTGGCGGCAACTTCTGACTCCACAGCAATACGCGGTGCTTCGCACGGCGGCCACCGAGACGCCTTACAGCAGTCCGCTCAACGACGAGCACCGGCGCGGCACTTTCGGGTGTGCCGGCTGTGGCCAGGACCTGTTCTCGTCAACGACGAAGTTCGACAGCGGCACCGGCTGGCCGAGCTTCTGGAAAGCCCTCGACAACGCCGTACTCGAGCAGCCAGACAACAGCGCGGGTATGACGCGTACCGAGGTGCTCTGCCAACGTTGTGGAGGTCACCTCGGCCATCTCTTCAATGACGGCCCCCAACCGACCGGCTTGCGCTATTGCATGAATGGGGTGGCGATGGGCTTCCGACCCGCCTAGCGGGTTCGTGCTGGTTACTACTCGGGTACCGGCAGGGGGTCTTGGTCCTGTTTGGGTGCGCGCCGGCGGTTCAAGTAGGCCCGGCCGAAGGCGATGAATGCGGGGATCATCGACACGAACAAGATGGCCAGGATGATCTTTTCCAGGTTGTGGTGCACGAATTCGTTGTTGCCCAGGAAGTAGCCCGCTAGCGTTGCACCGCCACCCCAGGCGACGCCGCCGACGATGTCGAATCCGAGGAACACCGGATAGCGCATGTAGGACACCCCGGCTACCACCGGAGTGAAGGTGCGGATGAACGGCATGAACCGCGCCATGATGATGGCCATCGGCCCGTATTTCTCGAAGAACGCGTGCGACTCGGTCACATGGTGCTGTTTGAAGAAGCGCGAGTCTTCCTTCTTGAACAGCGCCGGGCCGATCCGGCGCCCGATGAAATACCCGGTCTGGTCGCCCAGCACCGCGACCACCGCCACGCAGCTGGCCAACACCTCGATGCTGACCGGTGGGTGCGCGCTGGCGGCCAGCAAGCCGCCGGTGAACAGCAGCGACTCACCAGGCAGCAGCGGGAACAGCAGACCGGTCTCAACGAAGACGATGATCAGGATGCCGGGCAGCACCGCATGCCCGAAGACGCCGTTGGCGCCCAACCAGTACATCGGGTCGAGCAAGTTGGGCATGGCCACTGCGGTGGTCGTCACGGTGTTCCAAGATACCGGCGGGCGGGCGGTCGACGAGAATCCGATGTTGCGATACTGATGCGACACGTCAGGAAGGAAGTTTTCATGCCCATCGCGACGCCAGAGGTCTACGCCGAGATGCTGCGGCGTGCCAAGGAGAACTCGTACGCCTTCCCGGCCATCAACTGCACGTCGTCGGAGACCATCAACGCCGCTTTAAAGGGGTTTGCCGACGCCGGCAGCGACGGCATCATCCAGTTCTCCACCGGTGGCGCGGAGTTCGGCTCGGGGCTAGGGGTGAAGGACATGGTCACCGGCGCGGTTGCGCTGGCCAAATTCACCCGGGCTGTCGCCGACAAGTACCCGATCAATGTGGCCCTGCACACCGACCACTGCCCGAAGGACAAGCTGGGCGCCTACGTGCGGCCGCTGCTGGCAATCTCGGCGAAACGCGTCGCAGCCGGCAAGAACCCGCTGTTCCAGTCGCACATGTGGGACGGCTCCGCGGTGCCGATCGACGAGAACCTGGTGATCGCCCAGGAGCTGCTCAAGGAGGCCGCCGCCGCCAAGATCGTCCTGGAGATCGAGATCGGCGTGGTTGGCGGCGAGGAAGACGGCGTCGCGCACGAGATCAACGACAAGCTCTACACGACGCCCGATGACTTCGAGAAGACCGTCGAAGCGCTAGGCCACGGTGAGCACGGCAAGTACCTGCTCGCCGCGACGTTCGGGAACGTGCACGGCGTCTACAAGCCCGGCAACGTCAAGCTCCGCCCGGACATCCTTGCCCAAGGGCAAAAGGTGGCGTCGGCCAAGCTCGGACTGCCCGACGGTGCCAAGCCGTTCGACTTCGTGTTCCACGGCGGTTCGGGTTCGCTGAAGTCGGAGATCGAGGAGGCCCTGGGCTACGGCGTGGTGAAGATGAACGTCGACACCGACACCCAGTACTCGTTCACCCGCCCTATCGCCGCTCACATGTTCACCAACTACGACGGCGTGCTCAAGGTCGACGGCGAGGTGGGCAACAAGAAGGTCTACGACCCGCGCAGCTATTTGAAGAAGGCCGAAGCCGGGATGACCGAGAGGGTGATCGAGGCCTGCAACGACCTGCACTGCGCCGGCAAATCTGTCTCGGCCTGACTTAACCCGTACTGGACTCGCAGATCTTCCACTGTTCGTCGCGGTACTGCAGGTCGAAGCTGCGGGTGGAGCGAACCTGCGGCGCGTACGCCAAGAACGCCGTCACGTTGGCTTCGGCGTGGTTGCCGTTGACGACCACCTGGTCGATGTTGGCGACCACCGGATACTGCTTGGCCGCCGCGACCCGGTGATAGGTGTCGGTCCATTCGCGCTCGTCGTAGTTGACGTAGTCGTCGCGCATGTTGCCGCAGGTGATGCCGCGCAATGTGGACAGGTCGCCGTTCTGGACTGCGACGTCGAAACTTTGGATGGTGCTGCGGACCCGGTCTTCTTGTGAGGCCGTCGGCTTTTTGTTGTGGCGGGTCAGCAGCACGGTGCCCAGCACGGCAATGGCCGCCAGCGCCAGGATGATCAGGATCAGTGCCAGCACCCAGCCCCAGCTGCGCTGGGTCGACGGCCGCAGCTTGGCGCCCAGCCGCGGCGGAATCAACTGCGGCATCGCCGTTCTCGGCTGCGCTTCAGTCGGTCCAGACGGCGGATTGCGAGTATCGAAGATCTCGGTCGCCGGCTCGGTGGCGGCGTTGATGACCGCCGTCTCCTTGGCGTCGAAACCCGGGGCGGTGAAGCGACGCTCACCGCGTGCACCGTGCTGTTTGGGCGCCTTCTGCTCACGCTCCGCCTTGGCCATCACCTCGGTCGCGGGGTCGGCCTGGTAGTTCTCGACGGCATCGTCGTCGGGACCGGCGACCTGTTCGGTGTCGTCGGGGTCGGATTCCGCCGGGTCATCCCGATCGACGGCATCTGGATCGAACCCCGGCGCATTCGACTTCTCGTCGCGGTCAGGCCCTGGGGGATTCGGCATATGCGCTGGTGTCCTCTTCGCTGTCGAAGTACGTAATGCAGCTTAGCGAAGGTGGCCCAGCGCCCGATGTCTGCTTCGGTTCAGGTGTTCACCTCAGAACGGGATGGGATCCATGTCCACGATCGGGATCGGCGTGAGGTCGCTAATCGACAGGGGGTCGAATACAAAATGCTCACCGGCGACCGGGTCGACCAAATCGAAGAAGCTAGATGACGTAGTCGGGAAGTTACTGGAATCACCAAAGAATTGGCTCATGCTGTCAAGGAAGGTACTGCCGAAAGCCTGCTCTCCGCCCGGAAGGGTACCGGTGGTCTCCACCAGTGTCGGAAAGCTGAAATGAGGCGTTACGGCGCCTGTAGTTTCGTCGACCGTCTCGAAATAGTTCGTGGTGGTGGTGAAGGTCTCAAACGTGGTGCCATTGAAAATGGTCAGGGAGTTTACGTCCGCGCCACCATACTGATCGATGTCGTCGGCTAGGGCCGCAGGCCCTCCGGCGACCAGAGCTGCCGCGGCGGCGCCCAGGCAGGCGACCCCGCTACGACGAATAAGCGTGTGCTTCATGGGAGACTCCAATGCTCAGCGCTTGGATGAGAGCTGGGCCTCCCGCAAGGACTGTGAGAAGCCCTCAATTATTGACCCCCACGTGATTTCTGCTTAAGTGCGATGCACCCCACGTGATTACCCAAGAGAATGATAAGCGTTTGTTAGACAGAAGGTCAATAGGAGCTTAGAAAATCTCAGTTATTAACGCGCGCATCAAATTTCGCGGCTCGACCGCCGTTTGGCGCGGCGGCGTCGCACGGCACAATAACCCCATGACGCCCATGCGTGATCTTCTGGGACCGGACCCGATCCTGCTGCCCGCCGACACCGACGCCGAAGCCCAATTGCAGGCCAACGAGAACCCGGCCGTCGTCGCCGCCGCATACCCGTCGGCCTCGGTGGCCTGGGCGGCGCTGGCCGAGGAAGCGCTCGACGACGACAAGGCGATCACCGCCTACGCGTACGCCCGCACCGGCTATCACCGCGGCCTGGACAAGCTGCGCCGCAACGGCTGGAAGGGGTTCGGACCGGTGCCGTACTCCCATGAGCCCAATCGCGGTTTTCTGCGGTGCGTGGCCGCGCTGGCTCGGGCGGCCGACGCTATCGGCGAAACCGACGAGCAGATGCGGTGTCTGGATCTGCTCGACGACTGCGATCCGGCTGCCCGCGTCGCGCTCGGGCTCGGCTGAGCCGGGTCAGCAACCGCCCGCGCAGTCACCGTCTGCCCCCGGCGGCTCCACTTGGATGGTGGCGTGGCCTAATCCGTGCGCGGCAAGGACCGCGCGGGCCGCGCCGAGTACCCGCACCGAGTCACCAGAGCTGGCCAGGTGCGCGGTCACCATGTCCTTGCCGGGTACCAGCGTCCAGACGTGCAGGTCGTGTACGTCGGTCACGCCGTCGACGGCGCACAGCGCCGAACGCAGCTTCTCGACGTCGATATGGCTGGGCGACGACTCGGACAGGATGCGCAACGCGCCGCCGGCCAGTGACAATGCCCGCGGCAGCACCCACAGCGCGACCAGGACCGCGACCACCACGTCGGCGTAGGGCCAGTGCGTCGTGATCGTGACCACGCCGGCGATCAGCACCCCAATGCTGCCGAGCATGTCGGCGATGACTTCCATATAGGCGCCCTTGACGGCCAGGCTCTGCGCCGAGTCCGACCGCAGCAGCATTGCGACCGCCGTATTAGTGGCCAGCCCGGCCAGCGCCACAACGATCATCGGCATCCCCGGCACCTCTGGCGCATGGCCGATTCGATCGATCGCTTCGCGCAGGATGATCGTCGCCACCCCGATCAGCAGGACGGCGTTGGTCACCGCGGTAAACACCTCGGCTCGGTGCCAACCGTAGGTGCGGCCCGGCGACGAGCTGCCGCGACGGGCCAGCAGCAGCGCGCACAGCCCCATGAAGGTGGCCGCCACGTCGGTCAGGATGTGACCCGCGTCGGCCAGCAGCGCCATCGAGCCGATCATCAACGCGGTGGTCAGTTCGACGAAGAAGAACCCGCCCAGCAATGCCGTTGCAGCAACCATTTTCGGCACTGGTGTGGCGGCGCTGGTGTGTGCATGGCCGTCGCCCATGCGGGTAAATATATGCGTACTTACGCATATATCGCAACCTCTGGTCAGAACCAGTCGTGCCAGAACCGAGTCAGCTGCATGCCGGCGTTCGCCAACATCCCGGGCACCCCGGACAGTTCGTAGAACCAATCGACGATCCCGAAAAACCATTGGTTGAGCAGCGGCGCGATCAGGATCACCAGCAGAATCACCCAGCCGAACTGTTTGGCCGGTTCCAGCGCGCGCTGGGTCTCCGGGCTCAAATGCGGCTCCAGCGCGCTGTACCCGTCCAGGCCGGGGATCGGCAACAGGTTCAGTAGTACCGCAGTGACCTGGAGGAACCCCAAGAACGCCACCCCGGCCCACAGCACCGGGTGCATCGGGTCGAAAAACAATCGGGTCAGCCCAAGCAGCAGCACCGCCAGCAGCAGGTTGGCCGCCGGCCCGGCCAGGCTCACCAGGGTGCGTCGCGCCGCAGTCATAAACGACGTCCGCAGATAGACCGCGGCGCCGGGCAGGCCGATGCCGCCCAGCGCGATGAACAACATCGGCAGACCCAGAGAGAGCCACGGATGGCTGTAGCGCCGCGGATCCAGGCTCAGATAGCCGCGCACGGCGACGTCGTGATCGCCGAACCGCCACGCGGTGAGCGCGTGACCGAACTCGTGCAGACACAGCGACACCACCCAGCCGGCGATCACGAAGATGAATACGCCGGCGTAGGCAAGCGCGCCCAGGTCGGCGCCGTCCAACCAAGCCAGCACGCCGCCGAAAACCGTCACCGCGACGATCGCCAGAAAAATCGGGCTGGGCCGCACCGATTGGTGCACGGGCAAGTTCACGTCACGAAACTACCCGACCAGCGAGCAGTGCCCGGCCGGCTTAGCTGCTTCCGGAGTGGCGGCGGGCTTGGGGGCGCAGCGCCCACGAGGCCACGGCCAGCCCAGCCAATATCAGCGGACCTATCAGTGATTTGACGTCGTCGCCAACCCAGATGTGGGACGCGATTGCTCCCGTATAGATGAACATCAGGCCCGCATATGCCCACTCCTTGAGCCGCGGAAGACGTGGTGCCAGCAGAACGACGCCGGCCAAGAGATAGCAGACACCGAGAATCGTCATGAAATACAGCGGATACCCCAGATGCGTTACGAC
This sequence comes from Mycobacterium sp., assembly GCF_049585075.1. GTDB lineage: Bacteria > Actinomycetota > Actinomycetes > Mycobacteriales > Mycobacteriaceae > Mycobacterium. Next base: position 11,449 of record NZ_JBAUZA010000060.1, read on the forward strand.
GCCCCTGAACGGCTCCAGTCGCAAGGCGCCCATCACGCCGCCCACAAAACACTCGACGGCGAGCACCCCGGTTGTCGTCCAGTACGTGACGGTGGAAGTTGTCATTCGCCCTCGGCCTCCAAAGATTGCTTGTGTCTAAGAACATCGACACCGCGAAGCCGCAAAGTGTGACCCGGCGCGGGCGGGGAGAAAGAATTACCGGACCAGCAGCCAGCCCTCAGTGTTGCGATAGAACGTCGACCTGCGCGTCGCCCGCGGTGCCGAAATCCCGTCGCGGATCACGACCGCACCGGTGGCGCCAAGC
>NZ_JBAUZA010000061.1:0-5743 GCF_049585075.1 Mycobacterium sp.
TGCAGGCTGTCGAGGATCTCGATCAACGACATGGCGCGCACCCGCGCCGCCGCCAACTCGATCGCCAGTGGCATCCCGTCAAGGCGCTGGCAGATCTCGGCGACCACCGCGGCATTGTCGTCGTTGACGGTAAAACCGGTCTGCGCCAAACGCGCGCGATCGGCGAACAATTCAATTGCTTCGTCAGCTAGCGATAACGACGGCACCCGCCATGTCACCTCACCGGCCACACCGATCGGCTCGCGACTGGTTGTCAGCAGCGTCAGCCTCGAAGCTTCGCCCAGCAGCGCAACGATCAGCTCGGCACACGCGTCCAGCAGATGCTCGCAGTTGTCCAGCACCACCAACATCTGCCGGTCGCGGACAAAACGCAGCACGGTATCCATCGTCGATCGACCCGGCTGATCAGGGAGTCCCAGTGCGCGGGCCGCCGTGGCCGGTACCACATCAGGGTCGGTGATCGGCGCAAGGTCGACATACCAGACACGATCGGCGTATTCGTCGACCAACTGGTTCGCAACACGTACAGCAAGGCGGGTCTTGCCTACCCCGCCGGCACCGGTGAGGGTGACAAGCCGGTTGTCGTCCAGCAGCTTCCGGACTTCGCCCAGCTGTGAGCCGCGGCCCACGAAGCTGGTGAACTGCGACGGAAAATTATGAACTGCAACCGTTTTCGTCGTAAGCAACGGCGGGAACTCGTTGCGCAGATCGGGATGGCACAGTTGCACGACCCGTTCGGGGCGGGGCACACCGCGCAGCTCGTGGGTGCCTAAGTCGGTCAGCCACGCATCGGAAGGCAGGGCGTCGAGCACCAGCGCCTCGGTCGTGCCCGATAGCACGGTCTGGCCGCCATGGGCCAAGTTGCGTAGCCGCGCCGTGCGGTTGATGGTCGGGCCGATGTAATTGCCTTCGTCGCGCAGCTGGACCTCGCCGGTGTGCACGCCGATCCGCAAGTTGATCGGGGCCAACGGCGCCCGCTGCAGATCGAGTGCACACGCCACCGCGTCGCTAGCCCGCGCGAACGCCACCACAAAGCTGTCGCCTTCGCCCTGTTCCACCGGCCGCACCCCGCCATAAGAGGCGAGCAGATCCGGTAGCGCGTGATCGAGCCGAGCGAACCCCGCCGTCATCTCGTTGGGCTGGGTCTCCCACAGCCGCGTTGAACCCTCCACGTCAGCCAACAGCAGTGTCACCGTGCCGGTCGGCAAAAGCCCGCTCACGCCAAGATCGCTCCAGTCCACCAGCGGCGCATCCGCACGTGGATCAATGTCGCTCATGCTAGCCAGCATGCGCTGGCCGTATACGCCAAAACATCAGCGCAAAGGCGTAGATACGACCCCCGACCGCGCAGATCTACGCGTTCTGACCGATGGTCTTACTCTCGCGACCTCGGATAGTCGACTTGGTCGAATCCGAGGAGGCCATAATGACCGTCGACGCCATCGGCACCAATCCGAGCCCCGCCGTCTTTGATGCCGGGCTGCCGCCTCTTGCCTATGAGCACGCCGAAAACCCCGAAGAGGCGCACCGGCTCATCCGGCAGGCCCGTCTGCAGGGCCCGATCGCGCAGGGGCCGCACGGGCCCGAAGTGTTGAGCTACGAGCTGGCGCGGACTGTGTTGCGCGACCCCCGATTCTGCATGCCGAAGGGGATCACGCTTGCGGCGCAAGGCATTACATCCGGGCGGCTGTGGGACAAGGTCACCACGGGCCTATTGAGCCGGGACGGCGCCGATCACAATCGGCTGCGCCGACTGGTCTCCCAGGCGTTCACGCCTCGGTCGACCGCACGGCTGACGAGCACCATCGCCGGAGTCATCACCGAGTTGGTCGACCCGGTAACCAGCGTGGGGCGCTGCGACGTGGTCGCCGACATCGCACGCCAGTATCCGATTCCGATCATCTGCGGGTTGCTCGGCGCACCGCGCCAAGACTGGCAACTGTTCTCGGACTGGGCCGACGACATCTTCAAGGCCTTGAGCTGGGACGTCGCCAACGACGTTCCGGTCATCATGGCGGCCTTCGACGAACTCGACGCCTACATCGACGACATGGTCGCCCAGCGGCGCCACAACCTCACCGATGACCTGATCTCTGAGCTGATCCGCGCCGAACACGACGGTGACCGACTCAGCGTCGACGAGCTACGCATGCTCGCGGAAGGCCTGCTGATGGCAGGTACCGACACCACCCGCAATCAGTTGGCTGCCGCCGTGCAGGATTTGTGCGACTACCCCGAGCAGTGGGCGCTTTTGGCTGAGCAGCCAGCGCTCGCACCACAGGCAGTCGAGGAGCTCATACGCCATAACCCGGTCGTTTTCGCCACCATGCGCAAAGCGGTCGAAGACGTCGAACTCGGCGGCGTGCGGATCCCGGCCGGCACACTGGTGATCATCAACACCGCCGCCGCCAACCGCGACCCCTGCGTCTACGACGAACCCGACCGCCTCGACATCACCCGCGAGGCTCCGGCGACCACGATTACCTTCGGTGGCGGCATTCATTATTGCCTCGGGGCGCACCTCGCCCGAGCCGAACTCGCCCAAGCGCTGACCGTCATCACGCGCCGCATGCCCAACCCACACCGCAGCGGCCCCGCCCCCTGGAAGCCACTAGTCGGAATCACCGGACCGACAACGCTGCCCATCGAATTCGACGCTGGGCACTGAAGGGGTGCCCGCCCTGTGCCCGAACGCTATGACCTCGGCAGCGCTCGCGCGGTATAAAAACGCCGGATCGGCACAAATTCGAATATCGAAATGGCCTGGTTAGACTGCCTAAATTGGGCTACGACGCGCCGACAGATTCGCGCAACCGTGCCGTCTGAATCGACAGGAGCTATTCATGAAGCGGACGGTAGCAATCAAGGGCGCGGCGATCGCCATTTTGGCTTTGGGCATCGGTTTAGTCGGATGTGGTTCCAAACCCGACAGCAACAATGCGTCGAGCAAGAACTCGACCGCAACAGCCACCGGCAAAACAACCACAACTTCCACCGGCAAACCGCAGTCCAAAGTGGCGCCACGCACCACCGCCCCGGGTCCTAACCCCACAATCGCCAGCTATAGCCAACAGAACGGCATCACCGAGACTCCGGTCCACCGCGGTGATCCCGGCGCGCCGACCATTGACCTGCCAATCCCCGACGGCTGGGCCGATGCCGGGCGTGACACCCCGACCACGGCGTACTGGGCCATCGTCGACAACGGCCCGGAGGCCGCCAAATACACACCCAGCATCGTGGCGACGGTATCCAAACTCACCGGCAACGTAGACCAGCAGAAAATTCTGGATCTCGCCCCGGGTGAACTGAAAAACCTATCCGGGTTCAAGCCCATGGGCGACGGCGCTACCGCTACCCTGGCCGGATTTCCCGCGTACCAGTTGGGCGGCACCTGGGTCGACGATGGTCAAACAAAAGCGGTCGCGCAGAAAACAGTTGTAATCGCGTCCGGCAACGCCCTCTACGTGATGCGGCTCAACGCCGATTGCCTCGAAGACCAGATCGGCCAGGCGCTACCCGCGACGATCACCATCGACGAACAGGCGAAGATCACCACGTAGGTATTGCCGCGCGCACCTAACGCATGGCTGCTGACCTTTTGGGGTACGTCGGTTCTATGCCTCTCAATGTCGCCCGCAAGCTGATCGAATCGCATCTGGAATCCGGCGAGATGACACCGGGGCAGGAGATCGCGATACGCATCGATCAGACGCTGACCCAAGACGCGACCGGCACACTGGTGATGCAGGAGCTGGAGGCCCTTGGCCTCGATCGCGCCCGCACCGAGGTGAGCGTGCAGTACGTGGACCACAACCTGTTGCAGACCGACGAGAAGAACGCCGAGGATCACGAATACCTGCGCACCGCAGCCCAGCGATTCGGTCTGTGGTTCTCCAAGCCCGGTAACGGGGTCTCGCATCCAACGCACATGCAGCGTTTCGGGATTCCCGGTAAGACGATGGTCGGCTCGGATTCGCACACCCCGGCGGCGGGCTCGCTGGGCATGCTGGCGATCGGCGTGGGTGGTCTGGAAGTCGCGCTGGCCATCTCCGGCCGGCCGCTAAACATCCGCATGCCCGAGGTGTGGGGTGTACGACTGGAAGGCGAACTGCCGGAATGGTGTTCGGCCAAGGACGTCATTCTCGAGATGCTGCGCCGCCACGACGTCAAGGGCGGGGTGAACCGGATCATCGAGTACTACGGGCCGGGGCTGACGAGCCTGACCGCGATGGATCGCCACGTCATCGCCAACATGGGAGCCGAACTTGGCGCCACCACAACGGTTTTCCCGAGCGACGACGCGGTCCGTGACTTCCTGCGCTCGGAAGACCGCGAGGACGACTGGGTGGAATTGGTCGCTGACGACGACGCCGACTACGACGCCGACGAGTCCATCGACCTCTCCAAGATCGAGCCGCTGATCGCCAAGCCGTCGTCGCCTGGCAATGTCGTGCCGGTCTCCGAAGTCGCCGGAGAGGAGATCGCGCAGGCGGTCATCGGGTCGAGCGCCAATCCGGGACTTCGCGATTTCGCGATCGCCGCCGCGATGGTCGCGGGTCGGCAGACCTGTGCGGGCGTCAGCTTCGACATCAACCCGACGTCGCGGGAAATTTTGGCGGATCTGATGAAGATGGGCGCGGTGACCGATCTGGTGGTCGGCGGGGCGCGAATTCATCAAGCCGGATGTATGGGATGCATCGGCATGGGCCAGGCGCCGGCTACCGGTCGCAACTCGCTGCGCACCATGCCGCGCAATTTCCCCGGCCGCTCCGGCACCAAAGAGGATTCGGTGTGGTTGTGCTCGCCGGAAACCGCCGCAGCTTCGGCGTTGACGGGTGTGATCACCGATCCCCGCGAGTGGGCGCGCAAAGAGAAAATGAACTATCCCAAACTCGACATCCCGCAGCAGTCGTCGGTCAATACCGCGATGCTGGTGGCTCCGCTGGACGCCAAGGAGGCACAAAAGGTAGAGCCAGTGAAGGGCCCCAACGTTTCCGACCTGCCGGAGCTCTCGCCGCTGCCCGACGAAATCGAGGTGCCGGTGCTGCTCAAGGTCGGCGACAACATTTCCACCGACGAGATCTCACCGGCCGGCGCACGGGCGCTGCCACTTCGCTCCAACATTCCCAAGCTCGCGATGTTCAGCTTCACCCAGATCGACGAGTCGTATCCCGAGCGGGCGCAGGAGGCCGGCGACGACGGCCACATCATCGTCGGGGGCGAGAACTACGGTCAGGGCTCGTCACGTGAGCACGCCGCGATCGCACCCCGTTACCTCGGTCTACGGGTCGTCATCGCCAAGTCGTTCGCCCGCATCCACTGGCAGAACCTGGCCAACTTCGGCGTGTTGGCGCTCGAGTTCGACGACCCCGACGACTACGAGTCCATCGATCAGGACGACACGCTGCACATCGCCGGTCTTCGCGACGCATTGGCAGACAAGGACACGCTGCAGGTCGATAACGTCACCAAGGATTCGTCCTTCACTGTGCGGCACCGTCTTTCGCCGCGGCAAGTCAAAGATGTGTTGGCCGGCGGACTGATCCCACGGTTAGCCGAAGACTAGACTTTTCGCTCGAACTGTTGGCCACGTCAACGCGAAGCGAGAAGGATGTGGCCATGACGGACCGGATACCAGCGTCCCTAGGCCGGCGCCAACTACTTGGAATTTCGATATCCGCGGCCAGTGCGATCGGCCTGTCCGCATGTGGGAGCTCACCACCCGAGCCCGCTCCAAGCC
>NZ_JBAUZA010000062.1:0-1852 GCF_049585075.1 Mycobacterium sp.
CACAACGGCGTGTACGACTCATCGATAACCCGGCAGGTCCAAAACGGCCGGGGCGGTACGAAGCAGTGCAACACGACGGGCACTGCGACCAACGATGGCTACCCCGAACATGCCTTTAACTGGGACGTCACTCTGCGTATCCGTGATGCACTCAACCAGATGGGTGCACGCACCCAGCTGTCCCGGGACGACGACAATTCAGTTGGCCCCTGCATTGATCAACGCGCCGCGCTGGCCAACGCGATGCATCCGGACGCGATCGTGAGCGTCCACGCCGACGGAGGACCGGCGACCGGTCGTGGATTTCACGTGAATTACTCCAGTCCGCCACTGAACGACGCCCAGGGCGGGCCAGCTCTTCAGCTAGCCCACGCGATGCACGATTCACTGCTGGCGTCGGGTCTTCAACCGTCCACTTACATCGGGTCTGGCGGTCTGTACGGTCGCCCCGATCTCGCGGGCTTGAATCTGGCCCAGTATCCGGCGGTTCTGGTCGAACTCGGCAACATGAAGAACGGCGACGATGCCGCACAGATGCAAAGTGCGGATGGCCGAGCGAAATACGCGGCGGCAGTTACCGACGGGATCGTCTCCTATCTCACCGGAAAAGCAGGTCACACCTAGAATGCTCGGACTGCAAGGCTGCCGACAATCGGTTTCAAGCGGAACCGTCACCACGGCTCCGATCACCACATGGCAACTGGGAACCGTTGACAGCAAACGGTTCTGCGGAGGATCGTCAAGCACTATGCCCCAGCAGCCTTCCAATGTCCTGGACTGCTTGAGTGGCTGCGGGCATGCGCGGTAGAGGAAGCAGTAACGTCGGACGGATCAGGCCGGTCCGCCACGCGGCACTGCTCGTCAGACAACCCCACTTCAGTAGGTGCGGCACCCTATCGGCGCTTGCCGGCGTCATAACCCTCGTGGTGTCGGTCTGTATCGTGCTGACAAGTTGCGCATTTGCCAGGCATCATTTAGTTCCTTCGTCTCCATCGCCTGCCCCAAAGCCCTCAACGCGCCAGGCCACCGTCCCCGCACAGCCCGCGGCAACCACAACCGCACCGGGACCGACTCCGAGCAGCGCAACCACGCCGCTTGCCGCAGAGTTCGCGAACTTGCAGAACAAGCTGCACGCCAACATGGGTCTCGTCATCAGCGCTGTGGGCGCCAACCAAAAGCAGCTCGTATTCGGCGATTGGACGACGGGACCCGCGTGGTCGACGAGCAAAGTCCCGTTGACCATCGCCGCCTTGGGCGAAGAAAACCCACCGACCGACGCGATACGGGCCGCCATCACCGAGTCAGATAACGGGGCCGCCGAGTCGATCTGGGACGGCTTGGGCGGCAATACCGTGACGGCAGCGCACAAAGTCGAAGCCGTCCTGCGCAGATACGGCGATCCGACGACCGTGGAGTGGCGGAAGCTGCGGCCCCCGTTCACTGCCTTCGGCCAGACCATCTGGTCGCTGACCAATCAGGTCCGGTTCACCGCGGCCGCGGTTTGCGACAGCGCCAGCGCACCGATCTTCACGCTTATGGGGGAAGTGGAACAAGATCAGCGTTGGGGGCTTGGGGTCATCCCGGATACCCGGTTGAAAGGCGGGTGGGGACCCTCACCAACCGGTAACTACTTGGTACGGCAAATTGGAGTGCTGAAAACGCCAACGGGCCTGACCGCCGTTGCCGTGGCCACGCAACCGGGATCAGGGTCGTTCAGTGACGGCACCCAAGAACTCACTGAAGTAAGCAAATGGTTGACCTCTCACATAGCGGAATTGCCCGCCGGGCAATGTGAACACTAGACGGTTTCTCGTTTTCGAGGCATCCCGCCGAACGCGCCGGCACGGCCGGC
>NZ_JBAUZA010000063.1:0-50199 GCF_049585075.1 Mycobacterium sp.
ACCTTGGTGCGTTCGGTGTAGGTGATCAGGCCGCCGCGCAGCACTTCGCTGGCGCCGGCCACTCCCGCGATGGTGGCGGCGAGCAGCCCGGCCGTCAGCGACTCGGCGGTGGCGACGCTTTGGTTGCGGACTGTCAGATCCGCCACCAATCCGCGGGCATCGTCAGTCAGTAGCGGGTCGTTCACGGACATCCCTTGCGGCCGACAAGACGTAATCCACGCCGGTGACCACGGTCAGCAGGATCGCGGCCCCCATCACTACCGACGCGACCACCACCCATGATCCCGACAGCGGCAGGATGAACAATCCGATCGCGACGGCCTGCACCAGGGTTTTGAGTTTGCCGCCGCGACTGGCCGGGATGACGCCGCGGCGCAGCACGACAAACCGCAGCACGGTGATCCCGACCTCGCGCGCCAGGATCACCACCGTCACCCACCACGGCAGATCGCCGAGCATCGACAGGCCGATCAACGCCGCGCCGATCAGCGTTTTGTCCGCGATCGGATCGGCCATGGTGCCGAACTCGGTGACCATGCCGTAGTTGCGCGCCAGCGCGCCGTCGAAGCGATCGGTGATGACGGCGATGGCGAAAACAACGAAAGCGGCTATGCGGCTGACGGTTTCATGACCATTCCCGGCGAACAGCACCAGCAGGAATACCGGGACCAGCACCAGCCGTAGCAGCGTCAGCATGTTGGCGAGGTTGGTGACGCGAACGCGCGGGACTACCGGACCTGTTTGAGGCTGCCCCGACACGGCATCAGAATATCGGTTGCCCAGCCGAGAAGCCGAAACCGATACTGTGCACCCGTGGGCGCAGCAGCCGATCCGGCGGCCATCCGGCCGGTGATTAGGCGCGCGCGAACCTCCGACGTACCGGCGATCAAGCGGCTCGTCGACACCTATGCGGGCAAGATCCTGCTGGAAAAGAACCTGGTGACGCTGTATGAAGCGGTCCAGGAGTTTTGGGTAGCTGAACAGGAGGGCTTGGAAGGAAAGGAGGTGGTCGGCTGCGGCGCGTTGCACGTGTTGTGGTCCGACCTGGGCGAGGTGCGCACCGTGGCGGTCGCACCTGAGGTGACCGGGCAGGGCATCGGCCATGCCATCGTCGACAAGCTCCTCGATGTCGCCAGGGAACTGCAGCTGCAGCGGTTATTCGTGTTGACCTTCGAAACCGAGTTCTTCGGTAAGCACGGGTTCACCGAAATCGAGGGGACGCCGGTGACCGCCGAGGTGTTCGAGGAGATGTGTCGCTCCTACGACATCGGTGTCGCCGAGTTCCTGGATCTCAGCTACGTCAAGCCCAACATTCTCGGCAACTCCCGGATGCTGCTGGTGCTCTGACAACGATGGACTCCCAGAAAGGATCGGAAGGATGAGCGCTCAGCGTGTTGCGGTGATCACCGGCGCCTCCGTGCTGATTTTGGAGAATGCGTCCTTTGTCACCGGCGAGATCCTGCACGTTGACGGTGAACAAAGTGCCGGACGCTGACGCTCTGCGCGATGCCCTGGAGCGGTGGAAGGCCGGCATCGACGCGCATCAGCCGGAACGGGTCGCCGAGGTGTTCACGCAGGAGGCCATCTTCCAGGGTTTGCGCCCGTATAGCGTTGGCCGCCAAGGAGTCATCGACTACTACGCGAGCCAACCGGTCGGCATGACCGTCGAATACCAGATCCTTGCGACCCGCCGACTGGCCGCAGACCAGGTGCTGGGCTACGTCCACGCCGACTTCACATTTCCCGACGCACGCATCATCAGCGTGTTCCTCGGTGTGCTGGTCAAACGCAACGACGAGGGCTGGAACATCGCCTACTACCAGGCGTCACGGCTCGACTAGCCGTCTTCACCGTCGTCTGAACCGCCATCCACACCGCGGATGGACATCAGGGTGGCGGCCAGCTCGTCGGGCTTGACCAGCACGTCGCGGGCTTTCGACCCTTCGCTGGGGCCGACGATCCCGCGGGTCTCCATCAGGTCCATCAACCGGCCGGCTTTGGCGAACCCCACCCGCAGCTTGCGCTGCAGCATCGACGTGGAGCCGAACTGGCTGGACACCACCAACTCGACGGCTTGCAGGAAAACGTCCATGTCGTCGCCGATGTCGGGGTCGACGTCGGTGCGTTCCGCGGTGGGCTTGGCGGTGGTGACGCCGTCGGTGTATTGCGGTTCGGCCTGTTCTTTGCAGGCGCTGACGACGGCGTGGATCTCCTCGTCGGTGATGAACGCGCCCTGTAGGCGAATCGGCTTGCTCGCACCCATCGGCAAGAACAGCCCGTCGCCCATGCCGATCAGCTTCTCCGCCCCGGCCTGGTCCAGGATCACCCTGCTGTCGGTGAGCGACGACGTCGCAAACGACAGCCGGGCGGGCACATTGGTCTTGATCAACCCGGTGACCACGTCAACCGACGGACGCTGGGTGGCCAGCACCAGGTGGATGCCTGCGGCACGAGCCTTCTGGGTGATCCGCACGATCGCGTCCTCGACGTCCCGCGGGGAGGTCATCATCAGGTCGGCCAGCTCGTCGACGATCGCCACCACATATGGGTAGGGCCGATATTCGCGCTGGCTGCCCAACGGCGTGGTGATCTCGCCGGAGCGCACCTTGGCGTTGAAGTCGTCGATGTGCCGCACCCGCGACGCCTGCATGTCCTGGTAGCGCTGCTCCATCTCCTCCACCAGCCAGGCCAGCGCGGCAGCCGCCTTCTTCGGCTGGGTGATGATCGGCGTGATCAGATGCGGAATGCCTTCATACGGCGTCAGTTCCACCATCTTCGGGTCGATCAGGATCATCCTGACCTCTTCGGGCGTGGCCCGGGCCAGCAGCGACACCAGCATCGAGTTGACGAAGCTGGACTTGCCGGATCCGGTGGAGCCCGCGACCAGCAGGTGCGGCATCTTGGCCAGGTTGGCGGAGATGAAGTCACCTTCGATGTCTTTGCCCAGCCCGATCACCAGTGGGTGGTGGTCGCGGCGGGTCGACGGCGCGGTGAGCACGTCGGCCAGCCGCACCATTTCCCGGTCGGTGTTGGGGACCTCGATGCCGACGGCGGACTTGCCGGGGATCGGGGCCAGCATCCGCACGCTCTCGGTGGCCACCGCGTAGGCGATATTGCGTTGCAGCGCAGTGATTTTCTCCACTTTCACACCCGGCCCTAGTTCCACCTCGTAGCGGGTGACCGTCGGGCCGCGGGTGCAGCCGGTGACTGCGGCGTCGACCTTGAACTGCTCCAACACCGAGGTGATCGCGTCGGACATCTGGTCGTTGGCGGCGGTGCGTCTCTTGGGTGGGTCACCGGCCACCAGCAGGCTCAACGACGGCAGAGTGTAGGGCCCCTCGACAACCCGGTCGAGCACCAAAGTATCTTGCCTGCCAGTGGTTTTGCCGCCACGACGGCGGCGGCGCGACAATGCAGGCTCGGGCACTGTCGGGGTGTCATCCGCAGCGATAGGAGCGCTGCTGGAGGGCCACGCTTGTGCTTCGTCGTCGCCATAAGACGACGGGTCGTCGTAGTATCCTTCGGAAAAGTCTTCGGCCACACCATTTTCCACGATTTTATCGTCGTACTCCTCGCCCTCAGGCCCGAGGTAATCGAACATCCGGGTGCCGAACATGGACCGCAGCGTCTCGGGCACCTCGCGGATCGTGGTGCCAGTCAACAGCAGCACGCCGAACAAGGCGCCGATGAACAGCAGCGGCGCGCAGATCCATGGGGTCAACCCCTCCGAGAGCGGTCCCCCGATCGCGAAGCCGACAAATCCTGCCGCGTGGGCACGCCCGACCGGGCTGTCTGGGGAGCCCGCCCACAGATGCCAAAGCCCCAGCACGGGCAGCGCCACCATCATCGCGCCCAGAACCAGTCGCGGCCGCGCGTCCGGGTTGGGCTCGGTCCGCATCAGCAGCACCGCTATCGCGGCGGTGACCACCGGCAGCACGACGACCGCCGAACCGATGAAGATCCGCAGCACCGAGTCGACCCATGCGCCGACGGGACGGGCGGCGTCGAACCAGGAGCTGGCAGCGACGACGACCGCTAGCCCCAGCAGGGCCAGGGCAATCCCGTCACGGCGATGCCCGGGGTCGATGTCGCGGGCCCGACCGACCGACCGCGCGGTGGTTCCGGTCCCCTTGGCCACCATCAGCCACGTCGCACGCACGGCCCGCCCGCAGGTTAGCCCTGCGCTGGTCACCAACGAGTGGTTGCGGCGCCGGGCTGGCCTGCGCGGGGCTTTGACCGGCTTGCGCCGGGCCTGCGCCGACCGCGAGCCGCCTCGCGAAGCGGCCTTTGACCTGGTCGTTCGGGCGCCGGATCGAGCGACAGTCTTGCTAGCCATGCCCGCAAGCCTAATCGCAATTGCATCATCTGCACCATCCGCCACACTGGTTTAAAGCGATGTCGCGGCTTGGTCACGAAACCAGCTGTATAGGGTGACAGCCGTCACCCCACAGCTCCCAGGAGGCCCGCATGCCCGTCGTCGTTGTCGCCACCATGACCGTCAAACCCGAATCCGTCGACGCGGTCCGCGAGATCCTCACCAGCGCGGTAAAAGACGTGCACGACGAGCCCGGTTGTCAGCTGTACTCCCTGCACGAATCCGGCGACACCTTCGTCTTCGTCGAGCAGTGGGCCGACGACGAGGCGCTCAAGACCCACAGCACCGCGCCGGCAATCGGCAAAATGTTCAGCGCGGCCGGCGAACACCTGGCTGGAGCCCCGGATATCAAAATGCTGCAACCCGTCCCGGCAGGCGATCCCGGCAAGGGTCAGTTGCGCCCCTAATGGTGCGACCGCTCGAAGGGAAGGTTGCCTTCATTACCGGCGCGGCGCGCGGCCAGGGACGCGCGCATGCCGTGCGGCTGGCCGCCGACGGCGCGAGCATCATCGCCGTCGATCTGTGCGACCAGATCGCCAGCGTCCGGTATCCACTGGCCACCCCCGATGATCTGACCGCCACAGTCAAGCTCGTCGAGGACACGGGCTCGCGCATCGTGGCCAAACAGGGCGACGTCCGCGACCGGACATCGCTGTCATCCGCCCTTCAAGCAGGCCTGGACGAGTTCGGCCGCCTCGACATAGTCGTCGCCAACGCCGGGATCGCTCCGATGCAGTCCGGTGACGACGGCTGGCACGACGTGATTGCCGTCAACCTCACCGGCGTCTACAACACCATCAAGGTCGCGATACCGACGATGGTCAAGCAGGATGCCGGCGGATCGATCGTGCTGATCAGCTCGGCGGCCGGTCTGGCCGGCGTCGGCAGCCCGGACGCCGGTTCGGTCGGCTACGCGGCCGCCAAGCATGGCGTGGTCGGGTTGATGCGGGTATACGCGAATCTGCTTGCAAGCCAAAGTATTCGAGTCAACTCGATCCATCCGTCCGGTGTCGAAACCCCGATGATCAACAATGAGTTCACTCGGGAGTGGCTGGCGAAGATGGCTGCTGCGACGAACACGCCGGGAGCCATGGGCAATGCCATGCCGGTGGAGGTCCTTACACCCGAAGACATCGCCAACGCGGTGGCTTGGCTGGTGTCTGACCAGGCCCGCTACATCACCGGTGTGACGTTGCCAGTCGATGCCGGCTTCTTGAACAAGTAGCCGAACGGCCGCGAACCCGAAGCGGCGCAATGCCGACACGCCGCGTGCCGCGCATCCCCAGGTCAGCCCCATAACGGCGGCATACTCAGCTCGTGGCCAGCAACGAGGCTGCCCGTTCAGTCAGCTCCTCGGCACCGGTATCCCGGTGCCAGATTGCCGCGGCTTACCGTTTCCTGTCACCGCACCAAGCTGCGGTGCTCGACGCCCTCACCGACCACTTGCTTCCGGGGACGCAGCTAGTCACCTATGTCGACGGTTTGCTGTCGCGGTTCGACGCCCAGACCGTCGCGCGCCGGGTGCGGGTTGCCGACCTTCGCGACCAGTACACCAATGGCATCGCGTTGCTCGACGAGCTGGCCGCCGGTGACTTCGCCGCAGTGCCGCGACTGCGACAAGACCTGATCGTTTCCCACGCTCAAGTCGCGCCATTCATCAGTCTGCTGTTCGACCACATCGTTGAGGCGATTTACGCTCCGCCGGAAAATATTCGATGCGACGCCGCGGACCACTACCACGAGACCGGATAGCCCGCTCCGACACGCCGAACGCGTCGTTCCCCGGCGCGGTCCGCTCTTCAGGTCATACTCTGCCCGTGGCCAGCGACGAGGCCGCCGAAGAACTCGGCTCGTCGGCGCCGGTGTCCCGGCGCGCAGTGCTCGGCGGGCTGACCCTAATACCGGTGGCCGCCGTCCTAGCCGGCGTCCTCCCGGCCGCTTCCGCCGATACGCCGTACGTATACCTGTCTGCGCACCAGGCCGCGGTGCTCGACGCGGCAACGCGCCGCCTGATTCCCGGACCGACGGACGATCCGCTTGAAACCACTCCGGGGGCACACGAAGCAAACGTCGTTCGCTACCTGGACACCATGCTGGGGGCGTTCTCATTCTCGCCACCAATGCTGCACGCGGGCGGGCCGTGGAGTGACCGCGCCGGCGGCTCCCAGGACTTCATGGCCAACTTCGTCCCACTCGACCGGGCGCAGAACTTCGCCTGGCAACAGCGGATTACCAACCTACGCAACCAATACACCACCGGCATCGCGCTACTGGACCAGCTGGCCGGCGGCGATTTCAGCACCGCGTCAAAGGCACAACAGGACAGCATCCTGACAACTGGTCAGGCCGTGTCGTTCACCCAATTGTTGTTCGGTCACGCCATCGAGGGGATGTACTCCGTCCCGGAGTACGGCGGCAACGCGAACCTTGTTGGTTGGCAAGACATTCAGTGGCCGGGAGACATCCAGCCGCGCGGCTACACCGACGCCGAGGTCGAGGCGGCCCAGGGAGACGTCGTGGCCGCGGCCGGGGTTGTCGGTTTGCTGATGCGCGGAGGATGGAACCAGGCCGTCGCCAAGATGGGTGGAAAAGGCGGCGTAAATGCCCGGTAAGGCAATCATCGTCGGCTCGGGAGCCGGTGGATCAGTGATGGCGTGGGAACTCGCCGCGGCCGGCTGGAACGTCGTGATCTTCGAGATGGGCCCGAACTACTACAGCAATATCGAAGGGCAAGGGCCGTTTCCGACGGTGTTCTCCAACGACGAGCTCAAGTCGCAGTACCGCTACTTTGAGCAGCCGGACCCGCTGGCCTACCCGCGCACATTTCGCCAAACCGCCAGCCAAAATGCGGCCAACACCTTTGTCGGCGACGTCAACGACCTGCCAAACCAGGTCGGCGGCGCGTTCCCGCACTCGGACGTGAAGGTCACCCGGATGTGGGACATCGACTTCAAGGGACTGTCACTGCTCGGCCCGGTGCCCGGCGCGGACATGGCAGATTGGCCGTTCGAGTACAGCGAACTCGCACCGTACTATGACGAGATCGAGACGCTGATCGGTGTCCAAGGCGATCTCGCGTCGATTCCCGCATTCGTACAGCAGCGCCAGCCGCAAACCAAGCCCTTCCCGATGCCGCCGGGAGCGCAGATGCGCTCGTCGATGCTCCTTGCCGCGGGGGCGAAACGCCTGGGGCTGCATCCCTTTCCGTTCCCGATGGCAGCCAACTCGGTGCCCTACAACGGCTCTCCTGCGTGCAACAACTGCGGGTTCTGCTCCGGATACGGGTGCCCAGTCTCCGCCAAGCCGGTCAACCTGATCCCGCTGCGGCTGGCGCTGCAGACCGGGCGGACTCAGTTGCGGCCGCAGACAACCGTCACCCAGATCAACTTCACCGGCCGCCAGGCCTCCGGCGTCACCTATGTCGACGCAGCGGGCAACCCCGGTGGGGAAAGCGCCGACCTGGTCGTGCTGGCATGCTCGGCGATCTTGACGCCGCGTTTGGCGTTGCTTTCCAACTTGCCAGATCCCTACGGGCGCATCGGCAAACGGATTATGTTTCAAAACTTCTACGACGGCTTCGCGATCTTTCTCAACCAGCGCGTGCACGCGTACAAGGGTCGCTCGAACACGCAGGTCGTATTCGATTTCAACGATCCCAACTTCCCCGGCGCTCGAGCCTTTGCCCGGCTGTGCGGCCTGCCCTACATCCGTGCCGGCCTGTGCGAGCTCGGCGGGAGCCAGAACCCGATCTCCGAGGGCAAGTTCTACCAGCAGATCCTGGGGTTCCTGCCAGGTGTGCAGTTTTTCGGCCGAACGTTCAAGGAGCTGATGCGCGCCTCGCTGCTGCGCGACCGGCTCGCCGGCGTGGATTGTTTCGGCACCGACATGCCCTACCTGACCAACAACGTCACGCTCGACCCGACGATCAAAGACCTCAACGGCCAGCCCGCACCCCGGATCACCTACCAGATCGGAAAGTTCGAGCAGGCCTCCCAAGACTTCTTCGTGCCGCTGGTCTCCGCGATGTGCGGGGCATCCGGCGCCCAGCTGTACGCGGCCATACCCCAGAGCACAGCAACGTCACTGAGTGGCATCGCACCACCGGGCGGCCTGCACACCATGGGCGGAATGCAGATGGGCGTGAACCCGGTGACCAGTGTCGTCGACGGGAATGGACGAATGCACCAGATGGACAACGTGTTCTGCGCCGACGGCAGCGTGTTCGCGACTTCCGGCGGCTCGAATCCCACCAACACGATCATGGCCGTCGCGCTGCGCACCGCGCGCGGAATCACCGGCAGGCGTTATCCCGTGCCAGCCTCCGCCGGTTACGCTCGAGTTGGGTAAACATGTCGAACGGGGCAGCGCTGGACGAGCTCCGCAGCGAGGGCTACGTCATCCTTCGCGGTGTCCTTCCGCGCCCGGTTCTCGAGGAAGTGCGCAACGCGCTTCGTCCGCTCCTGGATCACCAAACCTGGGGAAAGGGAGAGTTTTTCGGTAACCGGACCCGGCGCGTCCACAATATCCTCGCCAAGACCCGCGCCGTCGACTCTCTGGTCGCCCACCCAGCGGTCCTAGAGCTCCTGCGGGGCACGCTGAATACGCCGCAAGTTTCGATTGTCAACGCGATCGAGATCCACCCTGGCGAGACGGCTCAGTTTCTTCATCAGGATGACGTGGTGTTTCCGATCGCTCGTCCCCATCCGCCGCTGATCGTCAACACCATGTGGGCCCTGACCGAGTTCACGGCCGAGAACGGCGCGACCCGCCTCGTGCCAAGCAGCCAGGACGCGACCGAGTTGGGCGAGAGTCCATCGATCGTGACCGCGGAGATGGAACCGGGGTCGGTTCTCGTCTGGAATGGCGGGCTCTTCCACGGCGGCGGCGCCAACCACGCGCAACGACCGCGACTCGGCCTGAACGTGAACTACAACTGCTCTTGGCTTCGCCAGCAAGAGAACCAATATCTCGCAATCCCAAACGAGCTCGCCGCAACGCTTTCCGATGAGTTTCTTCGTCTTCTGGGCTACGACGCCCATATCGACATCTACGGCCTGGTTGATCACCGCCACCCGCTCAGCGTGCTCGGGCGTAACGTGCCGCCGATCGCTTCGGCAGGAGGTGACGTCCTCGGCGAAGTCACTACGCCCTGACGATTACCTGCTTATCCTTTAGAGCCAGGTGCTGTCATGGGTTTTGGTCGTATCAAGCTCACGCTAGTTGCCGGTGGTCTACTGGCCGCCGCGCTGTTTCCGACGGCCTTCAACAGGTTAGCTTTCGCCGACGACGCTTCCGACTCTTCGGTTTTCGACCCACTATTGCAGCAGTTTTTCGGGTTCCAGCGCGACGCAACGTCGCCGGCAACGGTCTATTCGGTATCCGGGGAACCGCCCTTCTTTCAGAGCATTCACCAGACCGAATTCTTCGGCACCGAATCCACGGCCACGCTTTCGGCCGGGTCGTTCCAGGTGGACAACGAGGCGATAACGGATCCGTTCGGCCCTGCCAGCGACGAACTGCTCGTCACCAACTCCGAGGGAGGCACTAGCGCACCGCCGGTCGGATCGGTGTACGACGTGATCAATATCGGTGGCGGCTTTGAGAACCTCTACTCCGATATCGCGCCGACCGCGCCCGGCGGCGCCGACACGCTCTCCGATAACTTGGTGACACCCTTCGGGGACATTCCCCTCACGACAAACTTGCACGCGTTCTTGGATCCCACGGATTCGTTCTTCCTCTACGGCACAACGGATCCATTGACCCAGACGGCGGATCCATCGTCCGTCGGCTCCGTCGACGACATCACCAAAGCCTCCGCGTTTTTCAACCAATTCTTCGGGGAGTTCTTCGGGTTTGAGCAGGATGCAACGCAACCCATAACGGTCAGTGACATCGCCGCGATCCCGCCTCTTTATCAGAGCGTTCACCAGACCGTATCCTTCAACACCGCGGCCGGGTCGTTCAAGGCTGACGACAACGTTCTCGTGCATATGTCCAGCCCTGGCTTCGCTGAACTCGCCGTCACCAGTTCAGATGGGAGCGCCCCGCCGGTCGGATCGGTGTACGAGATCAATAACATCGGTAACGGATTTGAGAATGTCTACTCCGACGTCGCACCGACGACGCCCGGCGGCCCGGATACGCTGGCAGATACGTTGGTGACGCCCTTCGGGAACATTCCCATCATGATCGACTTCCACGCGTACTTCGACTCCACGTATTCGTTCTTCTCCTACGAACCCACGGATACGTCGGCAGTCGCCTCCGCCGGCGACACAGCCGGATTCGATCCCACCCACCCCTTCGCGTTTTTAGGGTTCTCTCACGACACGTCGCAACCAACAACGGTCACCGGGGTATCTGGGCTCAGTGGCGTAAACGGGTCAATGCCCGATACCAGTAGCCTTTTCAACAGCGTTCACCTGACCGAATTCTTCGACACCTCCACCGGGTCGTTCCAAGCTGACAGCAATGTCATAACGAATGCGATTGGGTTTGCGAACTCCGAAATCCTCGTCACCAGCTCCGGAGAAGGCACCAGCGCACCGCCCATCGGATCGGTGTACGACGTGCTCAACATCGGCGGCGGCTTTGAGAACTTCTACTCCGACATCGCGCCGACGACAGTCGGCGGCCCGGACACGGTGGCAGATACTTTGGTGACGCCCTTCGGGGACCTTCCCCTCGTAACCGACTTCCACGCGTTCCTCAGCCCGCTGGATTTGTTCTTCGGTTACTGAGACTGCTTCTAGGGTCGTGATCGGCCGCTTATCCACAGCCCTGCACGCAATCTCACCGCACGGCTACCAAAATCACGGCATGTCTGAAGTATTCGTCGGCACAGAGATGCTGGCCCGCGGCAGCCTCACCAAGGGGCAATTGCGCTGGAACTACAGCTCGATATACCCGGGCATCTATGTTCCAAGGGCGACGGCTCCGTCGCTGCGGCGCAACACCGTCGGCGCGTGGCTGTGGTCGGGTCGCAACGGCGTGATCGCCGGGCGGGCTGCAGCGGCGTTACACGGCGCCCTGTGGGTTGACGCGACAACTCCGATCGAGATGATCGGGCGTAGTGGCCGCGCGCGCCCACGGGAATCATCGTTCGCAACGAACGGATCGACGCAGACGAGATCGTCGCCATCGACGACATGCCGGTGGCGAGCCCCGCGCGGACTGCGCTGGACCTTGCCCGCCACCTCCCCCGCGATGTCGCCGTGCGGCACCTCGACGCGTTGGCCCGCGCAACCGGCGTCATGGCATGCGATGTCCTATCGCTGGCCGAGCGCTATCCGAGGGCGCGCGGGCTACGGCGATCACCGGTCGCGCTCAACCTGATGGACCCGGGTGCTCAATCACCAAGGGAAACCTGGTTGCGGCTCGTCCTTGTTGATGCCGGGCTGCCCGCGCCGAGAACACAAATAAGGGTGTCTGACGGCCTCAATGAGGCGTTCATCGACATGGGCTACGACGAACCGATGGTCGGCCTCGACTACGACGGTCACCATCACAGCAACGACCGCGGGCAGTATGTGCACGACATCGGGCGTGCCGAACTGATCGAACGCCAAGGCTGGATCGACATTCACGTGGTGGCCGAACACAGCCGACGATTCATCATTCATCGGTTGTCGGATGCATTCGCACGCCGCGGTTATCCGTTGAGATTGCGTCCAGGGTCGTGAAAACGCCGCAAGCACGACCCTGCATGCAATCTCAACGACGCGAGAAACCTCAGATCTCGATGACGGTTGGCACGATCATCGGTTGGCGACGATAGGTCTCCCCCACCCACTTACCGACCGTGCGACGGACCGCTTGCGCGATCCGGATCGCGTCGGTGACATTGTCGGCCACCAACGATTCCAGCTCCGCCTCGACCTTGCGGACGCCCGGCTCCAACGCCTTGGGATCTTCGGAGAAACCGCGCGAATACAGATGCGGGGCTGCTGCCGGACGCCCGGTCCCGCGGTGCACGACCACGGTCACCGCGACGAAACCCGATGACAGGATGAGCCGTTCGCCCAACGTGATATCGCCGACGTCGCCGGTGATAAGCCCGTCGACGAACATCTTCCCGACCGGAACCGCCCCGGCGATGCTGACCGCTCCGGCGACCAGGTCGACGCTGACCCCGTTCTCCGCCAACACAATCGAATCTTCTGGCACTCCGGTGCTGGCGGCGAGTTTGGCATTCGCCCGTAGCATTCGCCAGGTACCGTGCACCGGCATGACGTTGCGGGGCCGCACCCCGTTGTACAAGAACAACAGCTCGCCAGCATAGGCGTGGCCTGAAACATGGACGCGGACTTGCTGATTGGTGACGATCCGGGCCCCAAGCTTGGCCAGCGCATCGATGACACCATAGACGGCTTCTTCGTTGCCCGGGATCAGCGACGACGAGAGGATGATGAGGTCCTCGGCGGTGAGCGTGATGCTGCGATGCTCGCCGCGGGACATCCGCGACAGCGCTGACATCGGCTCGCCCTGAGTCCCCGTGGTAATCAGCACAATCTGCTCGGGCGGCATCATCTCCGCGGCGCCGATGTCGATGAGGTCGGAATCCGCCACCCGCAAAAAGCCCAACTCGCGCGCAATACCCATGTTGCGCACCATCGACCGCCCGACGAACGACACCCGCCGACCCAACGCCACCGCGGCGTCGATGATCTGTTGCACGCGATCCACATTGGAGGCGAAGCACGCCACGATGACGCGCCCGTGAGCACTGCGGATCAGCCGGTGCAGCGTCGGGCCAACCTCACTTTCCGACGGGCCCACCCCGGGAATTTCGGCGTTGGTCGAGTCGCACAAGAAAAGGTCCACGCCGTCTTCGCCGAGCCGGGACATGCCCGGCAGGTCGGTAGGACGTCCATCCAGCGGCAGCTGGTCGAGCTTGATGTCACCGGTGTGCAGGACGGTTCCCGCACCGGTGCGCACCGCGATGGCCAGCGCGTCAGGAATGGAGTGGTTGACGGCGAAGTATTCGCACTCGAACACCCCGTGGGTGCTGCGCTGTCCCTCGGCCACTTCGATGAACACCGGTTTGAGCCGGTGTTCACGGCATTTCGCGGCGACCAGGGCCAGCGTGAACTTCGAGCCGACGACTGGGATGTCGGGACGCAGCTTGAGCAGGAACGGAATCGCGCCGATGTGGTCCTCGTGCGCGTGGGTCAGCACCAGCGCTTCAACGTCGTCGAGGCGGTCTTCGATATGGCGCAGATCGGGCAGGATCAGATCGACGCCGGGCTCGTCGTGGGTGGGAAACATCACGCCGCAGTCGATGATCAACAACCGACCCAGATGCTCGAAAACCGTCATGTTGCGGCCGATTTCGCTGATCCCGCCCAGCGCGGTGATCCGCAGACCGCCGGTGCTCAGCGGACCTGGCGGCCGAAGGTCTATGTCCACGGGTGGGCCGCCCTCGGGCTCACCGCAGCACCGAAGCCGCGCGCATGTCGGCGGCCAGTGCGTCGATCTGCTCGGCAGTCGCGGCAACCTGCGGCAGCCGCGGGTCGCCCACCTCAATGCCCTGGAGACGTAATCCGGCCTTGGACATCGTCACCCCGCCAAGTCGGCTCATCGCATCGCACAGCGGGCTGATCGCGACGTTGATCTTGCGGGCAGTGGTGACATCCCCGGAGGCGAAGGCGGACAACAAGTCTCGGAGCTGACCTGTTGCCAGGTGGGAGATCACGCTGATGAATCCGGAGGCGCCCATCGCCAGCCACGGCAGATTCAACGCGTCGTCGCCGGAGTAGTACACCAGACCCGTCTCCGCCATCAGCTGCGCGCCAGCGTGCAGATCACCTTTGGCGTCTTTGACCCCGACGATGTTCGGGTGCGCCGCCAGCGCGTGCAACGTCTCCAACTCGATCGGTACCACCGAGCGCGGCGGGATGTCGTAGAGCAACACCGGCAGCGGGGTCGCGTCGGCGATCGCGGTGAAGTGGGCGATCAGCCCGGCCTGCGGCGGCCTCGAGTAGTAGGGCGTCACCACCAGCAGCCCGTGCGCGCCCTCGGCGGCGCACGCCTTGGCCATCTGGATGCTGTGCGCGGTGTCGTAGGTACCCGCGCCGGCGATGACCCGAGCCCGGTCGCCCACCGCCTCCAGCACCGCCCGCAGCAGCTCGAGCTTCTCGGCGTCGGTCGTGGTCGGCGACTCGCCGGTGGTGCCCGATATCACCAGACCGTCGCAGCCCGCGTCGACGAGGTGATTCGCCAACCGGGCGGCGGCCGGGATATCCAGGGAGCCGTCGGGTCCGAACGGCGTCACCATGGCGGTCAACAGCGTGCCCAAGCGTGTAAAGGCGTCGAATCCGCTGGTGCTCACGGACCCAGGTTACCTGGCGGCGCCAGCCCTTTTAGGTAGCGGCGGGCTCAGGCTTCGGTGGCGAGCGGGCTTGTCGCCACCTCGGTACCGTCGGCCAGCGTGGCGATCTGGAAATCGCTGAACACCGCGGGCGCGACGTCGACAAGCTGACGCAGGCAGGCGATCGCCAGTCGTCGGATTTCCACGTCGGCGTGCTCGCTGGCCCGCATCGCGATGAAGTGCCGCCACGCTCGGTAATTTCCGGTGACCACGATGCGGGTCTCGGTGGCATTAGGCAATACAGCGCGGGCGGCCTGGCGGGCCTGTTTGCGGCGCAGCATCGCGTTGGGTTGATCAGCGAATTTGGCTTCGAGCCTGCTCAGCAGCTCGGTGTAGGTAGCGCGGCTCGCATCGGCGGCCTCGGCGAGGATCTGCTGCAATTCGGCATCGTCTTCCATGCCCGGCGGCACGACGACCTGGGATTCTTTTTCCGGCACGTAGCGCTGCGACAGCTGCGAGTAGGAGAAGTGCCGGTGTCGGATCAGCTCATGAGTACAGGAGCGGGATATCCCGGTGATGTAGAAGGACACGCTGGCGTGCTCGAGCACCGAGAAATGCCCGACGTCGATGATGTGCCGCAGGTAGGTGGCGTTGGTCGCGGTCTTCGGATTGGGCTTTGACCAGCTCTGATAGCAGGCCCGGCCGGCGAACTCGACCAGCGCCTGGCCGCCGTCGGCGTCGGTGCTCCACGGCACGCCGGGCGGCGCGAAGAACTCGGATTTAGCGATCAGTTGCACGTGCAACGGCGCGGTCTCGGCCACGGGTGCAGGCTAGCGTCAGCGCCAGCGCGCCCACACGTAGGGCACCAGCGCCCGCAGGAAATCGAGGTCGGCGCCGGGCTCAGCGTCGGCGAAGGCGTGCTCGAAGTATTCCTCGGCGACCAGCAGAATGCCTTCGGCGTATTCACTGGTGAAGGCGATGCTGCCGTAGTCGTCCATCAGCGCGCGCACCCGCTGCACCAGCTCGGCAGACCTCTCCGATCGCTTCAGGTGGAGGTATTCGCGGACGAGCGCATCGTCGGCGCCTTGAGCAACGCTGAGCAGGTGCATGAGCGGCAGCGTTCGTTTGCCTTCATAAAGATCGCCCAGGATCTCCTTGCCGTACATTCGCTCGTCGCCCACCAGGTTGAGCAAGTCATCCCGAATCTGAAAGGCAGCGCCGAAGTGAAAACCGAACCGCACCAACGGGCCCAGCTCCACCTTGCCGCGCGAACCGACGATCGCGCCGACGCGCAACGGATGAATCGTGGTGTACCAGCATGTTTTATGCATGATGAGGTGCAGGTAGTCCTCTGGGTTCAGATTCTCCACTTCGTCAAGCTGCCAACCGATCTCGGTTGCCTGCCCCTCGAGGGTGCGCATTGCCATCGTGTCGAATTCGGCCCAGACCAGATCAGCCAGATCGCGGTCGAGACGGCGAGTAGCCCGGCGCAGCACCTGGCTGGCCACGATCGCCAAGCCGTCACCGGCGTTGAGTGCCGCCGCGGCCCCATACGTCGTCGCCAACGTTGGCCGGCCACGGCGCATCTCGCTGCCGTCGGCGATGTCGTCATGGACCAGAAAAGCGTTGTGCATCAACTCGATTGCCACCGCGATGCCCAGAAGGTCGTTCGCGTCTGCACCGAAGGCGCGGCCTGCGGACAGGCACAGCGCCGGGCGTAACGCCTTGCCCGGCCGCGACGGATATTCCCGCATCGGCGCGTAAAGCCATTGACTAGGTTCCCCGTCGGGCAACGCGTCCAGCATCGAGCGGCGCACCACTTTACCGACGTGCCGCAGCCGGTCTTCTACGGCGGAAACGAGGTCGGCGTGCTCAGTCGTGCTGGTCATGAGCTTCGCGGCAGCACGCTCAACACGACCGGCAACCAGATGTCTGGATAACCATCGGCAAGCATTGTGCCGCGGTAGTTGCCGGCAGCGATGTCGTCGGGCACGTCGATCTCCACCGTGACGCCACGGCTGCACCGCGCCACCATCGGCACGGTGTCCGGCTCGAAGCGCACCATCGCCGACTCGATCAGGGCGCCGTCGTGGGCCAACAAATCGCTACAGCGCAATCGCACCTTGCCAAGATCCTCAGCGCCGTGGTTGTGCAGCCAGACTTCGGTCGACACCGCGCCGGGCTCGCTCGCCGCCAACGAAACAGCTCCGCTCGACGTGGCATGTTGAATGTCGACTGCAGCAACCTCACTGCGCGGTTGCGCCGCATCGCGCAGCGATGCAACCGCTTGCGTGGCCAACCGCTGCCATACCTGCAAAACCCGGTCGACACTGGGCGGTGGCGTCGCTTGGTCGCCTGGCGCGGGATCGCTATCGGTAGGGTTGCTAACGGAATTGGTGTCGGCCATTCGTATGAACTGATTAACGACCTCGGTTGCGGCGCGAAACCCACGAGCCTGAATCTCACTTAGCGCCCGTATGTTCACGGCCGGGTCGAACACCGACGCCCACGGAATATCGGAGACACTGGCGTCATTGTCTCGCTCGGTCACAGTTAGCTCCCCTGAACTCCGGTGGATAACCAAACATTTGGCTCGCTCATCGGTATGCTAACGGCGTTAACAGCCGGAGGTCGGGCCTTGCTGAATCTCTTGCAGTCCCAATTGCGGTTTTATGGCGCAATCGATGAGGCAGTCCTCTACTCGAAGGAGGGCGGCGGGGCAAATCCGGACGCCGTGCTGCGCATCGTGGGAGCCTTGCTGCCCGGCACAACCGGTTTCGGGCAGGCCGGCTGGTACCAAGAACTCCAGGAATTCGCCAAGCGGTCCGAGCTACGCAATCCCGACTTCCACGGGACCGTAACGTTTCCCAGCGTCGACGACTCGCTGCGCTATCTGCAGGCGTCAGACCACGACGAGCGAATGACGCTCGCCAGGGCTGCGTTGGAGGCCGAGCCGACACCCCAGCCCAGCCCGGAGGCCAGCACCGAGCCCCCTACCCCTGCCCCGCCCCCGCCCGAGCCCACACCGGGTCCCGCCGAGCTGCCGGAGCGTGCTGGTCCCGATAGATACACGTCTCTCCATGACCCCGTGCTGGCGCGTTCCGCCTACGCGGCAATGGTGCTACAGAGAATCGTCGACCTGGGCGGCCTACCTCCCCACCTCAGCGAGATAGACGATTTGCCTGCGCAAATCATGGCTCCGGCGGTCAATTTCTGGGGCGGCACCCCCAACCAATTCAATGCCGGCGACCCGAGGTCGGATCCAACGGTGCGGAGTCTGCTCAATCATGCGAAACGAACCGACTCACCTGAGCAGTGGCAAAGCTTCGCCGCGAAGAAGGTCAATCAGAAATTCGCCGATCAGTCGTTGCCGTGCTTCGCCGAGCTCGAGCAGTTCGGCGGCCAGTATTGCAGCACGCTCTACACCGACACGAAAGACGACGACCTGAAGGTCGACGACATCAAGAAAATCCTCGACCCCAGAAACTGGAACCTGTACTCCAAGTTTTTCTGCAAAGTCGCTGCCCAAATCCCCCCAGACGCGGCAAACGGATGGTCAAGGATTTTGGAGACGATCGGCCCCGAATGCGCTGAGTGGCGCATGAAAACAGCGCTGCTCTTCTTTTACGGAAGCGACGGCAAAGGCGGTATCTTCCTCAACTACGACCTCGACCCCGATCGGCAGGACGACTCGGGCATGGTTGAGGTCGATAACGGCTACATCTGGATCACGCCGACCAATGCCGCCCTCGACCCTGCACAAAAGGGCGTCCAGATCCGCACCAGCAAACAGGAACGCGTGCAGGGACTGAGCCCGACCGCGACGGCTGCGCTCGGCTGCTTGCTGGGTTGGGGAACCTACGCCAACGACTTGCTGTCCGGTACAGCCAAAATGGTGATCCAAAAACCTGCCACCCCGTGCAAGCCGTTCCAAGACACGGTATTGAAAGGCGAGCAAAAGCTGTCCGGCGTCGGGCAGCCGATCGACGGACCTGCCAAGCTGCCACCGGATTTCGGCCACGCGATGGGCGATGCCCGCACATTGCTCAACAATCAAATCGATCGCGCACGCGACCTGGCGGCAGAGGCCGCCGATCGGTGGATGGACGGCATGTCTCTCGAGGATGTCAAGGAGATCACCAAAGACTTCGGCAAGTATCTGGAGAAGTACGCGGTGGAGGTTTACAAGACCGCGGAAAGCAACGTGAAACCTCAAGTCCCGCCAGGCAAATAAGGACCGCGCCGATGGATGACCCGATGGCGATCGCCACCCGTTACGCGACTATCGCTCGCAAGATGGTCGACGACGCGACACAGGTCGCGATCGATGCCTTCAACAAAACCAACGGCACCTCCGGCCCCTTCACCCAGAACGACGCGATCGAGGCGATGACCCAACTCGCCAGCATCGCGATCACCGGGGGGTCGTCGCTTGCCCGAATACCGTTGCAGATCCAGCCGGATTACCGTCCGATGCTGGTCGCCGACGAGGTCGCGTCGGTCGTACAACGTGCTCTGACCGACGCGGCGGCAGTCGCCGAGGACGCTGCGAAAAAGATCAACGCTGGCACCTTCAAAGACCACTGGGCCGACACGGCTGTCAAGTTGACCAGTATGGCCGTGCTTCGCACGGCCGAAGCCGCCGAAGCTATCGGCGCCGGACCGGGCGATTTGGCCAATCCGGTGATGAAGTTTGGACCGTTCAAGATCAGCGCCGTCAACACAAAAGATGTGCTCGTGCTCAAGATGAAAAAGCTGGCACGCGCCGGTGTTGATGAAAACATCGCCGGCCTGGTCAAATTCACGCCTACCAAAGGCGTCTTGAAGGCCGGCGCTATTAAGAGGGAGTACTGGTTGGTGATCAATACCGCAGGGATTCCCAGCGGCGTGTTCCAGGGCGAGGTCAGGGTTTCGATAAACAAAGTTGACCAGCCGAAATTAGCTCAGCAGGTCCTTGTCAACCTGTGAGCCGACCCGACCAACCCCCAGGCGTTGACGAACTGCTTGATCGCGCGCTGCGCGCGCTCGCCGAAGGGCGTCGGGCAACCGCCAACCGTCTGGCCGAGCAGGTTTTGGCCGTCGACCGTCACAACATCGATGCCGAGGATCTACTTGCCGCGCCTGCTGATCCAGGCGAAATCCGAAGGATAACAATCCTTTTCGCAGACCTCGTTGATTCGACAGCGTTGTCGACTCGAATCGACCCCGAGACGTATCGCACTGTGGTTGGACGCTACCGCGACGAGGTGCTACGTATCATTGAGCATTATGGTGGCCACCTCGGCACCACCAAGGGCGACGGGCTGCTCGCGGTCTTCGGCCACCCGGAAGCACATGAGGACGATGTCCAGCGTGCCGTGCAGGCCGGACTAGACATTACCCGCGAGGTCACGCTACTCAGCGCTCGTGTGCGGCGCCGCTTCGGTTTCGACATCGACGTGCGGGTCGGAATCCACCGTGGAATCGCATATTTGGATACCGCCCAGGATGACGTTTACGGCTTCGCGGCCAATCTCGCTGCTCGGATGTGCAGCCTCGCCGAACCCGGCACCGTTGCCGTATCTCAGCCCGTCGAGCAGCTCATCCGTACCCGATTCGAACTCAAGGCGCAGCTTCCCAAGGCCGTGAAGGGCGTCGAGGAACCGGTCCGTTATTTCCTGGTGGTGGCCGAGCGCGACGTAACCCGGACTCCCGAAGGCCCGCTTGTCGGCCGGGACAGCGAAATCGCCTATTTACAACACGCCTGGGCGCAGGCGAGCAGCGGAGAGTTGCACACCACCGGTGTGGTCTTTGTGGGCGAGGCCGGCATCGGCAAAAGCCGACTAGCGTGGTCGGCCGTCGAAATGGCGGAGCGGTCGCATGGCGTCGTCCTTCAATTGATCGGCTCGCCGTTCTACACCGATGTCGGCTTGCGACCGGTTCGTCGGTTATTAGAACGCCGCTGCGGCATCGGCCGCGAATCCCAACCGGAAGAACGACTTCGGCATCTACGCCGTGAGCTCGAGGAGCGTTCGCTCGACCCGGCTACCAGCGTCCCACTTTTGGCGCCGGTGTTGGGCATCGGTCCGGAAACCGGCTATAGCGCGGTACCCGCCGAGGGCCGCAAGCTCTATCAGCAAATCACCGGCGCGGTCCACGAATATTTGATGGCATGCAGCCGAGATGCCCCCTCGCTCATCCTCGTCGAGGATATGCACTGGTTCGACGAGGACACCTTCGACGTGGTCTGTTCGCTCTTAAGCGCCGACCTCGGCGGCCACGTCTTGGTCGTGATGACCAACCGCACCCAAATGTCTTTGCCCGACACCGCGAGAGCGCAGGCGTTCGAGCTCCAGCCACTCGGCGACGACGAATCCGACGAGTTGATCACTGCCTTGCACCCGGAGATTGGCCTCGATGAACAACGTGCGGTACGCCAACGCTGCGTTGGGATTCCGCTCTACATCGAAGAAGTGATCGCGAAGCTCAAGGAGCAACCTTCCGACGCGTCCAACTCGCACAGCGTGCCCGACACCCTGTATGAGGCGTTGTTCGCGCGTCTTCGTTCCAGTCAAAGTGCAGTACAGGTGGTCGAGGCGGCCGCGCTTATCGGCACCCGAATCGAACGTGGGTTGCTGCTCTCGGTGCTCGACTTGCCCAGGGATGACGTCGACGCGGTGATCGCCGAACTAGTGAATGCTCGTGTGCTGGAACCGCTCGGCGATGAAAGTTATCGTTTTCGCCATGACCTACTCCGCGAAGTAGCCGAGGAACTCTCGCCTCCCACGCTTCGTCGCAGTTTGCACAGCCGCATCGCCGACGGTCTGGCGTCGGCACAGGGCAATCCCGACTGGCCGCTCATTGCGCGTCACTACGAGCGTGCCGAGCGCTTTTCCGAGGCGGCCTCGGCCTACGCGGCGGCGTCGGCCAATGCCCGGCTGCGCGGCGCACTCCGTGAGGCACTGACCCACTTGGCGCACGCCATTTCACAAGCCGAGCACTGCCCCGCGGGAGGCGAACGGGACCGCTTCGAAATCGCGCTCCGGCTGGGACGCGCGTTCCTGGCTCAGGCGGCCGACGGCGTGGCAAGCGAGAACGCCGCGGCCGACTTCGAACGTTGTCTAGCCCTATGCAGCAGTGACTTAGCCGACGACGACCTGTTTTCGACGGTAATGTCGCTTTACCCGTACTACACGATGCGGGCCGACCTCGACCGCGCCGAACGACTGGTCACGTCGGTGCGTGCGCAGCTAACCGGTCCGCGGGAGTGCTTCCTACCCATCAACGAATTCGGGCTGGGTATGTTGGCTTGGTATCGCGGTGAATTCGGGTACGCGCACGAAAAGCTCGAGGTAGCGGCCAAAACGCTGACCGAGGAATGCACCCGTGACCTCGAAGCAATGCTGTTCATGCCCAACGATGCCACTGCCGGGCTGTACACGCATTTGGCGCTGGCCCGCTACATCGACGGTGACCTCGCCAGCGTCGCCGTTGAGTTGGACCGAGCTGAACAGCGTTGTGCTGAAATACCTTTCCCTAAGGGCGTCTTCAGCTTGGCCTATGCGCGCCAAATGGAATTGTTGATCCGGCTGGAAGCCGGTGAGCTGCAACGCGCCGCCGAGGCTGCGGTCGAGCTGATCACCCTGGGCGAGCAACACGGCTTTGATTTTTGGGCGCTCGTCGGGACAGCGCAACAGGGCACGGTGGCAGCCGTATCGGCCTTGGCGGACGATGCCGATCGGGTTATGTTGCAGCCGCACATAAACGGACTCACCGCATTCGTCGAGGTGTCGCGGGCGATGAACACGATCTCGCTTGTTACCTTCTACGACGCCATCCTGGCACGCCTGCTGATTGCCAGCGGCGAATTTTCTGAGGCCCGTGAGCGCCTGCAAACCGGGTTGGAATTGGCCGAACGGACCAGGATGCACTTCTACGACGCGGAGTTGCTGCGGCTGCGAGCCCACACCACCGACGGCATCGAGGCGCGTCGCAAGGATCTCCAGGCGGCATGGCAATTGGCCCGACGTCAGAATGCGCCGATCTTCGAGCTACGCGCGGCGACAGATCTCTTCGCGCTAGAGGGTGAGCAGGAACGGCAATCCCTCGCGGACACACTGAGCCAGTTTCCCGACGGGACTACTTGGCCGGAAGTCGCGCCCGCCCGGGCACTACTCGAGTGAGACGGCCCGGCGGGAAGGTCGCCATTATCGGTGGCGGCATGGCCGCGTTGAGCGCCGCGTGGCGGCTAAGTGAGCCCGGTTCGAGTGATCGCTTCGAGGCCATAACCGTCTACCAACGCGGCTGGCGGCTCGGTGGCAAGGCGGCATCCAGCCGCGGCCCTAATGGACGCATCGAGGAGCACGGGCTCCACATCTGGCTGGGATCGTATGAAAACGCATTCGCTCTGCTGCGGCAATGTTATGGCGAATTAGACAGGGCTTCAACAGATCCCGTGGCGCCGATACGAACATGGGAAGAGGCGATCGCGCCAGCCGACAACCCCGGACTGACCGACAGCTGGAACGATACCTGGGTCACCTGGCATGGCACACACCCGCGCGACGACACGCTGCCCGGCGACCCGGACAGTACGGGCCGCGAACTTACCGCGGTCGGGTTTGTCGAGCGCGCCCTACGATTGGTGCTTGCCTTCGCTGACTCGCTGCGGGATGCGGCGCCGGGGAGGCTGACGCTCAGCGCGTCGCCCGATCCCCCAGCGCCGCTGCCGTCGCCGCCGTTGGACGCGACACTGCGGGCGACACTGGCGACGCTCCTGGCAGTGCTGGACCCGCAATTCAGCCAAGCCCCAGCGGCCGAGGTGCTCGAACACACCCTTCTTGCGGTACGCAGCGCAATCGACGCTGACAACCGCGCAGATCGCAGGCGCAGTTGGGTGTTGATCTCGCTGGTCGTCGCCGCCGTGCGCGGCATCATCGCCGACAAGCTGATCACCGATACCCATGGCTTCGCGGCCATCAACGATGAGGACTTCTGCGACTGGATCATTCGACACGGCGCGCACCCTGATGTTCTCGACTCGGCGATGGTGCGCGGCGTCTATGACTTGGTGTTCGGTTACCGCGACGGTGACCCGCGGCGGCCCGCGGTTGCAGCCGGCGTGATGACATTCCTTATCGGCCAAGTGCTTTTCGGCTACCGCGGAGCGATTTTCTGGAAGATGACGGCCGGAATGGGTGATGTCGTAATCGCACCGCTGTATCAGGCACTGCGAAGGCGCGGTGTGAAATTCGAATTCTTCCACCGTCTCGACGCGCTGCACTTAGATACCGCGCGTCAGTCGATCGCCACGATAACGATGGCCCGCCAAGCCCAACTGGCCGACGGCCTTGAACACTACGAGCCGCTTAGCAGGATTCGCGGGCTACCGGTGTTCCCGAAACAGCCCCTCACCGAACAGCTCCGCACAACCGCTGGGCTGAATACGGCGGAATCGCATTTCGGCGCACATGACGACGTCGAGATACGGACACTGCGACATGGTGTCGATTTCGATCATGTGGTGCTTGCCGTGTCGATTGGGATGGTCCCGATGGTGGCCGGCGAGCTCATCGACGATCGCCAGGAATGGCGTGATATGACCACGCACGTCCGCACCGTGGCGACCCAGGCCTTCCAGATCTGGCTACGACCGGACGAGGAGTCACTCGGCTGCAACACACCCGGTGCGACCGTCAGCGGCTACTTGCCGCCATTCGATACCTGGGCCTCGATGCCCCAGACATTATGGGCCGAAGATTGGCCGCGCACAGAACATCCCGGTGCCGTCGCGTACTTTTGCGGCAGTCTCGACGCTCCCTGGCCCACAACGGATGACCCTTTCTGTTACGTGCGTCGATACACCGACCAGGTGCACTCCGCGGCCGTCGGATTTCTCGATCGTCATGTCGGGCTATACCTTCCGAACGCTGTCACCGAAGCGGGCTTCGGCTGGCATCTGCTCTGCGGCGTGAACGGTGAACGAGGGCGCGAGGCGTTGGCCACCCAGCACGTCAGCGTGAATATAGACCCGTCTGACCGCTACGTGCAGTCGTTGCCCGGCAGTGATCAATACCGGTTGCGACCCGACGAAAGTGGTTACGACAACTTGGTATTGGCCGGCGACTGGACAGATTGTGGGATGAACGCGGGCTGCATCGAGGCAGCTGTGATGTCGGGGCTGCAGGCCGCTAACGCGCTGCTTGGACGCAGCCGTTTCCACCGTATTCGCGGGCTTTATCTGCCCTGAGCCGGTTCTTCGACGGTGCCGGTCAGCGGCTCGCCGCGGCGCAACGAACCGATCCAGCCGTCGCGTCGCTCGCCACGCTGCTCGAGCAGCCCGCGGACGGTCCCCTCCATGCGGAAGCCGCACCGAGTCGCAACGCGACGGGACGGCCAGTTGCCGACTTGCGCGCGCCAGTACACCACCTGGATGCCTGGTATCCCGAAACCCCAAGCCAACACCAGCCGTAGCGCGCGCGTCATCACACCGTTGCCCCGTGCCCACGGGGCCAGCCCGAAGCCCACTTCAGCGCCGCCGACGCCGTCGAACCGCAAATCCACGCTGCCGGAGAAGCGCTCGCGGTATGCGATGGCGAGCACCGCCACGTTGGCCTGCCAGCCCTCTTCGACCCGGCGCAGAAATTCGTGTGCGTCGGCCTCGTTATATGGCACCGGGATGGTCGTCCAGCGCTGAAACTCGGGGTCGCGGCACTGCGCAACGATGTCGTCCACATCGCCGACACGCGGCAACCGCAACAGCAGGTCGGACCCATCGGTCAGCTCCGGAGCTGGCGGCAGCTGCACACGCTTACCCGACGTCATCGCGATTGCAGTTTCTTTCGCAGCTCGCCCGCCAGGTCGCCGCGCTTGCCGACCGTGACGCCGGCCAATCCGAGCCACGACGCCATCGCCGCCAGTTCATCGGCCAGTGCCGCGGCCACCTGAGAGGGCGAGCGGTCGGGTTCGATGAACGCAGCTACGACGTGCAGGGCGTCCGCGGTGCGGTCGGCCTTGAGGTCTACCCGCCCCACCAACTCACCGTCGAGCAGAAACGGCCAGACGTAGTAGCCGTACTGGCGCTGCGCCGCGGGAGTGTAAATCTCGATGCGGTAATGAAATTCGAATAGGCGCTGCACCCGTGGCCGGAAAAAGATCAGCGGGTCGAACGGACACAGCAGCGCCGTGCCACGGTCACGCCGCGGAATAGTTTGTCCTGCAACCAAATACGCTGGCGCCGACCAGCCCGCAACCTCGACTTGCTCCAGCTCGCCGTCGGCCACCAGCTTGGCGACCGCCGGCTTGGCCTGCCCTGCGGCCAACCGGAAGTAGTCGCGGATGTCGGCCTCGGTGCCCACCCCCAGCGCTCCGGCCGCCCGCAGCGTCAGCTCTCGGATGGCATCTTGCTCGTCAACCTCCCGCGCCAGCACCTCGGGCGGCAGCACCCGCTCGGTCAGGTCGTAGTGCCGGGCGAACCCGACCCGGGTCGCCGTGGTGAGCACGCCGGACGAGAAAAGCGCTTCGGCGACCCACTTGGTGTCGGTGCGGCCTCCCCACCAGTCTCCCCTCGGACCACGCGTCCCCGCCGCCAGATACGCCTCGATCTGCCCCGCGGTACTCGGGCCGAGCTCGGCGATGGCGGTGACGATCTTGTCGGCGAGCTTCGGGTTGGCCTTCACGATGTGGGTGCCCCACCGGCCGTGCTGATATTGGCGCATCCGCCAGCGCAGCAATGGCCAGTCGTCGACCGCCATCAGCGCGGCCTCATGCGCCCAGTACTCCACCAAAAGTCGTGGTGAGCGGGCTGAATGCTCCCAGGCCGCCCGGTCCAGTACGCCACGGTCGTAGGGCCCGAGCCGACTGAACACCGGCGCATAATGCGCGCGTACAGCCACCGACACCGAATCCAATTGCAGCACTTGGATGCGTGAGATCAACCGCCGCAAATGCGCCCGGGTTACCGCACCGGTGGGCCGCAGCTCGCTAAAACCCTGGGCCGCAACGGCTATCCGCCGGGCTTGCGCAGCGGTCAGCTTGGGGGAACTGGTCGACACGGCGCCGAGAATACCGCTCGGTACCGACACTCTCGCCCGTCTTTGCGACGGCGGCTCAGTCCCCCGGCGGATTCTTCAGTTCTTGGTATGCCAACTCCAGATCGGCCGGAACCGCTTCCAGGTCGCGGTAAACACCCATCAAATGCTCCAGGACCTTGACCCGTTGCTGGATCGCCTCGTCCGCCGCCCGGCGAGCCTGCTCGCGATAATGATCGGCCTCGAGCTTTACATCGGCGAAGAGTTGCTCACGCTCTGCCTGGGCGTCGTCACGAATGCTGGCCAGCTCGGCCTCAAGCTTTTCCTTGGAGTTCGCATACTCGACTTCCAGGGCCTTCTGCTGCGCGATCAGGTCGGCCACCTGGTCCTTGTGCTTTCGCTGCTCGGCTTCGACCTCGGCCTCGGCCGCCGCGATCAGCGCTTCCGCCTCGGCTCGCGCCTCGGCCTGCATCTCGGCGACCTCGTCGACGGCGCGCCGCAGCATATTCGCCATCCGTTGTTGCATCGCGTGCGGTGACGGCGAGGTTTCGGTGAGCAGCGCGACCTCTTTTCGCAGGCCGACTGCCTCATCCCCGAGTTCCTTCAACCGCGCCCGAAGGCTCTCGACGTCGTCGAGCACCAATTGCTGCTTGGTGGTCAACATTTCGATGTGGGCGTCAACCGCAGCCGGATCGTATCCTCGGAATCTGCGAGTGAATGTGTTCGCGGATTCGGGTTCCAAAACTACTTCCCCCTTCTGAAATCGCCTGGTGCACCCCGTGGACCCAACCCCCGAGGTCGAGTATGGCACGGTCGTCGCCGGTGCAGGTCACGAGCGCTTAGCGGCGAAGGTAGGTGTGAAACCGGTACCGCAGCCCGGTGCGGCTGGTCTCCCACTCCCCCGCTGTACCGACCCACGCCTCATCGAGCACCGGGGCGACGACGTCGCCGTCATCGCGGGGCAGGTCGATTTCCACCTCGGTGACCTCGCACCGGCTGGCCCGCGCCATCGCCAGCGTATAGATTTGCTCGCCGCCCACCACCCAGGTGTCGGGATCGGTCAGCGCCTCGTCGAGAGTCCGCACCACCGTCGCGCCGTCAGCAGTGAAGCCGGCCTGCTGGGTCAACACCACGTTTCTGCGGCCCGGCAGTGGCCGAAACTTCGCCGGCAGCGACTCCCAGGTGCGCCGGCCCATCACCACGGTGTGACCCATCGTGAGCGCTTTGAAGCGGATCTGATCCTCGGGCAGTCGCCACGGAATACCGCCAGCGCGACCGATGATCCCCGACGTCGATTGAGCCCAGATCAGCTGGGTCACGTGCGCCACTCCTCGATCCCGGCTACGCCGGCATCATCGTCGTGTCGCGTCATACGGCGACGGGTGCCTTGATCGCGGGATGTGGATCGTAGTTCTGCACGACGATATCGTCGTAGGTGTAGTCGAAAATCGAATCACGATGCGCTAGAACGAGTTCCGGGTACGGCCGGGGGTCGCGGCTGAGCTGCTGGGCGACCTGCTCGACGTGGTTGTCGTAAATGTGACAATCTCCGCCGGTCCAGATGAACTCGCCGACCGCCAAACCGGATTGCGCGGCCATCATGTGGGTCAGCAGCGCGTAGCTGGCGATGTTGAACGGCACACCGAGGAAGAGGTCGGCGCTGCGCTGATAGAGCTGACAGCTGAGCCGGCCGTCGGCCACGTAGAACTGGAACAGCACATGGCACGGCGCCAACGCCATCTGCGGGATCTCGCCGACGTTCCACGCCGACACGATGATGCGTCGGGAATCCGGATCGGTCCGCAGCAGCTTCAGCGCTGCGCTGATCTGGTCGACGTGTTCACCGGACGGAGTCGGCCAAGATCGCCACTGCACTCCGTAGACCGGACCGAGATCGCCGGTGTCGCTTGCCCATTCGTCCCAGATCGTCACTCCGTGCTGCTGCAACCAGCCGACGTTGGCGTCGCCGCGCAAGAACCACAGCAGCTCGTAGACCACCGACTTCAGGTGCACCTTCTTGGTGGTGATGAGCGGGAAGCCGGCCGATAGGTCGTATCGCATCTGGTGACCGAACAGGCTGCGGGTGCCGGTGCCGGTGCGGTCGGCTTTGGGCGTGCCCCGCTCGAGTACCCGCCGCAGCAGATCCTCGTACGGCGTGGCGATTGGCACGCCCCCCAGCGTACGTCGAAACCCGCGGAGTAAAACGGTAGCCATGCCGAATATCACCGATACCATCACCACTGCCGACGGCGCGTGCACCGTCGGCCTGTTCACCCCTGAGGGCGAGGGGCCCTGGCCCGGCGTGGTCATGTACCCCGACGCCGGCGGGCCGCGCGACACGTTCGACGAGATGGGCGCCAAGCTGGCCGACTTCGGTTACGCGGTGCTGGTGCCCGACATCTACTACCGCCTGGGCGACTGGCAGCCGATCGACATGAAGACCGCATTCAGCGATCCCGAAGAGCGCAAGCGGCTGATGTCGATGATGGGCAGCGTGACACAGGACAGGATGGTGATGGACGCCGGCGCATTCTTCGACTACCTGGCCGCCCGCCCCGAGGTCAGCGGCGACAAGTTCGGCACGACTGGCTACTGCATGGGTGGCCGGACATCGTTCACCGTGGCCGGGCGGGTACCGGACCGGGTCGCCGCAGCGGCGTCCTTCCACGGCGGCGGCCTGGTGACCGACAGCGAGGACAGCCCTCATCTGCGGGCCGACGCGATCCAGGCCGCGATCTACGTGGGCGGCGCGGAGAACGACGGATCGTTCACCGCCGATCACGCCGAGCAACTCGAGAAGGCGCTGACGGCGGCGGGCGTCGAGCACACGATCGAGACCTACCCGGCCGCGCACGGGTTCGCGGTACCGGACAACGGGCCCTACGACGTCGCCGCGGCCGACCGGCACTGGGCGGCGACGCGCGACTTCTTCGGCGCGCACCTGGGCGGATAGACGAGCCGTAGGCTCCGAGGATGTACGTCGACGCGATGACGGTTCCGGGGCCGCTCGGCAAGACTGGTGACCTGGCCCGACGAACGCAGTCCGCGGGGTTCTCCGGTCTGTTGTTCACCGAGACGGGCCGGACGGCGTATCTCAACGCCGCGGTGGCCTCGCAGGCTGCGCCCGGGCTCGAGTTGTCGACGGGTGTCGCGGTGGCTTTTCCGCGCAGCCCGTTCATCACCGCAGCCACGGCGTGGGAACTTCAGGACGCGACCGGCGGAAAGTTCCGACTGGGGCTGGGCACGCAGGTCCGCACTCATGTTGTGCGGCGCTACGGCGTGGCGTTCGAGCGGCCGGGTCCGCGGCTGCGTGACTACCTGCTCGCAGTCAAGGCGTGCTTCTCGGCCTTCCGCAGCGGAAAGCTCGACCACCACGGTGAGTTCTACGACCTCGATTTCATTACTCCGCAGTGGAGCCCGGGGCCGATTGACGCTCCCGACCCGAAAGTCGATATCGCCGCAGTGAATCCGTGGATGCTGCGGATGGCGGGCGAGGTCGCCGACGGGGTGCATGTCCATCCGATCGGCGAGCCCGGCTATCTGGCCCGTCACGTCCTGCCGGACGTGGCCGAGGGAGCAGCGAAGGCGGGACGCTCGGAGGCGGACATCGCGATCATCGTGCCGGTGATGACGATCGTCGGCGACACCGACGAAGAGCGGGAAAAGCAACGAGAAATCGTGCGCGCCAGCATGGCCTTCTACGGAAGCACACCCAACTACGCCTTCATCTGGGACGAGGCTGGGTTCGAGGGCACGACAGCCCGGATTCGGGAGAAGCAAAAGGCCGGCGACTTCGCCGGCATGGCGGCCCAGGTCAGCGACGACCACGTCGCCGCGTTCGCCACCGAGTCGACGTGGGACAAGTTGGCCGACGCGCTGATAGATAAATACGCCGCGACCGCGACGCGCCTGGTGCTGTACAACGCCGTTGGCGATCCGGAGCGTTACGAGCGGTATGGCGAGGTGGCCCGCCGAGTCAGCGGCCGATCAACCGCTGCATGAAGTCGGGATAACGCGCGCCCTGCACCTCGATACCTGCTGCGGCGCCGTCGATTTCGTGTAGGTCCTCGGCGGTCAGCTCGACATCAGCTGCCCCGAGGTTTTCCGCCAGACGTTCTAAGCGCCGGGTGCCGGGGATCGGCACGATCCACGGCTGCTGCGCAAGCAGCCATGCCAACGCGATCTGGCCGGGTGTCGCGCCCTTGCCGGCCGCGATCGTCTGCAGCAGGTCCACTACGGCGCGGTTGGCCTCGCGGACGTCGGCGGCAAACCGGGGAATGCTGTTGCGGATGTCAGATTTGTCGAATTGTGTGTTCTCGCTGATACTTCCGGTGAGAAAGCCCTTGCCAAGCGGGCTGTACGGCACGAAGCCGATGCCGAGTTCGGCCAGCGTCGGCAGCACCCCAGTGTCGGGGGCTTCGGGTTCTCGCCACCACAACGAGTACTCGCTTTGCACCGCGGTCACGGGTTGCACCGCGTGGGCGCGACGAATGGCCTGGGCTGACGCCTCTGACATCCCGAAATGCTTCACCTTGCCGTTTTGGATCAGCTCCTTGACCGTTCCGGCCACATCCTCGATCGGAACCTCGGGGTCCACCCGGTGCTGGTAGAGCAAGTCGATGCTCTCCACGCCGAGCCGCCGTAGGGAGTTGTCGGCAACCTCTTTGATGTGCTCGGGTCGACTGTCCAGTCCGGCGATGTTGCCGTCGGCGGCGAATTTGAAGCCGAACTTGGTCGCGATCACCACCTGTCGCGCGAACGGCGCCAGGGCCTCGCCCACCAATTCCTCGTTGTCACCATAGGCTTCGGCGGTGTCGAAGAAAGTGACGCCGCGGTCGACGGCGGCGCGGATTACCTCGATCATCTCCGCTCTGGACCCCGACGGTCCGAAGCCGCGGCTCATGCCCATGCAGCCCAACCCAATTGCCGACACCTCGAGGTTCTCACCGAGGATGCGCTTATCCACTTTGTCTCCTCTAGTCACGACAGCGGCAGGTCAACCAGTTCGGCCAACCGGGCGCGGTGGCGGTAGGCGGTGCCGAACGCCAGCTGATCGCTCTTCGCCCGCTTCAGGTACAGATGCGCCGGGTACTCCCACGTCATCCCGAGGCCGCCGTGCAGCTGAACGCATTCCTCGGCGGCGTGCACGGCCGCATCGCTGCAGTAAGCCTGCGCGACGGCGGCGGCGATCGTTGCGTCGTCGTCTCGGCGCGCGCAGGTGTCGGCGGCGTATCGGGCGGCTGCGGCAGCAGAATTGAGTTCGATCCACAGATCGGCCAGACGGTGCTTGATGGCTTGGTATGACCCGATCGCTCGGCCAAACTGCTTGCGCTGCTTGGTATAAGCCAGCGTGGTGTCAAAGCACCACTGCGCAATACCCAGCTGCTCTGAGGCGAGCAGGGCCGCGCCCGTCTGCAGTGCCGCCCGCACAGCGGCGTCGCCAGCACCGACGCGCGACGATGCAGCCGACGAAAACTCAATATTCGCAAGCGGTCTCGTCATATCCAAGGTGAGTATCGGCGACACGTCGACGCCCGCCGCGTCGCGGGAGACGGTGTGCAGCTCCAGCCCGTCCGGTCCGGCCACCGGCACCACCAGCACGTCGGCCTCGCTGGCACCGGCCACACTGGTAACTCGTCCGGTCAGCCCACTGGCACTGCCGCTGACACCGACTCCGGCGACCGTGTCGTCGGGCGGGGTGGACAGTGGCACCGTCAGCGCAGCGGTCAGCGAACCCGCGGCCAATCCTTTGACCGTCTCGGTGTCCCCGGCCTCTAGCAGCGCGACAGTGGCGAGCACCCCGCTGGACAGAAATGGCACCGGAGCGACGGCTCGGCCGATCTCTTCCATGACGACGGCCGCCTCACGCGCACCCGCGCCCGCCCCGCCGAATTGATCAGGCACCAGCAACCCGGCCATACCCAGATCGGCCGCCAGAGCGTGCCAGACATTGGAAAAGTCATGCGCCGCAGGGCCATAGGCGCTCACTACCGATTCCGCGGGGCACCGGTCGGCGAACAGGCGGCGCACGCTGTCCCGCAGTGCTTCCTCGGTGTCGGAGTACAGCAAGTCGCTCATCGGTCTAGATCCTTGAATGCGATGTCCTTGTCGACCCGGTGTTCCGGCGGCAGGCCGAGGATGCGCTCGGCGATGGTGTTGCGCAGGATTTCCGACGTTCCGCCCTCGATCGAATTGCCCCTCGCCCGCAGGTAGCGATATCCCGGTTCACGCCCAGTGAAATCGACCCCGTCGGGTTGACGCATGGTCCAATCGTCATAACGCAGGCCGGATTCGGGGTGCAGCTCGATCTCGAAGCCCGAAATCGCCTGCGCCAGACGGGCGAACGTCACTTTCATGCCGGCGCCCTCCGGCCCGGGCTGGCCGGCGGTGAGCCGCTGGCGCAGTCGCAGCCCGGTCAGCCGGGCGACCTCGGCTTCCACCCATAGCCGCATCAGCTCGTCGTGCATCGCCGGATCGCGCAGCTGCGGTTCGGCCCGCCATGCGCCGGTGACCTTACCGATCATCCCCGTTTCCCGCGTGATGCCGGCCATCGAGCCGATGGCCATGCGTTCGTTATTCAGCGTCGTCGTCGCGACCTTCCAGCCACCGCCCTCGGGGCCGAGCCGGTTCGCGTCGGGCACTCGAACATCGGTCAGGAACACCTCATTGAACTCGGCTTCGCCGGTGATCTGACGGAGCGGGCGCACATCGACGCCGGGATCGGTCATGTCGCAGACAAAATAGGTCAGGCCTTGATGTTTGGGAACGGTCGGGTCGGTCCGTGCGACCAGGATCGCTCGCTGGGCTTTCTGCGCGCTCGACGTCCAGACCTTCTGACCGTTGACAATCCAGTCTGCGTCTTTTTCCAAGCCGTCACGCAACGCGCGGGTGGAAACCCCGGCCAGGTCCGACCCGGCACCCGGCTCACTGAACAATTGACAATAGAAGTGCTCGCCGGTAAACAACGGCCGCAGGAAGTTTCGTTGCTGCTCCGGGCTGCCGAACGCGGCAATGGTCGGCGCCGCCATGCCCATCCCGATGCCGTTGTGTGGTCCGCCTCCCGGCGGCGCACCCGCCGCAGCTAAATCGGCTTCGACCTGCGACTGGAAGCTTCGCGGCAGGTCGAGCCCGCCGGATCCACGCGGGAAGTGCACCCAGGCCAGCCCGGCATCGAAGCGTGCCGCCAGGAAATCCCGGGGATCGCTGCTCGCCGGGTCGTGCTCGTCGAGCAGCCTTCGCACCCGGGCACGCAGGTCCTCGGCGATTGCCTGCTCGGCCTGCTCACCAGTGCTCATCGGAACGCCGCCGCATCACCGAGTAGTTGGCCGCCGTCGATCACCATGGTGTCGCCGGTGATCCAGCTGGCCTCATCCGATACCAGGAAGGCGACCGCGGCCGCGACGTCGGACGGCTCGCCGATGCGCCCCACCGCGGACGACGCCGACAGGGCATCTTCGTGGTCCTTCCACAGCGCCTCGGCGAGCCTGGTGCGAACCACACCCGGGCAGATCGCATTCACCCGCACGTGTGGTGAAAGTTCAAGCGCCAGTTGCTTGGTTACGTGAATCAACGCCGCCTTGGTGGCGTTGTACATGCCCATGTTCGGCGACTGATGCAGGCCGCCGATAGAAGCGGTGTTGACGACGACGCCGCCGTGCTCGCCCATCCACGCCTTGACCGCGAGCGAGGTCCATAGCAGTGGCGCCCAAAGGTTGACCTCAAAGATTTTGGCGAAGCGGGCGTGGTCCTGCTCGATCAGCGGCCCATACGCCGGGTTGGTGCCGGCGTTGTTGATCAGGATGTCGATGCCGCCGAAACGGTCGAGTGTCAGCTCGACGCAGTGTTTAGCGGCGTCCTCGTCCACAGCGTGAGCGGCCACGCCAATGGCATTGCCGCCGACCTGCTCGGCAGCCGCGTCTGCGCTGTCCTGCTTGCGGGCGGTAAGCACCACGTTGGCGCCGGCGTTGGCCAGTCGCTGCGCGATGGCCAAGCCGATACCTCGCGACGCCCCGGTGACGATCGCGGTTCGGCCGTCTAGCTCCGGTGAGCTCATTGCGCCTCCTCTAACAGGCTGCGTTGGTAGCGGCGCATGCCGTTTAGCCAACGGTCGTAGTCGGTGCCTTTTTGCCGGTACATGTCCAGCACGCTAGCGTGCGGAAGAATCAGGAAACGCTCCTCCTCGATGGCCGCCAGCACAGCGTCGGCGACATCGGCTGGCTCAAGCACATTGCCTGCGGCGGTCACCGCTCGGGTGGCCAGGTCACCGAGCGGGTCACCGGACTGCTCGCCCTCATATAACAGCTTGGTGTTCACGCCCATCGGGCACAAACAGCTCACCCGCACGCCTTGGTCGCCGTAGGTGATGTTCAACCATTCGGCGAAGCCGACGGCGGCGTGCTTGGTAACCGCGTAGGCCGCCGCTCCGAGTTGGGTGAGTAGCCCCGCCGCCGAGGCGGTGCTAACGAAGTAGCCCTCCCCCCGCTCGACCCAGCCCGGTACCAGCAATTGGGCCGCGCGGATATGTGCCCGCACGTTGACGTCGAAGGACCGGTCCCATTCCTTCTCACTGACGTCCAAGCCGGGAGCGCCGGTGATGCCCGCATTCGCGAAATACAGGTCGACCGGGCCGAATCCGCTCTCGGCAAGCGTGATCAACCGCTGGATCTGTGCGGTGTCGGTGACATCGGCACCCGCAGCGATTGCCGCACCGGGCCGCTCGGCGTTGATCGCACCGGCCACTGCGTCGGCGGCGCTGGAGTTTATGTCAGCCACGACGATGCGGGCATCGTGCTGTGCCAGCTTGGTGGCCAACGCGCTGCCGATGCCGTTGCCGCCGCCGGTGACAATGGCGACCTTGTCGGCAACCTTCATAAGCGCATCCTCTTTTATCGCGGGCCGAGATCGCGGCCGGGTTGACAATCCGCAAGACACAGGGCCCGTTAAGCGTATGTCGGTCAGGTCCGCCGTCACGTCGAAGGTCGGCCAATTACAACGGACCGGGTGTAGCGTCCGCCGATATGACGACGAGTGCGTACGTCACGTCCCTAGCAGAGAGGTTTTCCGGGCAGATCTTGACCCCAGAGGACCAGGACTACGATGTCGCGCGCGGGATTCACAACGGCCTGATCGACAAGAGGCCCGCATTGATCGCGCGGTGCTTGAACACCGCCGACGTGATTGACGCGGTCAATACAGCACGGGATGCCGGGCTTGAGGTATCCGTTCGCGGCGGCGGCCACAACGTCGCCGGCAAGTCGGTCACCGAAGGCGGAGTGATGACTGACCTTTCGCTGATGAAAGCGATCCACGTCGATCCCCTCCAACCCACCGTCCGCGCACAGGGCGGCGTCACGATCCGAGAGCTGGACCGTACGACCGGTGTATTCGGTCTCGCGACCCCGACCGGTGTGGTGTCGAGCACGGGAATCGCCGGCCTCATACTCGGAGGCGGCCAGGGCTGGCTGATGGGACGCTACGGCATAGCGGCCGACAA
Source organism: Mycobacterium sp. (assembly GCF_049585075.1). Lineage (GTDB taxonomy): Bacteria > Actinomycetota > Actinomycetes > Mycobacteriales > Mycobacteriaceae > Mycobacterium. The sequence goes on from NZ_JBAUZA010000063.1 coordinate 36,189, forward strand.
CCTCCTCGCTGCAGAGATTGTGCTCGCCTCCGGCGAGGTGGTGACTGCCAGCGACGAGGACAACCCAGATCTGTTCTGGGCGATCCGCGGCGGCGGCGGCAACTTCGGCATAGTCACGTCTTTCGAGCTGCGCGCGCACCCGGTGAAAAGCGTTCTCAGCGGACCAGTGCTGCATGTCCTCGACGCCGCGCCCTCGCTGCTCTCGTTTTATCGCGACTTCTGCGCCGAGTTGCCTGACGAGCTCGGGACCCAGGCCGCCTTCCTGCCCGCGCCCGATGGCTCCGGCACGAAGCTCTGCGCGGTCGCGATCTGCCACTGCGGACAGGACCACGACCAGGCCGAGACTGACGTCCGCGCACTCCGCGGGTTTGGCGCCCCCGCCGCAGACATGATTCAACGGGTGCCGTACCAGGTCACGAACACCGGCGTCGACTGGCTCTTCAACCCGGGAACGCTCAACTATTGGAAGTCCGCGTTCTTCACCGAGCTCACCGACGCGGCGATCGCAACTCTCGTCGAGGCGTTCGAACGGGCCCCAACTGACTTGTGCGCGCTAATCATCGAGGATTTCCACGGCGCAGCAACCCGGATTGACCCGACCAGCACCGCCTACCCACATCGCGAACGTGGGCACAACCTGCTGCTCATCTCCCAATGGATCGACCCATCTGACACCGACACGTGCATCGAGTGGGCACGCGCGACCTTCGAGGCGCTCGCACCGCACATGGCGAACCGCTGCTACACGAACTACCTATCCGCCGATGACCACGACCGCGTTCGGCAGGCCTATGGCGTAAATTACGAACGGCTCGTCGAACTGAAGCGACGATACGACCCCGGTAATTTCTTTCACCTCAACCAGAACATCGACCCCTCCGCAAGCGCGGGATAGAGCCATGATGCGCAACTACCGTGCCAGCCTCGTGATCCACGAACGGGAGTCGGCCGGGTCGATCACGTCGTCGAGCTCGAAAGTAGTGGACGACGTCAGCGCCTTGCCGTGCTGGTAGGCAGCCTCGACCAATTTGTCGAACAGGGTCTGCCGTTCGATCGGATCGGTGACGGCAGCCAGCTCCTTGCTGAATCCCAGTCGCACAGCACCTTCCAGGCCCATCCCGCCGATCTCCCCGGTCGGCCAGGCGACCGTGAACTCCGGAGCATGGAACGAACCGCCGGCCATGGCCATCGCCCCCAGCCCGTAACCCTTACGCAGGATGATCATCCCGAATGGAACTGTCAGGCGAGCACCGACGATGAACAATCGGCTGAACCGCCGGACTGCCGCATGCACCTCGGCATCCGGACCGACCATGAAGCCCGGTGTGTCACACAACGAAATGATCGGCAGGCCAAACGATTCGCACAACGTGAGGAAGTCGGCGATCTTGTCCGCGGCCTCGGCATCAATGGCCCCGCCGAGATGATGACTGCTGTTGGCCAGCAAACCGAACGGCACGCCTTCGACGCGTACCAGCGCGGTGACCACTCCGACTCCGTAGTCGGGCCGCAGCTCCAGGACCGCCCCGACGTCCACCACTGATTCGATCGCATGGCGCACGTCGTAGGCCCGTAACCGGTTCTCCGGGACGACATGTCGCGCCCGTCGCGGATCGGGCGCTTCCCAGTTGTCGATGTTGCCGTGGAAATACGACAGGTACTGCTTGGCCAGCGACACCGCGTGCGCCTCGTCGCGCGCCACCAACCCGACAACCCCGTTGCGCCGCTGTACGTCGATGGGCCCGATGTCCTCCGGCCGGTACTCGCCGAGCCCGCCGCCTTCGATCATGGCCGGACCGCCCATGCCGATGTTGGCGTCGGGGGTAGCGATGATCACGTCGCACGTGCCGGCCAGGGCGGCATTGCCCGCAAAGCAACGCCCGGAGACGATTGACACCAACGGCACTCGGCCGCTGAGTGCGCCCAGTGTGCGGAACGTCGGCACATCCAGACCGGCGATGTTGGCCAGGTCGGTGTCACCCGGTCGGCCACCGCCGCCTTCGGCGAACAGCACCACGGGCAGCTTCCTACGCGCAGCCAGGTCGAAGACCCGATCGGTTTTTGCGTGGTTGCGCATGCCTTGTGTGCCGGCGAGCACGGTGTAGTCGTAGGACAGCACCGCGGTCTCGGCGCCGCCGATGGTCGCCACCCCGGCCACCAGGCCATCGGCCGGAGTGTTGGCGATCAGGTCGTCTTCGGAACGCCTGCTGCGCTGCGCCGCCAGCGTCAGCGCACCGTACTCGACGAAGCTGCCCGGATCGACCAGGTCGGCGATGTTCTCTCGGGCAGTGCGCCGGTTTTGCTTGTGCCGCTTATTAATTGCCGCTTGACGGCCCTCGTCGAGAGTGAGCAGGTGGCGGCGGCGGACCTCGTCCAGATCAGCGCGCGGCCGATCCAGGTCGACGTCGGTGACGCCCTCGGCTTGCGCGCCCGCCCCGGTACGGGTGAACACCACCAACGGGTCTCCGGTCCCGACGACTTGCCCCGGCGCCACCAGAGTCCGCACTGTGCACACCGCGTCGGGCGCGGTCAGCACATGCTGCATCTTCATCGCCTCGAGCATGACCAACTGAGCGCCGGCCGCAAACTCGGCGCCTTCCGGTGCTACCTCCACAACGGTGCCGGCCAGCTGTGCGCGCAGCACTTCCTCACCCGGATACAGTTCGAGCGGCGCGATTCGAGACTCACGACGCCGGGACTGCGCGGCACCGACAAGGGCGGACAGGTTTTCGTCGACGAAGCCTGTGGTGACCGGGCCGGTGTGGGTTTGACTGTGCGACAAGATTTCTTGTAAGAACCCGATATTGGTGCGGATCCCCTCGATCCCGAATTCCGCCAGAGCCGTCTGCGCCTTGCGCAGCGCCCCGGAGAACGAAGAACCGCGAACCCGGGTAATCACTTTGGCCAGCAACGAGTCGTAACGCGGACTCGGCGTCAGTCCGGGACGCCCGAAGGTGTCGACGCGCACACCGGGCCCACTCGGCGGCGAAAACACCGTGAGGGTACCCGCCGTCGGAATGACCGACCCGTCAGGTGCAAGCGTCTCCATATTGACCCGCGTCTGGATCGCGATACCGCGCACCGCGGCGGGCGCACCGACGACTTCCTTGCCGTCGGCGACGATCCCGGCCGGCAATCTCAACTGGTGGAATGATGCACCGCTGGCGATTCGTAGCTGCATCGCGACCAGGTCGATCCCGGTGACCTCTTCGGTGACGGTGTGCTCCACCTGGATCCGCGGATTGACTTCGAGAAAGACGAACTGGTCACCCGCAACCAGAAACTCGACCGTCGCGATTCCGCGATAGTCGACCTGCGCGCACAGCTGAGCAGCGGCCCGGTGTAGGTCACGGCGCAGCGCTGTGGAAATACCCTGTGCCGGAGCGATTTCGACTAGCTTCTGGTAACGCCGCTGAATGCTGCAGTCACGGTCGCCAAGTGCCAGGGCACGAGACGGCATTGCCACAATCTGGACCTCGATATGCCGCGCGTTGGCCAGATGCGCCTCGGCAAACAGAGCCGGGTCACCGAAGCCGAGCTGGGCTTCGGCGGCGCATTGCCGGTAGGCATCGTCAACTTGGTCGGCGCCGCGGACTATTCGCATGCCGCGGCCACCGCCACCGGCGAGCGCTTTGATCACGATCCCGTCGTGGTGGTCGGCCAAGAAGGCGCGAATCTCCTCGACGCTGCTGGGGCCGTCGGTGGCCGGAAGCACCGGCACCCCGGCGGCGACCGCGGCGCGACGGGCCGACGACTTGTTACCGAACAGTTCGAGCGCGGCGGCGTCCGGCCCGACGAATGTGTAGCCTGCCGTCGCGCAAGCGCGCGCGAATTCCGCCTGCTCGCTGAGGAACCCGTAGCCGGGATGAATCAGCTCAGCGCCGGATTTTTTGGCTGCCGCCAGGATCGTGGCGTGATCCAGATATGCGCCAGGGCCGGCGCCGGGCAGGCCGATCGCTTCGTCGGCCGCGTTCACGTGCGGGCTGTCGGCGTCATCTTCGGCATAGACGGCGATCGTGCCGTATCCCAATTCCGTTGCGGTTCTGATGATTCGGAGGGCAATCTCACCGCGGTTGGCGACTAGCAGGTTCATCGCAGCGCCTGGCCCCATTGAACATGCTCACGCAGCTGGCCCTTGAGCAGCTTGCCGCCCGCGTTGCGCGGCAGTGCTTCGGGCGCAACCGTGACGTATTGCGGGATTTTGAAGTCGGCGAGCTGTCCGCGGCAGTAGTCCAGCACCGCGTCCACATCAACCTCCGTATGCCCGCCGAACAGCACTGCGCCCACCTTCTCCCCCATCACCTCGTCGGGCACCGCCAGCACGCAGGCGTCGGCAACACCGGGCGCCGACAGCAGCACTGCTTCGACTTCGACGCTGGACACATTTTCACCACCGCGGTTAATGATGTCCTTGAGTCGATCGACGATGTGCACCCGGCCCACGTTGTCGACACGAACGACGTCCCCGGTGTGCAGCCAGCCGTCGATGATCGTGGTGGCCGTCGCTTCCGGCCGATTCCAGTAGCCGGCGGTCACGTTGGCCCCCCGCGTCACCAACTCGCCGACGCCCGGCTCGTCGCCGTAGGCGACAACGCCGAGATCCACCGAAGGCACGGCGTAACCGACCGAGTCGGCGTGTTCGACAGTGTCGGAGTTTGGCAGCACCGTCATCAGCGACGCCGTTTCGGTCATGCCGTAGCCGTTGAACACGGCGGCCTGCGGGAAGGCACTCTGCACGGCCTTGACCAACGACGGCGCGATTGGCGCGCCGCCATACCCGACCCAGCGCACAGCCGATACGTCGGCATCACCGAAGTCGCTGTGCCGCAACAACAATGCGTAAACCGCGGGGACGGTCACCATGGATGAGATCCGCTCGTCGGCCAGTGTCTTGATCAATTGTGTGAGATCCAGCGCGGGCATGATCACAGACGTCCCGCCCACGTAGGCGGCTGTCAGCAGTTGCGAGTTGCAGCCGGTGACATGGAACAGCGGGACTGAGATCAGGGTGCGGAAGTCCTCAGCGATGTCACGCTCGAGACCCACGCAGCGCAGCATGTTCTCGGCGTTGGTGAGGAACGCCTCGTGGGTGGTTGGAACGCCTTTGGGCCGGCCGGTGGTGCCAGAGGTGTAAAAGATCGCGGCGGCGTCGGCGGCATCGAGCCCGCGCGCCACATAGGGGTCGCCGTCGGGCAGCGGAGTGTCGCCGGCCAAATCCACTCGCGCGCCGGCATCGGACAACACGAACGCGACCTCTGGTTCGGCCGATCGGGTGTTCACCGGCACCGCCACGCCGCCAGCCATGATCGTGCCCCAGAACGCCAGCACCCAGTTGATGCCCGCCGGGTGTCGCACCGCGACGCGCTCACCCGGTTGCAGACCGCCCGCCCGCAAACCGCCGGCCACTCGTGCGGCGGCATCCCATAACTGTTGGTAAGTCAAGCGTTGGACGCCGAGTTCAATGACCGCCTCGCTATCGGGCCTTTTGGCGACGTGTTCGGCAAGCATGTCGAGCAGCGTGGCCGGTAGGTTGTCGTAACGCGGGATGCCATCGGCGTCACGGGAGATACCCGTCGTCGGGAATGGGTTAGCACCGCGTGGAATCTCGGTCACCTCGCACGGCGACGATGCGGGCCGCGACGCGGCCTGAGGAGAAGCCGGGCCATCTGGCATGTGCGTCACGTCCGGTCCTCCATCAGCGCCGCAGCCAGCGTCCCACCGTGCCATTGTCGCCGTGCACCCATAAACCGTATGGCGGGGCCGCCCAATGGTCGAGGCTCGGGTAGTAAATCGCGCCGAATACTGCTTGGGCAGCGCGCCCACTCGCTCCATGATCGGCTGGCCCTCAGCAATGCCTCACATCGTCAGTTGCTGCGGTTTGTGTGACCATGGCTCGGCGGCTCAGCAAACTTCCGGCAAACCCAGCAAACGGGGCCCGGCCAACCAGTAGGTTCATTGCCAGTCGCGATGAAAGGGAGCGGGCCATTAAGCAATACATCTTCGCAGGCACTGGCCGCGGTACTCATCGCCGGAGGGCTGATTGAATCAGCGCCGACGCACATAGACGATTGAGCCGGCGACCCTTCGAGAAAAGGAGAGGCGTATGCGGTATTTCACCATCGGCGGACTGGCCGCCGTGCTGATGGCAGGCGGGCTGACCGCCACGGCACCCCCGGCCAGCGCGGGGTGCCTGGACCCGGGGCCGGATCCACTTGCGCAGATGTGCGACAGCCCCGTCGACGCCGACGGGATGTGGGAGCGCTGCCTGACGTCCTACCCGGGCGGGCCGCTGAATCCCGCCGTGACCGAGTGCAACACGATGAGCGTAAACGATCCGCCCGGTGGCGACCCCGCTTTGAGCAACCCACCAACGCACATCGACCCGTAGCGGGCCAACTCAATCCATGAGCTGAGCCGCGACCGTCGCACCGAGCTCCCAGCACGCCTCGAGCTCGGCCTTGCCCGGCTTGCCCGAGACCACCACGTACTCAGCGGCTTTCACCCACCCCAGGCCGGTCGTGATCGAGTCGACGCCGCGCTCGGCGCCCTCGGTGCCCTCGTTGCCGTGCAGGTACAGGCCAAACGGTCGTCCACGAGTGGCGTCCAGGCATGGGTAGTAACAAACGTCGAAGGCATGTTTGAGGGCGCCGCTCATGTACCCGAGATTGGCCGGGGACCCGAGTAGGTAGCCGTTGGCCTCCAGCACGTCGGTCGGGGTGACCGCCAGCGCCGGTCGCCGCACGACCTGCACACCCTCGATGTCGGGATCGGTTGCCCCGGACACCGCCGACTCGAACATCTCTTGCATGTACGGTGACGGCGTATGGTGAATTATCAACAGCGTCTTGCTCATTCGCGATCCTGCATTTCTCGGTGTAACTCCAAGGCTTTCTTCATGGCTTCCCGCGCGCGGCCGCGATCCCCGGCGTAGTCGTAGGCGCGCGCCAGTCGATACCAGCGCCGCCAGTCGTGCGGGTCGCTGTCCAACTCGCTACGGACCGTGTCGAACAGGGCGTCGGCGGCCTCGCGCTCGATTCGCCCGGACGCCCGTCGCGGCAACGCACTCACGTCGAGCTCCATCCCCTCTTCGGCGACCAGCCGGGCCAGCTTCTGATGGGCGAAGCCAGCGCGCAAAGTGGCGATCATCGCCCAGAGCCCGATGGCCGGCAAGATCAACAGCGCCAGACCCAAAACGACTGCGACGGCACGCCCGGAGGCGATCATCAGGATGGCCGTCCGGCCGAGCAACCCGAGATACACCAGCAGCGCCGCGCACATGAACGCGATCATCAGCTGGATGCGCACATTGCGCCGCGCCCCGGTCATTACAGGTTCAGCAGCGATTCAATTCCTACTGTCAGCCCCGGGTGTTCGGCGACCTGGCGTACCGCCAACAGCACGCCGGGCACGAACGAGGCGCGGTCCATGCTGTCGTGGCGGATTGTCAGGGTCTCCCCCGCGGTGCCGAACAACACTTCCTGATGCGCCACCAGCCCGGCCAGCCGGACCGAGTGCACCGGGACACCGTCGACATCGGCGCCCCGGGCGCCCGGCAAGCTCGTGGTGGTGGCATCTGGGTTGGGCGGCAGCTCTTTTCGCGCCTCGGCGATCAGTGCGGCCGTGCGGGCCGCGGTTCCCGATGGCGCGTCCGCCTTGTGCGGATGATGCAGTTCGATGACCTCGACCGACTCGTAGAAGGGCGCAGCCTGCTTAGCGAAATGCATGGACAGCACCGCCCCGATCGCAAAGTTGGGCGCGACCAGCACCGAGACGCCCGGTTTGGCGGCCAGCCACGCCCGCACCTGGTGCAGCCGTTCGTCGGTGAAGCCGGTGGTTCCGACGACAGCGTGAATCCCGTTGTCGATCAGGAACTTCAGGTTGTCCATCACGACATCAGGATGGGTGAAGTCGATGACGATTTCGGTTTTGTTGTCGGTCAACAGGCTCAGTGAGTCTCCGGCGTCGACCTCGGCGGACAAGGTCAAGTCCTCGGCGTCCTGCACCGCCTGGACCATCGTCGCGCCGACTTTCCCCTTCGATCCCAACACTGCTACCCGCATGACTTGTAGCCTAGCCCGGGCTCTCGCAGACCCCGGTTCGTGCGCTTCCGATCCTCAACGACTGGCGCCGACGGGATGCTCCGCCCCGGCAACGCCGGAGGCGGCAGCGACGACAGCGCCGGGAGACCGGCATATTCGGTCGGTCAGCAAACGGCGCGTAGTTGGCCGGGCGCGCGGGCACGGCGATAAGTTTGCCATATTACCCTTGTTGCTGTTCACGCTGTTTCTATGATTTGCTACGCGGCGTCTTGAACGTGCTTCGGCATAGCGCCCTGACCTCGACGCGCTCCGCGAGATCCGTTGCGTTGAAACGCGTTATCCGCTGGGGCCCGGCGATTGCGGCCCGATATAGCGGGTCCAGACACAAAGCAGCCCAGTCGCCGCGACACCGTCGCTGTGAAAACGCGAAGAAGCGCTCGTCAGCGCACTACGTCGTCGTGAAAAAGGAAGTTGTCTGCCACCGGATTGTCGAAAAACCCTCCCTCAGGAGGTTCTCAGGTGCTTAATAGGTTGGATGGTTCAGGAAGGAGCCCCAACATGCTCAAAGCCATAATCACGGCTGCGCTACTGCCAGCAGCAGGGTTGCTGATCGCGCCGCCAGCCAATGCTGCACCCAGCGGAGACACCTGGGCGGCAATCGCCTACTCGACGACAACTGGCAAAGCCCGGTTGGAGTACAACGCGCCTAGCCAACTCGAAGCCCAAAATGACGCCGTGTCGGCCTGTAACGCGCAAGCCAAGGACAACAGCTGCAAGGTGGTGGCCTACTCCAACCACTGCGTGAGCCTGGCCACCGACCCCGACCCCACAAACAACGCTGGCTACGCCGGCGGTCACGGGGACACGCTGGCGGCAGCCGATGCCGACGCGATGAGTGGAGCCGAGTCCGACTGGACCATCGAAGGACACGGTTGCAACACGGCCTAGCCTGATTGCGGCGTCTCGCGACGCAGAACGCATCCTCAGGCGTCGATCACCACACGACCGCCGGCCGCACGGGATACGCACACCAGCATCTCGTCATCGGCCTCTGCCGTGCGGCCGCGGCGGTCGACCTGCCCGGCAAGGACCTTGACCTTGCACGTGCCGCAAAACCCTTGTCGGCAGGAATATGCCGTCGTCGGGTCCTCATCGAGCATGACGTCGAGCGCCGAGCGATTGGCAGCAACGTCGAGCACCCGCTGAGATCGCGCAAGTTCCAATTGAAACGTGATGCCATCGACCACAGGTGCCGGACTGAATCGCTCATAGTGCAGCGGCGCGTTGGCGTGCGCGTCGCGGGCGATGCGCACCGACTCCAGCATCGGCGTCGGCCCACACACGTAAACCGCAGTCTTCGGCCCGGCGTCGACCAGCAATTCGTCGGCGGTGGCGAATCGCCCCCGCTCGTCGTCGGCCCATACCGTGACCCGGTCGGGGTCCACCGACACCACCTCATCGAGCAGCGGCATGTATTCCCGGCTACTGCCGGCATAGACTGCGCGCCAATCGATTCCGCGCTGCTGCGCCGCGCGGATCATCGGCAGAATGGGTGTCACGCCGATTCCGCCGATGACGAACAACACATCGTGCTCGTGGCCGCCGAGATAGAACGCGTTGCGCGGACCTTCGAAGACCAGCGAGTCGCCGACCTCGAATGCATCGTGCATCTCGATCGAACCGCCGCCGCCGTCAGCGATCCGGCGTATCGCGATGCGGTAGTCGGTCCGGCGTCCGGGCGGACCGCACAGCGAGTATTGGCGCCGACGGCCCGACGGCAGCTGGACGTCGATGTGCCCGCCCGGCGTCCACGACGGAAGCAATCCGCCGTCCGGGTCGGTCAGCGTCAACGCGACCACATCCGGTGCGACGAGCTCCCGTTGGCTGACGACGGCGGTGTGCGTCCGTCCCACCGGTACCACCCGCGACGGTTTCCACCGAGTCGCTGACGCGAACCCGCCCAGCACCGCGCCAAGACCCCACAACGCCGTGTAGAGACGATCTCGCTTGCGGCGACCGTAGATGTCGGTGGGCCGACTGGCCCAGATCGATTGCGTCACAACAGCCTTACCTCTGCCGTAGGTCGTAGCGCGCGAACAGCCGGACCAGCGAGGGACTGATGCGGCGCAGCGCGTAGCCAACCCGGGATTCGGCGGCGATCGGTAGTACGGGTGGGCCCGTTCTGACGGCCTTGACGATCGCCTTGGCGGTGGCCTCCGGTGTGTAATTGCGACGACGGTACGCGGCGTCGGCCTTGTTACGGGCGCGCTCCTGCTGGTCGGCCGACATCCCAGCGTAGACGGTGCTTTTGGCGATATTCGTGTTGACGAACCCGGGGCACACCGCCGTGACCGTGATGCCTTCATCGGCCAGATCGGCGCGCAGTGATTCGCTGAACGCCAGTACCGCCGCCTTTGTTGTGCCGTAGGCGATCATCGACTTTGACGGCAGGAATGCCGCGGCAGACGACACGTTGATGATGGTTCCGCCCTGACCACGCTCGACCATCTGCGTGCCGAACGCGCGGCTTCCGTTGAGCACGCCGCGCAGGTTCACCGCCAAGATGTTGTCCCAATGCGCAGGCGTCGTCTCGAGGAACCGGCCCGCCATCCCGATGCCGGCGTTGTTCACCAGGATGTCCACCACGCCGTGCTCGTCGTTGACTTGTGCGGCAAGCGTATTCATCGCTGTGTCATCCCCGACGTCGGCCTGATAAACCGCGGCTTCGCCGCCGGCATCTTCAACCGCGGCCGCGGTCTCCTTCGCCGCGGCCAGATCGCGGTCAACAATCAGCACGGTTCGGGCACCTTTGCGGGCCAGTTCGATCGCGGTGGCCCGGCCTATCCCGGCGCCCGCCCCGGTCACCAAGGCGAGCTTGCCGCGCACGTCGCGGCGCCCGGTGCCCACCACAGATGCGCTGGGCGCGGCTGCGCCACTGACGACGTGATCAATCCATTCGCTGGCCAGCCGGGCGATGACGTCGGGACGCGAGGTCACTACCCAATGGCCGCCTTCGATCGGAACGACTCTGCTGCGGGGCGGGATTGAGCCGGTGAACCGCTGCAGCGCGGGGGTAACGAAGAGGTCCATCCGAGGCACCAACTGCTGGACCGGGACGTTGGTCTGGGGCAGTTGCGCGCCGGGGGCCAGAAACGGCCCGGGCATGTTGGCCCGGTACAGGTTGAGACCGTTGACGTAGTCGCCCGTTGACCGTACTGGCGCAGCGTCCTGGGTCCGGGTGCTGGTGTTGCCGATACGCCCAAATGCTTCAATCACTTTGACGCCTAACCCGGACCGAATCATCAATTCTGGCAGGCCGGGGCACAGAAAGAACCAGATGTATCCCGACGCCATGAACTGCCTGACCACGTCAAAGACGCCGCGCGGACTGCGCGCTGACCGCAAGAACTTGCCCGCGTAGTTCAAATGCGGCCCCGAGATCGACGTGAACGACGCGATCTTGCTCATCACCGCGTCGTCGGTCACTGCGGCCCAGCCCTGGATCGAGCCCCAATCGTGGGCCAGCAAGTGCACCTGGCCAACGCCCAAGCTGTCGATCACCGAACCGACATCCGAGATCAGTTGGGGGAAGCGGTAACCCGACCGGGCCGACGGGCGCTCCGATTCGCCGGCGCCACGCACGTCGTACGCCACGAAGTTGTAACGGCCTTCGAGGTGGGCGGCAACGGCGTCCCACAGGTGGTAGTTGTCCGGATAGCCATGAATCGCCAATACGGTCGGCCGCTGCCGGTCGATCTCGGTGTAGGCGTGTACGGCCAGCGTGACGCCGTCGGACGCGGTCACTTCTGCGCGGGTCATCGATTTCTCTCGGCTCAATGGGAGGCGCGCGCCGCGGGCGAGATGGCAAGGTAGTCGACTGCCCGTTCGACGCCGCCCAGCTGTGACGGATGGAAATTCGGCTTGTAGTACGCGCCGATAACCCGGATGAACCGCAGCGGCCCTGGCACCAGGCCACGTCGCGCGGCGTTGAAGTAATCCCGCCAGCGCGCTTTGGTTCCCAGCGTCAGTTGCCGGTCCACCGAGTACATGAACCGAACCCCGCGCACCCACATCAGCAGCATCATCGGCGTGACCACCAACTGGGTACGCACCTGCCGCCAGTACCCGGCCCGTAGGTGCTTCATCACGTCGAATGCGACGGCCTTGTGCTCGACTTCCTCGGCCCCGTGCCAGCGAAGCATGTCCAGCATCACCGGGTCGGTGCCGATCGCGTCATGCTGCGGAGTATCCAAAATCCACTCGCCCAGGATCGCGGTGTAATGCTCGACGGCGGCCACGATCGCCACCTGCTCGAGCAACCAGCTGCGTCGTCGTCGCAGACTCCAGCCGGGTCGGTCACCGATCAGCTTTGCGAAGAGCCAGTCGATTTGGTCGGTATACGGTGTCACATCGACGTTGTTGGCCGCGAAGTAATCCAGCACACCGGAGTGTGCTTGGGAATGCATTGCCTCCTGGCCGATGAATCCCTGTACGTCAAGCCGCAATTGGTCGTCCTTGATCAGCGGCAGGGCCTTTTTGAACACGTCGACGAAGAACTCTTCGCCCGCGGGCAGCAGCAGGTGCAGGACATTGAAGACGTGGGTGGTGAACGGCTCACCCGGCACGTAGTGGAACGGCAGCTTGGCCCAGTCGAACTCGACGTCGCGCGCCTCGAGGACCAGTCTTTCGTGATCGGTCGGCGTCCCCCGACGTGATTGATGCGGACCGACGGCGTCGTCGTTGACGGTGAACACGATGCATCCCTGCCTTCAAGCCGCTTTACAAATCGAGCCTAATGTCTAAGTTGCGTTCGCTCAGCAGCATACCCGGTACCCCCGGTATCGGGAATCCCCTAGGCAGCGGCCCAGGTCAGCGGGCATTTTAGATCGGAGCCGCGCCGCGCAGGTGCTCGAAGATCAGCGACGTCTGAGTGCCCGCCACGTCGGCGTCGGCGTTGAGGTTTTCGACGACGAATGAGCGCAGGTCCTCGGTGTCACGCGCGGCTACGTGCAGGATGAAATCGTCGGACCCGGCAAGAAAGTACACGTCCATCACCTGGGGTTTGCGCCGGATCTGCTTAATGAAATCGCGAATCTTGCCGCGGGCGTGGGACTGCAGGCTGACCGAGATCATCGCCTGCAGCGGCAATCCCACCGCGACTGGGTCGATGTCTGCGTAAAAGCCGCGGATGACGCCCAGATCCACCAACCTGCGAACGCGTCCGTGACAGGTCGACGCGGCGATATCGAGTTCGGCCGCCAGCGCACTGTTGGTGATGCGGGCGTCGGCGTGCAGCAGGCTCAAAATTCTGCGGTCCGTCTGGTCAAGGACGGCCGGCCGAAGATCCTTCGATGCCACCCCGGCGGTTACGCCACTTTCCGTTGTTTCTACGGTCATCCCCTAATTCTACAGATGTGTCTTCGTCTGCTTTGAATGATCGTCGAACTTTCTTCACAATTGAGATATGCGCGTCGGAATTCCCGCCGAGACCAAAAACAACGAGTTCCGAGTGGCGATCACGCCGTCCGGCGTCACCGAATTAACCCGCCGCGGTCACGAGGTGTTGGTCCAGGCCGGTGCCGGAGAGGGTTCAGCACTCACCGACGGCGATTTCAAGGCCGCGGGTGCGCAACTGATCGCCACGGCGGACGACGTGTGGGCCGAGGCCGAGCTGTTGCTCAAGGTCAAGGAACCGACACCGATCGAATACGCCCGGCTGCGGCGCGGGCAGACGTTGTTCACCTACCTGCACTTGGCTGCCTCTCAGGCCTGCACCGAAGCACTATTGGCTTCGGCCACCACATCGATCGCCTACGAGACCGTGCAGGCCGCCGACGGCTCGTTGCCGCTACTGGCCCCGATGAGCGAAGTCGCCGGCCGGCTGTCGGCCCAGGTCGGTGCCTATCACCTGATGCGCACTCACGGCGGGCGCGGCGCGCTGATGGGCGGGGTGCCCGGCGTCGAACCGGCCA